>CANFUR010000009.1 GCA_947450175.1 Actinomycetota bacterium | reverse complement strand
GTGCTATTTGTGCCATAAATCAAGTTTCTATCGATGTTCCGGCTGGAAAGTTAGCTGCAATTATTGGTTCTAATGGTGCTGGAAAAACTACGTTACTTCGCACTATCTCCGGACTTAAGAACCCAACTCACGGCGACATCACGTGGAATGGCCAAAGCATTAGTCGAATAAAGCCTGAGATGTTGGTGCGACGAGGAATTTCACACGTCTCAGAAGGTAAATCAGTAGTTCCCGAACTTTCAGTTAGAGAAAATTTAGAGCTGGGTGCAATTTGGCGAGGTAATAAGAAGGAAGCCAAAGAATCAATTGACCAAGTTATAACTATTTTTCCGCGATTAGGCGAACGTATTGAACAACGTGCAGACACTTTGTCTGGTGGTGAGCGACAGATGCTGGCTATCGGACGGGCGATCATGGCTAAACCTCAGCTGCTTTTATTAGATGAACCCTCACTTGGACTTGCACCTCTAGTTGTTGAGCAAATCTTCCAAACTATTCGCCAACTAGCTACATCTATGAACTTGACAGTTTTGCTAGTTGAACAAAATGCCATAGGAGCCTTAAAGATTGCCGACCTAGGAATTGTTTTGAATTTAGGAAAAGTAGTTGCGGTTAACCATGCGCAAGCACTCATCGATGATCCTGCAGTGCGTACTGCATACTTGGGGTATTAATTATGGATTTCTTAAACACTCTACTTATCGGAATCACTGCGGGTTCCATATATTCTCTGATGGCAATCTCAATGGTGCTGGTATGGCGCAGCACGCGAGTCGTAAATTTTGCCCAGGCAGGAATGGCCTTACTTTCAACTTATTTTGGTTATGAAGCAGTTACAAAGTTAGGTTCCTTTTGGATCGCACTTCCCGTAGCAATGATTGGCGGAGCGTTGTTTGCAGCTTTAGTCGAAATGATTTTAATTCGATTACTTGTTAAACATAGTTCTTCAGGTCCAATTGCTGGAGTAGCGCCAATCATTGCAACCCTTGGCCTTTTGGGGGTCATTCGAGCATCTGCATCGATGATTTGGGGCGGTCAAGATGTTCGAATAATTGGCCCGGTTTCAAATGATGGTTTCACTATAAATGGAACTACTTTGGTTTTTTCGCCCTTAAAACTTTTGATTCTTATAACTGTAATAATTTTGATGTTAATTTTGTCGATTGTCTTTCAAAAAACTAATATCGGCTTAGCGCTTCGTGCCTCTGCTTATAACCCCGAAATCGCGCGATTATCTGGAATCAAAGTTGATTGGGTTCGAACTTTGGGCTGGGCGCTTGCAGGTGCTGCCGGTGCAGTGGCTGGAATGTTCCAAACCGTCAACGGTAATGGAACATTGTCACCAGATTCAATTGACTTCTCACTTCTCCTTGTATCAGGATTTATTGCCGCCGTTATAGGTGGCTTGGATAGTTTGATTGGCGCCGTAATCGGTGGACTTGTACTTGGGCTCATGATTTCATTTGTACTCATGTATATAAGTAGTGGATTATTTTTCATTGCGCCATTTGTAATTCTCTTGACCGTTTTGTTCATTCGTCCTCAGGGTATTTTTGGAGCAAAGGCGGCCCGCCGTGCATAAAAAACAAAAACGAGATATTTTCTTATTTATTTTAGGTGGAGTAGTTCTCTACTTTATAAGCGGAATGGTTGATGAACTTCGCGTTTACCAAGGTGCATCAATTGCAGTGTATGTAATTGCAATTTCTTCTATTATTTTATTAACGGGTTATTCTGGTCAAGTTTCACTTGGCCACGGAGCACTTATGGCAGTTGGAGCATATGCAGCGGCAGTTGCACGAATTGAATTTAACCTACCAATCATTCTATGTTTTGTTGTCGCAGTACTTGCCTCGGCAATTGGAGGCGCACTCCTTGGTGCTGCAGCGGCGCGTTTATCTGGTCCATATTTAGCGGGAACAACTTTGGCACTGGCTATTGGTTTACCTTCACTTGCAAATCAATTTTCAGTTCTGGGTGGAGAGCAAGGATTATTATTCGATGTTGGATTCCCACCACTCTCATTAGGTGAAGAGTTCACGCAATACAAATGGTTTTTTTGGATTGCGGGTCTAGCGGCACTTATTTCAATGTGGGTAGTGAAAAATATTCTTAGCTCACGCTACGGCCGCACATGGCGGGCGATTCGAGGCAACGAGGTCGCTGCCCAGCTCTCTGGCATCAATATCGCCCGGTCTAAGATCCTGGCCTTCACTATCAGTGCCGGAATCGCCGGATTGGCCGGGGCGCTACTTTCTATGACCATTGGCACGGTTTCCCCGAGCGCATTCCCGCTTGCGCTCTCATTTTCCTTGCTGACAGGCGCAGTCATATCTGGCATAACCACCCTTTCAGGCGCAATGATTGGGGCAGTGGTCCTGGTCGCTATTCCAGAGATCGCCGATGTGGTGGCTCACCGGATCGGCAGCTCTGAAGGAGTGACCACGAACTTGCCGGGCTTTTTGGTGAGCGCGATTTTGATTGTGACTGTTCTGTTTGTTCCAGATGGACCGGTTGAACAACATCGTGCACGCTCAGCAAAGAAGTTGGCGCATAAGAAGTAAAAAAGCAATACAGATTTACCCCCGCAATAATCCCTCGATGGAAGGAAACACATGAAAGCAATGAATCGCCGGAAACTGATAACAGTTTCAGCGGTACTTGCCGCAGTGAGCTTGGCTGTAACAGCAGTCCCAGCACAAGCGGCTGAAGTGGGAGTCTCATCAACTGAAATCAAACTCGGTATGACACTACCAATGACAGGTACAGCATCACTTGGTTATAACAAGATTCCTGGTGCAGCAAAGGCGTACTTCGATTATCTCAATGCAAACGGTGGAATTAATGGCCGTAAGGTCACCCTTGTTGTAAAAGATGATCGTTATGTACCAACCGAAGCTGTAGCAAAGACAAATGAACTTATTCTAAAAGATAAGGTCATGGCTCTTCTTGCTCCTCTTGGAACAGCAAATGTAAAAGCTGTAGCGGCATCAGTTAACCCAGGCCGCCGCGGAGTCCCTGTTCTATTTGTTAATACTGGATTTAGCGGATTCGCTGATGCAAAGAAGTATCCAACTACTTATGCAGTTTTGCCTTCATACATTATGGAAGCAAAGGTCATGGGTCAGTACATTAAGGAAAACTTTGCAGGAAAGAAGATTGGTCTTCTTTACCAGGATGACGACTTCGGTTCAGATGCGCTCGCAGGTTTTAAGACTGCTGGAGTTACATTCGCAGTCAAAGTTCCTTACGCATCAGGTTCACAAGGTGCTGCAGCTGCAGCCGGCTGGATTACAAAGTTCAAGGCTGCAGAAGCCGACGTTGTAATTCTTTTCGGAGTATCTAGCGCAACTTCTGCAATGCTCGGCGTTGCAGCCCAATTGAAATATGCACCACAGTGGATGCTTGGTTCAGTTGGTGGAGATGCAACAACAATTAAACTTACTGGTGTACCAGCTGGCGTTCTTTACAACGCAATTGGTTTCTCACCAGTTCCAGCTACAACAGATATGAAGGATGAATACGTAAAACTATTCTCAGATATCTACGCCAAGGCAGTACCTGGATCAACATTTGATCTCAACGTATTGCTTGGAATGAACTCAGCATTTATGGCTGCGCAGGCACTTAAAGCTGCAGGTCCAAATCCAACACGTAAGTCCTTATTGGCAGCTATCGACAGCAAGGGTTCAACATTTGCGAACTCTGCACTCGTTCCGCTGGGATATTCAAAGACAAGCCACGTTGGATTAACTGGTTACTGGGTTGGTAAGTACTCACCAACTGGTGACCTTTCTCCAATTGGTGGCTCATATGTCACATACACAACCGATTCAGGTGCTGGCGCAGTTGTTAAATCAACATATGTGCGTCCAGCAATGCCAGCGAAGGGACTACCTAACTAATGAAAAAAGTAAGAATTCTTTCGCTTCTTTCAGTAACAGCACTTGTCACAACATTTCTTGTTTCAGTACCAGTAGCAGCTAACGCTGCGCCTGCGTGCGATGGCAAGAGCCCAATTCAGTCATGCGTTGGTGCAACTTCAGATGGTGCTCCATATGCAATGCAAGTTCCAGCTAACTTCAACGGAACTGTTGCTTTGTACTCACATGGATACCGTTACAACGTAGACATTCCTTCAGCAATTCCACTCATTGGTGGATACAAAGTAACCAACACTCCTGAACCAGTTCCTGGTGGAAATGCTGATGTTGCTAAGTATCTATTTAGCCAAGGTATTGCAATCGTAGGTTCAGGCTTTGCACGTCAAGGTTGGAACCCAGATTCTGCAATTGCAACAAACGTTGAGCTAATTGACACATTTAAGAAGCAGTTCCCAACTACTAAAAAGGTAATTGCTTGGGGATCATCTCTTGGTGGCGTTATCACTCAGGGTCTTGCTGAAAAGCATCCAGAACTCGTTAGCGCAGTTGCACCAATGTGTATGGCTGATAATGTAAATGCAGAATTAACAATGGCCGGAGATTTCCTCTGGGGTCTAAAGGTTCTCTTTGATCCAACAATTAAGGCTGGAAATTACTCAGCTGGAGCTGCTGGTGTCGGAGAGTCTTATGTTGACCTCGGCAAAGTCTTTACAGTCATGGGTAAGTTGCAGGCAGGTATTTCAACGGGCAAATGGCCAGATACTTCATCTGCAACAGGTAAATCGCTAGAAGCTGCAGGTATTCCTGTACGTAGCGCACTTCTTTACCTAGGTCTCATGGCAGGTCTGCCAACTCAATCAGCACACTTCGACTCAGTTAATGGTCCAGAAGGTGCCTTGAAGTTGTCATTCCCATTAGCAGTTAGCCCAGCACTTGCAATCCTTGAAAATGGAACAAATGCTGCAGCTCTTGCAATTCTTGCAACTCAAGATGTTGAAATGCAGACTGGTGGAGCAATCTTTGATAACACAAAGACTAACTACGCAGCACGCATTGAATCAGAAGCTGTAATTTTCAACGCCGCACTTTCAGGCAACACCGTAATTGGTGCCCTTAGTGCTGCTTTGTCAGCTGCTAATCCTGGTGCACCTCGTGCAGTTGGAAACCCAGCGGCTATGGCCAAGATGAATGCATTGCATGCAAACACCGGAAAGATCAATGTTCCAACGATCTTGATGACTGGATTGGCTGATCCAATTACGCCAGCTGGTGCATCACAACGTGTTGTGAATGCATACGCAGAACAGTTTGCAGCAGAAAAGGTTGCAGCACTTAAGGAGTACCAAAAGAGTAAGTCTTACACAGCTCCAACTAATAAGTTGCTGATGCTTTGGAATACAACACCTGCGAACTGGACAAAGTTTGCAAGCACAGGTGCTCCAATCACATCAACTCCTGCCGCACAAGGAACAAACCACTGTAACTTCACATCAGCACAACTTGTGTTGGTAGCTAAGTCATTGGTGCAAGCATCAAGCACAGGAAAGCTTCCATCAGGTGGTGCGATTGCAACAGCAGCTCGTAAGGCTGGCAATCTCTCAGTTGATAAGAACATTGTTGCTCCATTGCTCAAGTTCTACGGCGACAACTAATACATCGAGGGTAATAAACGGGGGTCTTGGGAAACCAAGGCCCCCGTTTTCCTTTACCCTTACTTCCTAATGATTACCGTTACCAGCGCAGAAGAGATGTTTAATCTCGGAGAATCTATTTCTGTTCATTTAAAAGCTGGTGACTTGCTTCTTATAAATGGCCCATTAGGTGCAGGCAAAACAGTTTTAGCTCAAGGTATTGGCAAAGGTTTAGGGATCACAGATATCACTTCACCCACTTTTGTCATTTCTAGAACATACGCAGCTGCAATACCCATGATTCATGTAGATGCTTATCGTTTGGTTGATACCGAAAACCCCAACCTTTATTTAGATGACTTGGATTTAGATACAGAAAACTCGGTAACCGTTGTTGAATGGGGCGGAAGCGAATCTGCCCGTCTGAATGAGGATCGGTTGGAAATCACAATAGATAGAACCACTGAAATTCGCCAAGTAGAGATCAAAACCATTGGTGCTCGCTGGAATAGTTTTGTCCTATGACAATTACTTTAGCTATTGATACTTCGACTTCCCGTACATGCGTTGCAGTTATCAAAGGCGGAGAAATTCTTTGGAGCGCGCATCGTGATGGCGCTACTGAACATGGACCGGCTTTGCCTTCACTTGTACAAGAAGGCGTTAAGGGTTTAGTCATTGATGAAGTTGTGGTAGGCATGGGTCCAGGTCCATTTACTGGACTTCGTGTAGGAATTGCGTTTGCACAAAGTTTTGCCCTAGCCCGTGAAATTTCGGTACGTGGCGTGTGCTCACTTGATGCTATCGCTGCACAAGTAAGTGATAAAGATTTTATTGTCACAGTCGATGCACGGCGCAAAGAGGTTTATTGGGCACGTTATAAAGATGGAATTCGTGTCGGTGAACCCGCAGTTAGTTTTCCTGCCGATGTTCAAGCCCAAGGCGTAATTATTCATGCTGATCTATATCCAGAGATGAATGCCCTAGTTGCACTTACCGGAAATATTTCTGAGCCAATTTATTTGCGTAGACCGGATGCAGTAGCAACGGCGGATCGCTCATGACAACCTATCGCGATGCTATGGCGTTGGATATTCCAGTTTTTGTTTCATTAGATAAACAACTCTTTCCGTATTCACCATGGTCTGCTGGTCAATACAAAGAAGAGTTTGCCGAGATGCCACGCACACGTCACTTCGTTGTGGCGCTAGATGAAGACAAATCAATTATTGGTTATGCAGGCATATTGGTTCCGGCACCTGGCGTTGAGGCTGATATTTTGACGGTAGGGGTAATTCCAGAACACCGAGGTAAAGGCATTGCCCGTCAATTGATGGCTTTAATAACTGACTTTGCTATTGATCGCCAAGCAACTGCCATGATGCTTGAAGTTAAAACCGATAACGCCGAAGCTATTGGTTTGTATGAATCTCTTGGCTACTCACGGTTAAATACCCGTAAAGATTATTTTGGTAGCGGGCTAGATGCGCTGATTATGCGAAAAGAGCTGCCATGAGCGAGCCATTAATTCTGGGTATCGAAACTTCGTGCGATGAAACTGCAGTAGGAATTGTTCGTGGACGCACCTTGCTGGCAAATGTGATTGCATCAAGTGTTGAAGAACATGCACGCTTTGGGGGAGTCGTACCTGAAATTGCTAGCCGAGCACACCTTGAAGCGATGCAGCCAACTATTAAAAAAGCATTGCGCGATGCCAACGTTTCACTCAAGGACATCGATGCAATAGCAGTTACTGCGGGCCCAGGTTTAGTAGGCGCTCTTCTAGTCGGCGTGGGATCTGCCGCAGGTCTTGCAATTGGTTTAGATAAACCTATTTATGCAGTCAATCATTTAGCCGCACATGTGAGCGTTGATTACTTAACTCATGATCAAAGCCTTGAACCAACAATTGCGCTATTAGTTAGTGGTGGTCATTCATCATTGCTTCAAGTCAATGACATCACATCTTCCATCGTTAAATTAGGACAGACAATTGATGATGCCGCAGGTGAAGCTTTCGATAAAATTGCTCGGATAATGAAGTTAGGTTTTCCGGGTGGACCTGCTATTGATGCAATGGCTAAAGAAGGTAGTGCGAGCGCTATTGATTTTCCACGTGGCCTGACCACATCTAATGACTGGCAAACGCGTCCCTATGATTTTTCCTTCTCAGGTTTAAAAACCGCTGTTGCCAGATATTTAGAAAGTACCCCGGACTATGTTCGAGCCGATGTTGCCGCTTCTTTCCAAGAATCAATCGTGGATGTTTTAATGCTAAAAACGATTGCTGCATGTAAAGCCAGTGGTATCGATTCACTTGTTATTGCCGGAGGCGTTGCTGCAAACTCACGGCTTCGAGCCGTGGCCCAAGCCCGCTGCGAAAAGGCGGGGATCCACCTGCGGATCCCGTCGCCAGCGCTGTGTACTGATAACGGGGCCATGGTGGCCAGCCTGGGAGCCTTGATGGCCTCGGCCGGGCGCACGCCAAGCCCCGTGGCCTTTGACGCGCAGTCCAGCCTGCCTGTTACGACCGTGAGCCTGACTTAGTTCAATTTGCCCTTGGGAATAGCCCCGTCTAACCTTGCGTTAGCAC
Organism: Actinomycetota bacterium; assembly: GCA_947450175.1. Lineage (GTDB taxonomy): Bacteria > Actinomycetota > Actinomycetes > Nanopelagicales > Nanopelagicaceae > Planktophila. Next base: position 15,550 of record CANFUR010000009.1, on the reverse strand, counting down.
TCACGGGCCCACACTGCTAACCGGGCCTGCACGAGGAATTCAATCAGGAAAAATAAGAAGGAGTTAAACCCATGGCCATTAAGCCACTAGAAGATCGCATCGTTATCAAGACAAACGAAGCTGAAACAACAACAGCATCTGGTCTTGTTATCCCAGATACAGCAAAAGAAAAGCCACAAGAGGGAACTGTTATTGCAGTTGGACCAGGTCGCTTTGATGATGGTGTTCGCGTTCCAATGGATGTCAAAGTTGGCGATGTTGTTCTGTACAGCAAGTACGGCGGAACTGAAATCAAGCATGGCGGAGATGACCTATTGGTTCTTTCAGCGCGCGACATTCTCGCTGTAATCGAGAAGTAAATGGGAAAGTCCCTTCAATTCGACGAGCAAGCACGTCGAGCAATGGAACGTGGCGTCAACATACTTGCTGACACCGTCAAAGTAACTCTTGGACCTAAGGGTCGCAACGTAGTTATTGCAAAGTCATATGGTGCTCCAATTATCACTAATGACGGCGTAACTATCGCTAAGGAAATCGAACTTTCAGATCCTGCTGAAAATATGGGCGCACAGTTAGTTAAAGAAGTTGCCACAAAGACAAATGATGTCGCCGGTGATGGAACTACTACTGCAACGGTACTTGCACAAGCAATGGTTAAAGAAGGTCTACGTAACCTTGCCGCAGGTGCTCAGCCAATGGATATTAAGCAAGGCATCGAAGCTGCAGTAGCTGCAGTTTCAGAAAACCTTCGCAACCAAGCAACTCCAGTTAGTGGAAAAGCTCAGATTGCAGATGTTGCAACTATCTCTGCCCAAGATCGTGCCATCGGTGATTTAATCGCCGAAGCAATGGATCGCGTTGGCAAAGATGGCGTCATCACTGTTGAAGAAGCATCTACTACTGGCCTTGATCTTGAGTTCACTGAAGGAATGCAGTTCGACAAGGGCTACATATCTCCATATTTCGTAACTGATCAAGATCGTATGGAATCAATTCTTGAAGATGCCTACGTTCTTATCTCAGCTGGCAAGGTTTCTGCCCTCGCAGATCTTCTACCAATTCTTGAGAAGGTTTCAGCGACTTCAAAGCCGCTATTAATCATCGCCGATGACATCGAAGGTGAAGCCCTATCAACGCTAGTTGTTAACCGTATGCGTGGAGTATTTACTTCTGTTGCGGTTAAAGCCCCTGGCTTTGGTGATCGCCGTAAGGCAATGTTGCAAGACATCGCAACGCTCACTGGCGGACAAGTTATTTCAGCTGAAGTTGGAATGAAACTTGATGCTGCAACTCTTGAGGATCTCGGTCGCGCACGTCGCATCGTGGTTTCAAAGGATGCAACAACGATCGTTGAAGGCGCTGGAGACAAGGGCGCAGTTGCAGCCCGTGTAAGCGAACTTCGCAAAGAGATTGAAAACTCTGACTCCTCTTGGGACAAAGAGAAGCTACAAGAGCGTGTTGCAAAACTTGCTGGTGGCGTTTGTGTCATCAAGGTTGGCGCACACACTGAAGTAGAACTCAACGAAAAGAAGCACCGTCTAGAAGATGCAATTTCTGCAACTCGCGCAGCAGTTGAAGAAGGAATCGTTGTTGGCGGAGGCGCAGCCCTTGTGCATGCTGCCGATGCCCTAGAAGGCGATCTTGGATTCACTGGCGATAAGGCAGTTGGAGTTCGTTTAGTTCGCAAAGCGTGCGATGAACCACTTCGCTGGATTGCAGAAAACGCCGGTCTTGAAGGCTACGTAGTAGTTGCAAAAGTCCGTGCAATGAAGCCTAATGAAGGATTCAATGCTGCAACTGATGTCTATGGAGATCTTGCAAAAGATGGCGTCATCGATCCAGTTAAGGTAACCCGTTCAGCATTAGCAAATGCTGCATCAATTGCTGCAATGTTTATTACAACTGAAGCAGTTGTCTACGAAAAGCCAGCAGAACAAGCAGCAGCTGATGCTGCAGGTTCTGGTCACTCACATGGCCCAGGCGGACATAGTCACTAATTACATAGTTATGAGAAACGCCCCGCAGAAAATCTGCGGGGCGTTTCTTTTTCAACTCAGGAGGAGAGTTAAAACTTATGATGCATGTGAAATATCTGGACTGATATCTTTTCCAAGAATTGCCAAGCGATCATCTTCTGAAAGACCGCCCCAAATTCCATAAGGCTCTTGCACAGCTAATGCATGTTTGCGGCAAGCTGCAATTACTGGACACGTTGCACAAATCGCCTTCGCCGTATTTTCACGGTTACGACGGCGTGGGCCTCGTTCGCCATCTGGATGAAAAAACATCTCAGTTTCAAGGTCGCGACAGGCACCTTGATATTGCCACTCCCATTCATCGGCAACGGGGCGGGGTAAGCGTGATATTTCGGCCATGGAGACACAATACAACCGCGCCACAAGTTGTTCAAGTAAAAACGCTTCACACCTGGTTCAACTGAGCGTTTCAACTGGTGAGTTGCCCCACTTCAGGCCACGATAGGGGGGTGGCATCCACCCAAGAGCTCCTTACGGTCGCAGCTGTTGCTCGCCGACTTGGAGTAGCACCTGCAACCCTTCGTACCTGGGATCGCCGATATGGGCTTGGTCCTTCAGTCCACGAAAGCGGCGAACACCGCAGATACTGCCCAGCAGATTTAGCGCGATTAACTTTGATGCGCAGATTAATCACAAGCGGTGTAGCGCCATGTGATGCAGCAATTCAAGCCAAGAATCACAAAGGCACAATTAAAGTTGAAAAAATTGTTGATGATTATGTAGTGCGCCAAGATCTTGTCGACGCACTCTTTAAGGCAGCAAAGGCTTTAGATAAGAAATATATTGAAGCGGCTTTGCGAAAAGATTTAACGGAAAACAGTATCGAGCAATCATGGGCAGAAGTGATTGTCCCACTTTTGTTTTTAGTTGGCGATGAATGGGCAGAAACTGGTGATGGAATTGAAGTCGAACACTTTTTAAGCGAAATTCTAAAAGGGTTACTTCGTGAGCAAGTTGAGGGCATAAAAAAACCGGTGAATGCTCATCCAGTACTACTTGCATCAGTAGGAGAAGAGCTTCACTCACTTGCTTTGCACGCACTTGCAGCAGCGTTAGCAGAGCGCGGCATCGAAAGTTTTTTCCTCGGCGCTCGAACACCTTTGGAAGCATTGAGTTTAATGATTACACGTTCGGCTCCACCCGCAGTGTTTCTTTGGGCTCAACTTCCACAGAATGCAGACGCTAAATTTTTCAGAGATATGCCAGCGATCCGACCAGCTCCACGTTTTATTGTCGGCGGGCCTGGCTGGGTTGATGTCGACTGCGATGATGTATCCGTGGCAACCGATATTTATGAGGCCTGTGCTGAAATTGAGCGTGCTGTAGGCCTTTAGCCGCACTGTGAGAATTCTGGGCGACCAGGGCTGCAATTATGTGGCCTATCTCGCGCCCTTGCAGCAGTTTTTTACTTTAAGTGTGCCCCGCGTGGATATAGGCTTTACCTAATTAACGCCAAGAAGGAGTTCGCCAGTGTCGGCACAGGATTTTGGTGCAAATGATTGGCTCGTCGATGAGATGTACGAGCATTATCTGCAGGATCCTTCTTCCGTAGACCCAGCGTGGATTGAATACTTTAAAAATAATAAACCCGGCGTTCCAACCACACATTCGGGCCAAACAACTTTGGTTTCAAAAGGAGTTCCACCTGTACCCAAAGCAACACAAAAAGCTGTTACGCCGGAACCTGTTGTTCAACAGCAACATGTTCAGCCAATTGTTCGCGAAAGCGCTACTCCGCAACCTAAGCCAGCAGATCCAGTTATTAAACCTGCACCAGTTTTAAGTACACCAAGTGCATCGACCCTTGAAGTAATTCGTGGAGTTTCAGCTCGTGTAGTGCAAAGCATGGAAGCCTCACTTTCAGTTCCAACTGCCACATCAGTTCGCGCCGTTCCAGCGAAGTTGATGATTGATAACCGCATTGTGATTAATAATCACATGAAGCGTGCACGTGGTGGAAAAGTTTCATTTACCCACATCATCGCTTACGCAATGATTAAAGCAGTTCGTGCGATGCCAGAAATGAATTCTTTCTTTGGTGAACTTGATGGAAAGCCAGCTATTGGAAAGCCTGAACACATCAACCTAGGGGTTGCCATTGATTTAGCTAAAGCCGATGGAACGCGCCAATTACTTGTTCCCTCAGTCAAAGGTTGTGAGTCTTTAGATTTTGCACAGTTCCGAAGTGCGTATGAAGCAGTCGTTAAAAAAGCACGTGATGGTTCATTAACCGTTGAAGATTTTGCCGGTACAACAATGTCTATTACTAATCCAGGAACAATTGGCACAGTTCACTCAGTGCCACGTCTTGTGCAAGGGCAAGGTTTAATTCTTGGTGTTGGAGCATTGGATTACCCCGCAGAATTTGCTGGTTCTAGCGAAGAAACTCTTGCGCGAATGGCCATTAGCAAGATTGTTACTCTTACAAGCACATACGACCATCGCATAATTCAAGGCGCAACTTCAGGTGATTTCCTGCGCAGAATGCATGAATACCTTCTGGGTGCTGAAGGTTTCTATGATGAAATCTTTGCCGCTCTGCACATTCCTTACGAGCCAATTCGTTGGGCAATAGATAAAGAGTTTGCCCACGATGAAGAGATTGATAAGACTGCACGTATTCAGCAGTTAATTCATGCCTACCGCACCAATGGCCACCTAATGGCAGATTTTGATCCGCTGGAATATGTTCAACGTTCTCATCCAGATTTAGATGTTCAGAGCCATGGATTAACTCTGTGGGATCTTGACCGTGAGTTTGCAACAGGTGGCTTTGGTGGCGAAAAATTCATGCTGCTACGAAAGATCCTAGGAATCTTGCGCGATTCGTACTGTCGAACAGTTGGTGTTGAGTATATGTACATCGACAATCCAACAGAGCGCAAATGGATTCAAGAACGCGTAGAAGTTGGAGTTCAGCATTTTCCTCGCGAGGAACAACTGCGAATCCTTTACAAACTCAACAGCGCTGAAGCTTTTGAGAACTTCTTACAGACTAAGTTTGTTGGACAAAAGCGGTTCTCGCTCGAAGGTGGCGAATCCGTCATTCCACTTCTCGATGCTGTTATTTCATCTGCAGCAGAAACTAAGTTGGATGAAGTGTGTATCGGAATGCCACACCGTGGTCGACTCAACGTCTTGGCAAATATTGCCGGAAAATCTGCGGGTCAAATTTTTCAAGAGTTCCAGGGTCACTATGCTGAAAATCAAGTTCAAGGCTCTGGCGATGTGAAGTACCACTTAGGTACTGAAGGAGTTTTCACTGCACACTCTGGGGCAACAACAAAGATTTACCTAGCCGCAAATCCTTCACACTTAGAAGCGGTTAACCCAGTTCTAGAAGGCATTGTTCGCGCAAAACAGGATCGCCTCAATATTAAAAATGCTTACTCAATTCTGCCAATTCTGCTTCATGGCGATGCCGCATTTGCTGGCCAAGGAGTAAACGCTGAAGTTCTACAGATGTCTCAACTAGCCGGTTATCGCACAGGTGGAACTATTCATATTGTTGTAAATAACCAAGTGGGCTTTACTACATCACCAAGTGCAGCTCGTTCTTCACGTTATTCAACTGATTTTGCCAAGATTATTCAGGCACCTGTTTTCCATGTTAACGGTGATGATCCAGAAGCATGTGTGCGCATTGCGCGTTTAGCTTTTGAATATCGCCAAGAATTCAATAAAGATGTAGTCATCGACATGGTTTGTTACCGTCGACGTGGCCACAATGAAGGCGACGAGCCAAGCTTTACTCAGCCTTTGATGTACAAACTCATTGATGCCAAGCGCTCGACGCGCCACCTTTATACCGAAGCTCTTATTGGTCGTGGTGACATTACAGTTGAAGAAGCCGAAGATGTGGCACGCGATTACCAAGCTCAGCTGGAAGCCGTATTTGCCGCAGTTAATAACATTGATACTGAAACAGATCCAAACTTTAAAGCCCCAGTTGCACCAGATGCAAATAAAATTGTTACTTCAATTCCAGAAGAGTTAGCACGAGAAATCGCAGCAACTCAAACGGCAACTCCCGAAGGCTTTAACGTTCATCCAAAACTTACGCCACAGTTAGCTAAACGCGTTGAATCACTCAATGATGCGTCAATTGATTGGTCAACTGGTGAAATGTTGGCATTCGGTTCACTGCTTAAAGAAGGGCGCCCAATCCGACTTGCCGGACAAGATGCCCGACGTGGAACTTTCTCTAATCGCCATGCAGTCATTGTTGATAAAGAAAATGGAAACGAATGGACTCCACTTCGTGCACTAATCTCTGATGAAAATCAGTTCTTTGTTGTTGATTCTTTACTGAGCGAATATGCGGCGATGGGCTTTGAATACGGATATAGCGTTGAGCGAGAAGAAGCCCTTGTTTTATGGGAAGGCCAATTCGGAGATTTCGCTAATGGTGCACAAACAATTATCGATGAGTTTATTTCTTCAGCGCTTCAAAAGTGGGGTGAGCGTTCATCTGTAGTTCTTCTCTTGCCACATGGATATGAAGGCCAAGGCCCAGATCATTCTTCTGGGCGAATTGAGCGCTACTTACAACTGTGTGCTGAACAAAACATGACTGTGGCTCAACCATCTTCTCCTGCTTCTTATTTCCACTTGCTGCGCTGGCATGTAAAGAACCCAGCGCGCCGCCCAATGATTGTGTTTACGCCAAAATCAATGTTGCGCTTAAAAGCGGCAGCATCTGCATTGAGTGATTTCACTTCTGGATATTTCCAACCAGTGATCAGCGATGACTCAGTAAGCAATGCATCTCGTGTGATTTTCTGTTCTGGCAAGGTTTATCACGATCTCGTTGCAGAGCGCACCAAACTTGGTGAAAATTCAACTGCAATTATTCGCGTAGAACTTTTGTATCCGCTACCAATTGATGAAATGGTTGCAGAAGCTAACAAGCATCCAAATGCAAATTTGTTGTGGGTCCAAGATGAACCTGCAAATCAAGGTCCATGGTCACATATTGCCCTTCGTACTTCCGAACAACATGGTGGTCATGGATTTGGTTCGCGTGTTTTGCGTCGAATTTCTCGCCGTGCTACTGCATCTCCAGCAACTGGAAATCATCACCTACATGAAGATGAGCAAAAAGCATTAATGCTAGAAGCGTTTACTCGTTAACTTAGTTTCTTTCCACGTTTGTATCGAAAGAGAACCACGCCAATTATTTCCTGTGAGGAAATCCAACCCCATGTACGAGAATCAGTGCTATCTGAGCCATCACCTTCAACCCAATATTTTTGGTTATTAAATTTTTGTACTCGCTTAACTAAAAAGATTCCTGGGCGTTCTTCACGTTCTACCACTACGGCTTTTCCAACTATCGAATCACCAACGGCTAGTAGCGCTGCTGCACCTTGGAGCCAACTGACGACTAGCCAATCCCCATCTCGGTATGCGGGAAGCATGGAGCTACCCGATACCTTGACTGTGCCAAATTTGCTCATGGGCGGTAGTCTCGCACTTGTAGTTCCTTGAGTCGATGTGAACTGCGTGCCCACGGCACGAATATAGGAAACGAGGAAAAAATGTTTGCACCAAAGACAACTGTTTTGGCACATTGCGATCTTCCATGCGGTGTTTATGATCCAGCCCAAGCAAAGATTGAGGCTCTTTCTGTAAAGGCTTGCATGGAAAAGTACGCAGCTAATCCAGATGCAGATTTTCGTGCGCGCTCAGTCGCAATTAAGGAAGAGCGTTCACATCAAGTGAAGGAGCACCTTTGGGTGTTGTGGACAGATTATTTCAAGGCTCCACACTTTGAGGCATACCCACAGTTGCACTCACTTTTTAACGAGGCAACAAAGCTTGCAGGTGCTGCAGGTACAAAGGGAACTCAAGATGTTGCAGTTGCAGATAAGTTAATCGGAAAGATTGATGAAATCGCAGAGATTTTCTGGGCTACAAAGAAGGCTTAATTAGTTTTCACTAATTAAAGATTGTGCGGCGGTGCGGGCGAGGAATGAAACTCGCTCCACCGCCGATCTTTTTATCATTGCAGCAGCAACTTGACGTTCACCTTCATAGACTTCACATTCAAAAGTTAGTTCTCGATTTTCAACTTCAATGCATCGTGAAATTCCATTGAGCTCGGCCCCAATGGATGCAGGACTCAAAGTAATCATTTCAAAACTAATAGGGATTGTTGACTCATCAGGATCTAAATGTTCATCCATAGAGATAATCGCTGCGTGCTCCATCAAAGACATCAAATGCGATTGAGAAACAATAGGTAGATCTCCAATACCCATTGCGACAGAAGTATCACCAGCGCGCACAGTCATAACCGTTAAGCCAACGGTTCCAATGACTTCTTCTGGCGAGTTCATGATTTATAACTTACCTGTTTAAAGCTTAAGTAGTGGGATTATCGCCATCATTGATGAATCGAATTTCTTCGGTGTGTTCGATAGTTACTTCACGGTGTTCGATCTGACCGAACTCATCAATTTCAATTGAGATTTCGGTCATTCGCATCTGTGTTACTACTTCTCTAAACGCCCCAGTCATCTGCCCATGGATCTGATTAAAGATTGCATCATGCAAATCTTGCGGTGCTTCTTCGCTGCATGTGCGGCGCAAAACTTCCTGCATCAATGCATGCATCTGGCGCTCATGGGCAAGTTCTGCTTCACAGGCTGGGCACTGTGCAACATGTAGCTCAATGACCTGCATTTGTGGCGCTTGGATATTGCCTTCAATAAGCAGAACGAATGAGTTCAAAACTTCATTACATGGGGTTACAAATGAGAAGTTCATGCATCTGCCCCCTCATCATCGAGGTCAGAGTTTTTAGCCGACGGTTTGGCTTTAACGTTGTAGCCAAGTTCCTTTGCATACTCTGTTAACCGCTCGCGTAGCTGTTTTCTTCCCCGGTGCAGCCGTGACATAACTGTTCCAGCAGGAACGCCGACAATTTCGGCGATTTCTTTGTAGGAAAATCCCTCTACGTCAGCTAAATACACGGCGATACGAAACTCTTCAGGAATTTCTTGAAGTGCACGTTTTATGTCGCTATCTGGGAGATTTTCAAGTGCCTGAACTTCAGCAGATTTACCTTGGTCGCTTGTGTGCGAGGCAGCATTAGCTAACTGCCAATCCTCAATTTCACCTGAAGATAATTGCGGTCTACGTTGATCTTTGCGATACGTATTTATAAAAGTAGTTGTTAGTACACGATAAAGCCACGCTTTTAAATTTGTTCCAGCTTCAAATTGATGGAAAGAAGCAAAGGCCTTCAAATATGTATCTTGCACTAAATCCTTGGCATCATCTGGATTTTTCGTATAACGCAGAGCTGCTGCATATAACTGATTTGTAAAAGCAAGAGCATCTCGCTCGAAACGGGCTGCGCGTTCGGCCGAGCTTTCCTTAACTAAATCTGTCGATGTCATTAGGGGGAAAGATTATCGTTAAAACAAGGTCTCTGGCTCACCCAATTCGATGGGTTCAATAAGGCCTTGGCCGTTATTAGCAACGGAGTTAACCGCTGCAGAAACTGGATGGGCTTTGACTATTGATTCAGGGGAGTTAACGACCATTAAATTACGCAGGTGTTCTACATCCTTATTCTTAGGATCTAGCCAGGCTTGCCAACGATCGTGCGGCATGAACACTGGCATTCTGCTGTGAATTGTTGCAAGTTCACCTTGAGCCTCTTGCGTAATTATTGATGCAGTCTCAATAACTTCACCATTTGGTGAACGCCACGTGCTCCAAATTCCTGCAATAGAAAGATGTTGACTATCACGACTTGAAATATAAAAAGCTTGTTTTGGTCGGTACTTTCCTAACGCCGTAGCCCATTCGTAATATCCCTGGGCAGGAACTAAACAACGACGCGATTTAAACCCATCACGAAATGTAGGTTTTTCATGGACACTTTCGCTACGAGCATTAATGGCTCGCGACTGCGAAGCTTTTGCTTCTGCAGGATCGCTCAGCCATGGGGCGATTAACCCCCATGAAACAACAGCTAATTCTCTTTTGAGTGAGTCTTGTTCTTCAATTGATTCGCGCACAATATAAATGGGATTTGTAGGAGCAATATTCCAATTAACTGGAATCGCATGGGCGGGTGAATTACCGGTAATTTCAAATTGCTCCATAAGATCGCGCATATCTGCACTTTGTGCATAGCGGCCACACATAAGCAAAGAATATGCGTAAAACGACCTTGGTGGTGGCCACGATAGACTTAGGCGATGATGAATGAACACTGGCCCGCGCTTTTTCGCGGCTCACAACCAGTCCAAGCTTTCGTTGTCATACCCGGATCTAAGTCGGTAACCAATCGCGCTTTAATTTTGGCCGCGCAAGCAGATTCACCGTCAATTCTTCGTCGTCCGCTAGTTTCTCGTGATAGCGAACTCATGGTCGCTGGATTACGTGCACTGGGAGTAAAAATTGTTGAAAGTAACGTTGTAGTAAATGGCATTGAAGAACTGCAATGGAAAATAACTCCAGCCCCATTACGCGGTGGTGTAAAAATTGATGTTGGTAATGCCGGAACGGTTATGCGTTTTTTACCGCCTTTAGCGGCTTTAGCCACCGGCGAAGTTGCATTTGATGGAGATCCTCGCTCATACGAACGTCCACTCGGCCCTGTGATTAAAGCGCTAGAAGAGCTTGGAATTTCTATTGAACACGATGGTCGATACAGCTTGCCGCTTAAACTTCAAGGGACTGGAAATATTCCAGGTGGTGCATTAATAATTGACGCAAGTGCATCAAGCCAATTTTTATCAGCATTACTTTTAGTTGCTCCTAGTTTTGAAAATGGAATTATTGCAACTCATAAAGGTGGCTCACTCCCATCCATGCCACATATCGAAATGACTGTGGAAATGTTGCGCGGTTTTGGTGCAGATGTAAGCGTTGATGAATCAGCACAGTCTTGGAGCGTGAAGCCGGGGAAACTTCATGGAAAAGAGTTAGTAATTGAGCCCGATCTTTCCAATGCAGCGCCATTTTTATCAATAGCAATGGTGTGCGGTGGTAGCGTCACAATTGCAGACTGGCCACACACCACAACTCAACCAGGTGATCAACTACGTTCAATATTTACCCAGATGGGTGCAACGGTTTCAATGAATGAACAAGGCTTAACGTTGACTGGCAACGGAGTTATTCACGGAATTGATATAGATTTGCATGATGTTGGTGAATTAACTCCATCCATCGCTGCAGTTGCTGCCCTTGCGGATTCACCTTCTCATTTGCGCGGGATAGCCCACCTTCGCCTGCATGAAACTGATCGTCTTGCTGCATTGACTCGCGAAATTAATGCCCTTGGCGGAAATGTTGTAGAAGAAGAAAGTGCATTGCATATTACGCCAGCACCTTTACACGGCGGTGTTTTTCATACCTACGATGATCACCGCTTGGCAACTGCTGGCGCAGTTCTCGGATTAGTTGTTCCTGGAATAGAAGTAGAAAATATAGCAACCACTCGTAAGACTCTGCCAGATTTTCCCGGGCTCTGGAGTTCGCTACTTGTTTAAGCAGAAAATTTAATATGTGCCCGCGCGAATATGATGAATCTGACGCACGAGTAAGACCATCACGCAGTACTCGGCCGCGAAGCAAAGATCGCCCGACACACTCAAGCGCAATTTCGGCATTAGTAACAACGGTAGATCGCGGACGCCAGACGTGCATCAGCGATGACGGCGTAGTCATTACGGCAATGCGCGCCCGTGAACTTGGACCAAAATCAGTTGTGGTGGGAGATCGTGTTTCAATTGTTGGTGATGTAACAGGCACTCAAGGAAGCCTTGCTCGTATTGTCGCCGTTACTGAACGCCGAAATTCATTAAGTCGAACTGTCGATGATTCCGCCCAAGTAGAACGAACAATCGTTGCAAATATTGACCAGCTCGTAATCGTGGTTGCTGCACTTGCTCCAGAACCTCGACGTGGACTTATCGACCGTTTTCTTGTCTCGGCCTTTACTGAAGGAATCACGCCAAAGCTAGTAGTAACTAAAACTGACTTAGGTGAAGTGCCAGAATTTTTAGCAGAATATGAAAAGTTAGACGTAGAAATTTTACATACGGCAATTAAAAGTGAATCACGCGAGAAAGATTTAGCCGCACTGCACGCAATGCTAAAAGGTAAAATTTCAGTTCTAGTTGGACATTCTGGAGTTGGCAAATCAACGTTAATCAATGCACTTGTGCCAGAAGCTGATCGGTTAACTGGAGATGTAAATGCAGCAACCGGTCGAGGGCGCCATACTTCTTCAAGTGCAATAGCACTTCCACTTAATACAAATGATGGATGGATTATCGATACTCCAGGTATTAGAGCATTTGGTTTATCGCATATTGACGTAAACAGAATCGTCGATGCCTTTACTGATTTATCTCTAGTTGCGGCCACGTGCTTGTCGAATTGCTCACATGCTGAAAGTTCCTGCAAACTGGATGCTTGGGCCGCACCTAATGGGGTTGTTGATCCAGAGCGCACTGCCCGATTAGTTAGCCTTCGTTCCTTGTTATCAGTCAAAGACCAGGCAGTTTTTGCGCCAGAGGTTTAGTATTGAAGCAATGGAGTTAGCATGAAAATGACCAAAGGAATTAATGATTATGAGTGAGAGCAACTACGCCCAAGATTTAGCATTGGCGCATCTACTTGCTGATATCGCTGACTCAATTTCACTTGATCGATACCAATCTTTAGATTTAGTAATTACGACAAAACCAGATAACACTCCAGTTACAGATGCTGACCGTGCAGTTGAAACTGCTATTCGGGAAGCACTTGCAACACATCGCCCTAATGATGGCTTGCTGGGTGAAGAATTTGGTAGTGATATAACTGGCGCTAAACGATATTGGGTCATTGATCCAATCGATGGAACCAAAAATTTCATGCGCGGAGTTCCCACATGGGCAACGCTCATTGCTTTAGTTGAAGTAGCTGCTGATGGAACACAAGAAGTTGTTGTCGGGATCGCAAGTTCGCCAGCTCTAGCCCGTCGCTGGTATGCATCATGCTGTGAAGGTGCATATGTAAACTTCAATGGAAAAGTTCGCAAACTTTCAGTCTCACAAGTTAGTGCTATTAATGATGCCTCAGTTGCTTATTCAGATTTTGTTGGTTTTGATAAACGGCTAGATGCCTTCAATACAATTCTCAAAAACGCTTGGCGCACTCGGGGAATGGGTGATTTCTGGTCACACATGTTGGTTGCAGAAGGTGCAGTTGATATTGCAATCGAACCTACGCTTGCGGTTTGGGATATGGCAGCTTTAGATATTATTGTCCGTGAAGCAGGTGGCGTATTTACAAATACATCCGGTGAACACGGTCCATTCGGTGGAAGCGGAGTTTCAACTAATAAAGCTATTCACGATGTCTTGATCAAAGCATTGAATTCGTAGAAGGATGTAAACGATGTCAACGGATTTGATTTTGGAGCCAACTACTCTTTCTATTGAAGGTATGACTTGTTCATCATGTGTGAACTCAGTTGAGAAAGCTCTCAATGGCGTTGACGGTGTCAGAGCAACTATAAATTTTGCGACAGAGACTGCTCATATTGTTGCGCCAGCTGAAATGAGCGTAAAAGAACTAATCAAAGTAGTTGAAAAAGCCGGTTACAAAGCCTCACTTCTTAAAGACGCGCAAGCAGTGACCCTTCATAATAAAAAATCAGCTAGAGCTTTTTTCTTTGCTTTTATCTTTGCAGTTCCAGCTGTAGCTATTTCAATGGTGATGAGCTGGCACCACAGTATTGATATGCGGATACTTTCTCAGTTGGATGCATTTGGTCTACCACATCCACTTTATTCAGCCACAGCTTGGCTGGTGATTGCACTGAGTGCGCCAATTGTTCTAATTGTTGCTTGGCCTATTCACCGCGCTGCGCTTCGAAATTTAAAACACCCAACGATGGATAATTTGATTTCGCTAGGTTCTTTGGCTGCGTTTATTTGGTCTATTTATGCAAATTCAACTGGTGAAGGCGATGTCTATACCGAAGTTGCAGCCGGCGTAATTTTCTTTGTAATTCTGGGACGCTTCCTAGAAACTCGAGCAAAGGCACGCGCCGGAGCAGCTTTGAGTTCTCTGCTTGCACTTGGCAGCAAAGAGGTAACGATTGTTCGCGGGGGATTCCCACTGATTGTGCCAATCGATCAGTTACAAATCGGAGATGAGTTTGAAGTACGTCCAGGTGATCGCGTAGCAACTGATGGCATCGTAGTTTCGGGTGAGAGCGCTGTTGATAACTCAATGCTTACAGGTGAATCCAAACCTGTAGATGTTCGTCCTGGTTCGCACGTAATCGGAGCATCGGTTAACCACAATGGCCGCCTAATTGTTCGCGCTATGCGAATTGGTAGCGATACAGAACTGGCACGTATTACTGCAATGGTCATTAGTGCACAAGGAACCAAAGCTCCTATTCAGCGATTAGCCGACAAAATAAGTGCGGTGTTTGTCCCCGTTGTAACCATAATTGCAATCGGAACTTTTGCTGGCTGGTTTTACAGTGGGTACACGTTGACTCAATCTATTTCTGTAGCCATTACTGTTTTAGTTATTGCGTGCCCATGTGCACTCGGATTAGCTACACCTGTAGCGTTATTAGTGGCATCAGGTCGCGGAGCACAACGCGGCATTGTTCTTCGGGAACCTCGAACTCTAGAAGTTGCACGTAACGTAGACACAGTTGTCTTTGATAAGACCGGGACTTTGACTCAAGGCGTCATGAATGTGCAGAATGCAACAATCTCTCTTTCCGCCGGAAAGGTGCTGGGGGCATCTTTCACTTCTTTAATGAACGAAACAACAATCCTTTCTTCGGCTAATGCCATCGAATCTGCAAACTCACACCCAGTTGCCTTGGCAATCTCGCGCTATTCCTTAGGTGCTGGTGCAAAAAACTATGTCGCTACAGAGTTCTCGGTGACTCCAGGTTCTGGTGCCGCGGGCCGTGTAAATCTTGGTCAACAATCTCCAGTTGTATTAATTGGTTCTCCTGCAGCAGTTGCTCATAGCTGCACCGATTTTCATCCCGAAATTAAGGATGCGGTTGCCGCAGGACAAACCGCTGGATTAACTGTGTCAGTTTTAGCGTGGGATGGCGTCGCACTTGCCGTGTTTGCAGTTGGAGATCAACTCAAAATCGAAGCTGCTGAAACTGTTGCAACACTTGTCTCCATGGGAATTACACCGTGGCTTGTCACGGGTGATAGCGCCGAAGTTGCCGCCAGCGTCGCTGCAACTGTTGGAATAGATAGTGCTCATCTCATATCTGGTGCACGTCCAGAAACTAAGTTGGAGGTAGTAAAGAAATTACAAAGAGAAGGCCATTGCGTTCTAATGGTGGGAGATGGAATCAATGATGCCGCCGCCCTCACTGCATCAGATTTATCAATGGCTATGGGAACAGGAACAGATACTGCCATTTCATCGGCTGATATCACTTTGATGAACTCAGGCTTAGGAAGCGTAATCTCTGCAATCAAATTGGCAAAGAAAACGCTCAAGAT
>CANFUR010000008.1 GCA_947450175.1 Actinomycetota bacterium | reverse complement strand
TTTAATGAAATCGCAATCAAGCCACCAGTACGAGGTGAATCAAATTCAATAAGTGGAGTTTTCTTTATCAAACCCTTCTTTGTTGCAAGAACCAAGAATGGTGAGATTGTGTAATCCTTCAGTGATAAAACTTCAGCAATTTTCTCTTCAGGTTTAAATGCCATCAAGTTAGCAACATGTTGTCCGCGTGCATCGCGGCCAGCATCTGGAAGTTCGTGAACTTTTGCGCGATATACACGGCCTTGATTTGTAAAGAACAATAACCAGTCGTGTGTTGATGCGACAAAGAAATGATCTACAACATCATCTTCTTTTAGTGCTGCGCCTTTTACTCCGCGACCACCGCGGCGTTGTGATCGATAAAGATCTGCCATAGTGCGCTTTGAATAACCGCCACGTGTAATTGTTACAACTACATCTTGATCAGGAATTAAATCTTCGGCACTAAAATCACCTTCGCTAGCAACAATTTGTGTGCGGCGATCGTCGCCATACTTTGTAACTAAATCAGTAAGTTCGGTTTTAACAATGTCGCGCTGTTTTTGAGGGCTAACAAGGATCGCGTTAAGTTCAATAATGTCAGCCATTAACGCGTCATATTCGTCGTTAATCTTTTGGCGCTCAAGGGCTGCAATACGGCGCAGTTGCATGTCCAAAATAGCGTTAGCTTGAATTTCATCAACATCTAGAAGTTTCATCAACCCGGTACGTGCTTCTTCGGGAGTTGTGGATGCTCGGATTAAGGCAATAACTGCGTCAAGTGCATCGAGTGCTTTGAGATAACCCTGCAAAATATGTGCGCGTTTTTCTTTTTCGGACAAACGGAACTTGGTGCGTCGGACAATAACTTCAATCTGGTGATCGATGTAATAACGAATGAATTCGTCAAGACGTAGAGTGCGAGGCACACCATCCACCAAAGCCAACATGTTGGCGCCAAAGGTGTCTTGTAACTGTGTTTGTTTGTAAAGGTTATTGAGGACCACTTTAGGGATTGCATTTGTTTGTAAAACAATTACTAGACGTTGGCCTAAGCGCTCATTACCTTCATCGCGCACATCAGCGATTCCCTTAATTTTTCCATCTTTAACAAGTTCGGCAATCTTTAACGCCAGGTTATCTGGGTTAACTTGATATGGAAGTTCGCTAATAACTAAGCAGGTTCGCTTGTTGATCTCTTCTACTTGAACAACTGCACGCATTGTGATTGAGCCGCGACCGGTGCGATAAGCATCTTCAATTCCACCGCGACCAACAATTAAAGCTTTAGTTGGAAAATCAGGACCTTTAACAATCGTTAGAAACTTGTTGAGTAGTTCATCTTGTTTCATCTCTGGATGTTCAAGAGCAAAAATTACTGCCTCACCAATTTCGCGAAGGTTGTGTGGAGGAATATTTGTGGCCATACCAACTGCGATACCGGCGCTGCCGTTAACTAATAAGTTGGGCAGTCTGGAAGGTAAAACAGTTGGCTCTTGTGAGCGGCCGTCATAGTTAGGAACAAAATCAACTGTGTCTTCATCGATGTCGCGCATCATCTCCATTGCAATAGGAGATAAACGCGCTTCGGTATAACGCATCGCAGCGGCGGGATCGTTGCCGGGGGAACCGAAGTTTCCATTTCCATCGATGAGTAAATAACGCAAAGACCAGTGCTGGGCAAGGCGAACTACAGAGTCATAAATCGCAGTGTCACCGTGTGGGTGGTAATTACCCATCACGTCACCAACGATGCGAGAAGATTTGTAATAACCCTTATCTGGGCGATACCCGGCGTCATACATCGCATACAAAACGCGGCGGTGAACTGGTTTTAAACCATCGCGAATATCTGGAAGTGCACGGCCGACGATAACTGACATTGCATAGTCAAGATATGAGCGCGCCATTTCAACTTGAAGA
Source organism: Actinomycetota bacterium (assembly GCA_947450175.1). GTDB lineage: Bacteria > Actinomycetota > Actinomycetes > Nanopelagicales > Nanopelagicaceae > Planktophila. The sequence goes on along the minus strand of CANFUR010000008.1, from coordinate 23,845 downwards.
TCAACGGTATCAATCTTGTCGAAGGACTCAAGGCCTTTTGGGTTTAATTCATCCATTAGATATCCAAGAACCTAACATCTTTGGCATTACGTTGAATAAATGCACGACGTTTTTCTACATCTTCACCCATGAGCACTGAGAATAAATCATCAGCAGCTGCAGCATCATCGAGCGTGACACGGATTAATACGCGATGTTCTGGGTCCATTGTTGTGTCCCACAGTTCTTTAGCTGGCATCTCACCTAAACCTTTAAAGCGTTGAATTCCATCGTCTTTAGGTAAACGCTTGCCAGCATTTAAACCAATTTCAATCATGCCATCGCGTTCACGATCGCTAAACGCATACTGAACTGGTTCTTTGCCGCCCCATTTCAATTTATATAAAGGTGGTTGTGCAAAATAAACAAAGCCGTTTTCAATCAATGGTCGCATGAAACGGAACAACAAAGTAAGTAAAAGTGTTCGGATGTGTTGACCATCAACGTCAGCATCTGCCATCAAAATAATCTTGTGGTAGCGAAGTTTTTCGATATCGAAATCATCATGTACGCCGGTGCCAAGTGCAGTAATTAAAGCTTGTACTTCATTGTTTTGTAAGACACGATCGATGCGCGCCTTTTCAACATTTAAAATCTTTCCGCGAATTGGCAATACTGCTTGGTTACGAGAATCGCGACCACCCTTAGTAGAACCGCCTGCAGAATCTCCCTCAACAATATAAAGCTCGCACTTAGCTGGATCGGTCCACTGACAATCGGCTAACTTTCCTGGCATACCGCGACCTTCAAGTAAGCCCTTGCGGTTACGGCTTAAATCACGGGCTTTGCGCGCGGCAACACGGGCTGCAGCAGCATCAATGCTTTTGCGGACAATCTCTTTACCTTCAGCAGGGTTTTGTTCAAACCATGTTGTCAACTCTTCATTGACAACTTTTTGTGTGAAAGTTTTTGCTGATGTGTTTCCAAGTTTTGTTTTAGTTTGGCCTTCAAATTGTGGGTCAACTAATTTGACTGAAACAATTGCTGTTAAACCTTCACGAACGTCATCACCAGTAAGGCGATCTTCCTTTTTGCGAATAAATCCAGCTTCTTCACCAAACTTATTAACGACTGAGGTGAGAGCTGTACGAAAACCTTCTTCGTGTGCTCCACCTTCATGGGTATGAATTGTGTTGGCGAATGTATAGACAGATTCACTAAAGCCGGCGTTCCATTGCATAGAAACTTCAATTGCAATTTTGTTTTTCTTATCTTCAGCGGCAAACGAGATGATCGATTTGTGGGTTTCACCACGTGTTGAATTTAAGTGTTTTACGAAATCAGAGATTCCACCTTCGTATTGGTAACGAACAGTTAATTGTTCTCCTTTTTCATCAACGTGACCTATCCGCGCATCAGTAAGAGTGAGAATTAAACCTTTGTTAAGAAAGGCCATTTCGCGAAAACGTGTTGATAAAATTTCAAAAGAGAAATCTGTTGTTTCAAAGATTTCTTGTGATGGCCAGAATTTAATTGTAGTTCCTGTTGTTGTGGAAGCGTCACCTTTTTTAACTGGCGCATTTGGAACACCTAGTTTGTAATCTTGGTACCAAAAACTTCCATCACGTTGCACAATTACTGATAGATCTGTACTGAGTGCATTTACAACCGAGATTCCCACTCCATGTAAACCACCTGATACTGAATATCCACCATCGCCAAATTTTCCACCTGCGTGTAAAACTGTAAGAACAACTTCTAACGCAGGCTTTTTTTCTACTGGGTGAATATCTACAGGAATTCCGCGACCGTTATCGATAACTTCAACGCCACCATCAGCCATAAGCGTCACGTTGATCTCGGTGCAATAACCAGCTAAGGCTTCATCGACGGAGTTATCTACAACTTCATAAACCAAATGGTGCAACCCTCGTTCACCGGTGGAGCCGATATACATTCCGGGGCGTTTGCGAACAGCCTCTAAACCCTCCAGCACTGTGATGCTGCTGGCGTCATAGGAGTTCTCAGCCACTCATGTCTCCTTCAGGGTCGAATCGTTCTTTGGCCCCCTAGGGGCCTCTGGAAGGGAAAATCCCTCCGACACGCTCTTATCCTAGTGGTAAAAGAGAAATTGAAATAGCCAAAATAAGCCTTAGGTGTGGGTATAGCCGAACTTTGAGCGTACAGGTGAGGGTGCCTAGTGGGTTAGGGCTTTATCCATAAGTGTCTCGTGGCCCACGCGCATTTCGGATAGCCCGTACACCTTTTTTCCAACTGGGGGCTTGGGGGCCAATGAAACGCAGTTTTGCAATTGTGGCACCTGATGGATCTGCCTGGATTGTGGCTAATAAATTATCTGCAACCAACGTTAATTGTGTTGCCCACGCTGTTGATGATGTTTGAATCGTTAACGTCGAATCTAAAATTGAAATCGGTGTTGCATGTTGCGCAATTTCATCACCAACAATAGTTGCCCATGTTATAAATAAATTACCTTCAGCTAAACCACTGTTCCACTCGCGCTCTTCAATCATATTAGTTAGTAACTCGCCAATTAATTCTGGGTCACCTGCCTGCCCAACAGTTTTAGTTGGTGCTGGTTTGTTTATCTTCCTAGTTACACCTGTTTTAAAAGTTTTAAAAAGGTCAAGAGCTAAATCACGTTTAGTCATTAGCTATTTCCTTTCTTGACAACCCCAGGTGTTACATAAAACTTCTGAGTTAATAATTCTTTAGGTAAATCACTTTCAACTGCAGCAGTAATAATTGTTTGTTCAGCTAATTGTGTGGCAGACATTAATTGTTTGCGTCTAGAAGTATCAAGCTCAGCAAAAACATCATCTAAAATCAGAATTGGTTCTGAGCCTTCGCTCTTTAAAAGATTAAAAGAGCCAATACGTAATGAAATTGCCATCGACCAAGATTCACCATGGCTGGCATAACCTTTTGCGGGGAATTCTCCGATTTGTAAATGTAGATCGTCGCGGTGTGGACCAATTAAAGAAACTCCTCGTTCAATCTCTTGGTAGGCCACTTCTTCTAATCTTTTAGTCAACACTTCTAGGTTATTTTCGAAGTTATTGGATACACCTTCACTGCTGCATTTATAAGCGATAGATGCTGGTTTTACTTCATTAAGATTTGCGTAGTTTTTTGTGACCCATGGATTAAGCGCTTCAACTAGTGCAATTCGATCCGCAGTTAGTTGTGCACCAAATTTAATTAGTTGTTCATTCCATGGAACAAGTGCGTTGGCCGAAGATCTAGTTTTTAGAAGCGCGTTACGTTGTTTAACAACACGCTCATAATCTGCAATTACCCCCGCCATTCGCGGCGTACGAGTTATTAGTAACCGGTCAAGGAAATCTCTACGGCCTCCTGGTTCTCCGCGCACTAAATCTAAATCTTCTGGGGAGAAATAAACTATTTGGCATGCGCCTAATATTTCGCGTTGGCTACGTGTGGGGTTACTGTTAATACGTGCACGGTTAGCTTTGTTGGCGTTAATCTCTAGATCGATATTTAAAACACGATCATCGCGTTCGATCTCAGTACGGATAATTGCTTGTTGTGAACCAAGTGAAATAAGCGGCACATTGTTTGCAACCCGGTGGGATGAAAGAAAAGCTAAATAAATTAAAGATTCGGCGATATTTGTTTTGCCGGAACCATTATCGCCAATAAAAGTAATAACGCCGGATCCAAGTTCGAGCTCTAAAGAGGGATACGAACGAAAGTTGGTCAACGCCAACTTATTAATGCGCATTGATTACACCTATAGGTTATGAGGCGTAACGCATTGGCATTAACAAATAACGGTAGTTTTCAACAAGGACGCCATCTTTATCGCTCTTGCCCATCAAAATCGCTGGTTTATTTGGTCCGGTGAATGAAATCTGTACAAACTTTGTTCCAACTGCGGTTAACCCATCAGCTAAAAAGACTGGGTTGAAAGCGATAGAAATTGGTTCACCTGTTAATAAAATTTCAATTGCTTCAGTTGCTTGTGCTTCTTCACCCGCCCCAGCTTCTAGAGATAATGTGTTGTTGTTGAAATCAAGTCGTAGTGGAACGGTTTTATCTGTAACAAGGGCTACGCGGCGCACTGAATCCAAAAGTGTTGCTACTTCAATAAGTGCAGTTGATGTTACTTCTTGTGGAAGCAAGTGGCGATATGGTGGGAATGTTCCATCTAACATGCGTGATGTCATTGTTTTTCCATCACCCGCAAAACCAGCTAGACGATCATTACTAGTTGTTGGAGCAAAAGAAATTGAAACTGTCTTTGTTCCAGTTAAGGATTTGGCTGCATCGGCAATTGTGCGAGCGCGCAGTAAAGCACTTGTTGAAAAATTAGGAGTTGTTGGGTCCCATTGAATTTCGCGCACGGCTAATCGATACCTATCTGTAGCTGCCAAAGTGACGGTCTCTTCATTTATTTCCACATGTACACCTGTCAGTGTTGGTAGCGAGTCGTCTCGCCCTGCTGCAATTGCTACTTGTGAAACCGCTGTTGCAAAAACATCACTGGGTAAAGTTCCTGTTGTGTCTGGTAGTTCGGGCAGGTTGGGATATTCATCAACTGACAAGGTTGGCAGCGTAAATTTTGCACTTCCACTTGTTACTAATACTCGGGTTCCATCTAGTGTAAAAGTTATTGGTTTGTTTGGAAGGGATCGTGAAATTTCAGCTAGAAGTTTTCCAGGAACCAAAACTTTCCCAGGTTCTTTGACTTCAGCTTGAAAATGAGACTTGCTGGCTGTTTCTAAATCTGAGGCGGATAAATAAACTTCATCACTTGTTGCGTTAATGACTATGCCAAGAAGTTCGGTTTTAATCGGCCTGGTTGATAAAGAACGGGAAACCCAATTAACGCCATCAACTAAAGCTGACTGCTCAACAATGAATTTCATGCCCTGCCTCGATTCAGTAAAAGGTTCGTTTCACATCTAGATATATGTATATAAAGGTAGTCGTAGTAACCAGAAAGCTTTTGTGTGTACAAAGACAATAACCCCTGTTCAACGCGGTGTTTTACTTCCCGGAGAGTGTGAATAAGGCGGGAAAAGGTGTGCACAGCGACCATAACAACACCCCTTCCCCTCCCATTATTCACACCAACAGCCCTGGTATATCCACACAAAAGAAAGAGATCTCCACAGTTGTCCACAACTTATCCCCAACTGGGGGTAAAGAAAGGCAAAGCGGACATTTCGCTCTTTTGGTGCACTTACCTCGCCTGCTGCTTAATTCTGGTGGTGAGTTCGTTGACCTGGTTGTAGATCGAACGGCGCTCAGCCATCAGTTGACGGATTTTGCGGTCGGCGTGCATAACCGTGGTGTGGTCGCGCCCGCCGAATGTTTGGCCGATTTTTGGAAGCGAGAGTTCGGTTAACTCGCGGCATAAATACATAGCGATCTGGCGAGCATTTACTAATACCCGAGAACGAGATGTTCCACAAAGATCATCGATTGTTAATGAGAAATAAGCAGCTGTCTGCGCCATGATCGTAGCCCCAGTAATTTCTGGATTATTTTCATTTGGAATCAAATCCTTCAAAACAATCTCAGCTAACGATAGATCAACACTTTGTCGGTTTAAAGAGGCAAAAGCGGTAACACGAATCAAGGCACCTTCTAGTTCGCGGATATTTGTTGAAATTTTACTAGCGATGTATTCCAAAACATCATCAGGAGCATTCAATTTATCTTGCGCCGCTTTTTTGCGAAGGATTGCAATACGTGTTTCAAGTTCTGGTGGTTGAATATCAGTAATTAATCCCCACTCAAATCGGGAACGTAAACGATCTTCCAAAGTTGTTAACTGCTTAGGTGGGCGATCACTTGAAATTACAATCTGCTTATTGGCGTTATATAAAGTATTAAAAGTATGGAAGAACTCTTCCTGAGTACGTTCTTTGTTTTCTAAGAATTGAATATCATCAACAAGCAAAACATCTAGGTCGCGATAGCGACGTTGGAAAGCTGTTGCTTTATCGTCACGAATCGAGTTAATAAAGTCATTTGTGAATTCTTCTGAAGAAACGTAGCGCACGCGAACACTGCCATATAACTCTTTTGCGTAGGCGCCAATCGCGTGTAATAAGTGTGTTTTTCCTAAACCAGATTCACCATAAATAAACAAAGGGTTGTAAGCCTTAGCTGGGGCTTCAGCAACTGCAACAGCTGCGGCGTGAGCAAAACGATTTGATGCACCAATAACAAAAGTTTCAAAAATATATCGGGAGTTAAGTTGTGAAACTTCGGCAGTTTTTGCCGGAACCTCATCGCGACCTGTTCCAACTTTTGGTGCCACAAACTCAATATCAATTTCAGGAGCTTTTGGTTCAGTAGACTCCAAAGTTTCATCGACAGTGACAGCGATACTTGTTTTATCACCGAGTTCACGAGTTAAAACATCACAGACAACGGTGCGAAGGCGACTCTCTAAAACATCTTTTGCAAAAAGATTGGGGGCTGCTACCAATAACGTTGTTTGATCATTGTTATGAAGTAAGCCCAAAGGTTTTGTTAACTGTAAAAAAGCTCGATGTTGTGGTGCATCAACAGCAACCTCTTCAATAACTAGATCCCAGAGAGCGGTTAACTCAACCTCTTTTACGGCCATATCGGCACCTCTCTGATATCCACAGGGTTATCCACAACCTGTGGTCTAAACCCTAGGTTGAGCCCTTATAAAACCTCCAAAAGCTCGAAACCTGTGGAGGAGGGCGTAAAAGTAGAGCGGATTCGGGAAAAAAGCAACTGGTTATCCACAGAATATCAAGCGCAGCCTAGGCCCAGAACTGAGTTTGACCGGCTTATCCCCAGACCTCTACCGTTACCTCCTTGCTTCCCCCGTATTTCTGGCCCGCAGTAGATTTTCACTTATTTAGGAGTTTCACATGACAAAGCGCACCTTCCAACCAAACACACGTCGTCGTGCCAAGAAGCATGGCTTCCGCGCCCGTATGGCCACACGTGCAGGGCGTGCTGTTCTTGCAGCTCGCCGCGCAAAAGGCCGCGCACGTCTTTCTGCTTAAGGATCTGTAAGGACGACTCCCGTGCTTGCTAAAAGCGCACGTCTAACAGAGAGTGGGGATTTTGCCCGCGCAACAAAGAGTGGAATCCGATACTCATCGACCAACTTCGTTGGATACTTGTATCTCACTAAGTCAGTTGAACCTGCCCGCGCAGGATTAATTATTAGCAAGGCTGTAGGAAGCTCGGTTGCACGCCATCGCTTAGCTCGCAAAATCCGTCACTGTATTTTTGATCATTACACAACTTTGCCATCTGGATCATTGCTTGTAATTCGCGGCCTTAACAAATCAGCGACCGCCGATTGCAAATCAGAAATCTCAACCGTGGTCGCTCACTTACTGCGCAAAACTAAAGATCGTGCGGCAACGCAATGAGAAAACTCATCACCGCACCAATCAAGTTTTATAAAAAATGGATTTCCCCAGCTATGGCACCACGGTGCAAGTACTACCCATCATGTTCGTCATACGCAGTTACTGCGATTGAGACATATGGCATCAAAGGAGTTGCAATGAGCGCCTGGCGCTTAGTGCGGTGTAACCCATGGTCACATGGTGGAGTCGACTACGTTATTTCAAAAGAGAAGGTTGGAGTTTAATTCATGGGAACTATTCTAAAACCCTTATATATCGCGGTTTCTTGGGTAATTATCACAATCCACAATTTACTCTCTCCCATCTTTGGTAAAGACAGTGGAGTTTCTTGGTCACTATCAATCGTCGGGCTTGTAATAATTATTCGTATTATTTTGGTTCCACTTTTTGTTAAGCAGATAAAGAGCCAACGTGCTTTAACTGCATTGCAGCCACATATGAAGGAAATCCAAAAAAAGTACAAAGACGATCGCCAAAAACAATCAGAAGAGATGATGAAGCTCTACAAAGAGCACAAAACAAACCCTTTAGCTTCTTGTTTCCCAATCCTTGCCCAAGCACCAATCTTTTTTGCACTCTTTACTGTTCTTAATGGAATCGGAAAACACCCAGCAGTGATGCATGGAGTGTTAACTCAAAACGATGTTGATAGTGCAGCGCAAGCAAAATTTTTCGGCGCACCTATTTCAGATACATTTCTTGGAACAAATATCACCACTGTAAAAATTGTTACGGTTTGCTTGATCGCATTAATGTCTTTAACAACATTTACAACCCAGCGTCAATTGATGACAAAGGGAATGCCAAAAATGGATTCAAGCAATAACATGATGTTGCAACAGCAAAAAATAATGTTGTATGCATTCCCATTAATTTTTGCAATCTCTGGTGTTAACTTTCCAATAGGTGTTCTAATTTATTGGTCAACAACAAATCTTTGGACATGGGGACAACAGTTCTATGTTATTAAACGAAACCCAACACCAGGATCTCCCGCCTATGAAGAGCTGCAACGAAAGCGTGCTCACAAAAACGGCGAAGTGAATACTGAAACAGATGTGGCCCCAATTGATGAAGAGACCAAAGGGCAACGAAATCAACCAAAGAAGAAAAAGAAGAAGAAATAGGACAAATCAGTACAAATAGTATTAATTCACTACAAACCCGACTGGGAGAGCATCATGGCAAAGGCAAAATCAGAAGTTGTTGAACAAGTAGTTGAAGAGGCAGTAGAGGCCAAGCCTGTAAAAGGTGTGGCAAAGTTGGAGGAAGAGGGCGACATCGCCGCTGACTACCTAGAGGCGCTGCTCGACATCGCCGACCTTGATGGCGATATTGATATTGACGTTGAAAATGACCGTGCCTCACTGGCTATCGTTGGTGGAAACCTCAATCACCTAGTTGGACGCGATGGCGAAGTTCTAGACGCTATTCAAGAGTTGACCCGTCTGGCAGTTCAGACTGCAACCGGAGATCGCTCACGTCTCATGCTCGATATCGATAACTTCCGCGCCAACCGCCGCAAGGAGCTCACCAAACTTGCCAACGAGATGGCTGAAGAGGCAAAATCAACAGGGGCCTCAATCAAACTGGCTCCAATGAACGCCTTTGAGCGCAAGATCATTCACGACACAATTCAAGAGCTGGGCCTAAGTAGCGAATCTGATGGTGAAGATCCAAACCGCTACGTCGTCATCTATCCAGCGTAAATGCAGGTTTCACGTGAAACCCTGATCGAGCGATATTTTCCTGATATCGAGCGGGTTCACGCTTATGCCGCCTTTCTTGAAAGCGCCGGGATTGAGCGGGGTCTGATTGGCCCACGTGAAGCTGATCGGATCTGGGATCGCCATATCTTCAACTGCCTTGCGGTGACTTCCCTTTTAAAGCCAGGTTCCATTGTCTTCGATATCGGTTCAGGAGCAGGCCTACCTGGGATAGTCATTGCTCTGGCCCGTCCAGATCTGCACGTAACCCTGATTGAACCGCTGGAACGCCGTGTTGAATTTCTTAAAGAGGCTGTGGCTGGCCTTGAAATTGAGGTTATCCGTGGCCAAGCCCAAGATGTTCGCACAACAGCCCACTATGTAACCGCCCGCGCTGTGGCCCCTTTGGAAAAACTAAAGAAGATGAGCTGGCACTTGTTAAAAACTGGCGGCTCACTAATGGCCATTAAGGGCAAATCCGCCGAAGAAGAGATGAAAGCCGTGCCAAAAGCGATACTTCATGAGGTAAACCTTGAGGGTATTGAGCTTGGTCGTATCGTGGAGGTACGTAAAGGTGCTTAACTAACGCCCGTGGATGATTCACGTGAAACAAAGCCGGTCATCGGTACGCGCCGCCTCAAAGAGGCGATGCTTAAACCAGCAACCCTTCGAATTATCACTGTCGCCAACCAAAAAGGCGGGGTAGGCAAAACCACCACAACAGTGAACCTAGCAGCAGCCCTTTCTATGGGTGGGTTGCGAGTGGCTGTCATTGATCTAGATCCTCAAGGAAATGCCTCAACGGCTTTTGGGGTGGAGCACTTAGAAAATCCTGGAATTTATGAAGTTTTAATGGGCGATTTAACAATGTCGCAAGCGATTCAAAAAGTTAAAGGTTTCCCATCACTTGAATGCGTTTCATCCAACACCTCACTCGCCCAAGCTGAAATTGAATTAGTACCGATGGTTGCCCGCGAAATGCGTTTAAAAGAGGCGATCGATGAGTTAGCTATACAACGCAGCGATATGGGGGAACCACTAGATTATATTTTTATTGATTGCCCACCATCACTTGGTCTATTAACTATTAATGCGTTAACCGCAGCCAAAGAGATGTTAATTCCTATTCAATGCGAATATTACGCACTCGAAGGTTTATCACAACTTTTAAAAACTTTTGAATTAGTAAGAAAGCGTTTGAACCCATCATTAAAACTTTCTACTTTTGTTTTAACAATGTTCGACGGACGCACTCGTCTTGCAAATGATGTTGCTGATGAAATCCGCAAACACTATCCAAATGAGTTAATTGATATTCCAATCCCACGTGCAGTAAGAGTTTCAGAAGCTCCAGGATTTAATCAAACCGTAATGACATATGACGCATCATCTCCAGGTGCAGTTGCCTATATGGCAGTAGCTCGAGAATTAGCCGACCGCGGAAAACCATTTGATTCCAATGTTGTTTCAATCAATTACAAACGCGAAGGTGAGATTGCATAATGGCACGACGTGGAGGATTAGGAACAAATCTTGATGCATTAATCCCAACATCATTAACTGTTGCAGGCACCGAAGTTGCTACACAAAATGAAGTTGATATCAATTTGATTTCTACAAACCCACGTCAACCACGTCAACACTTTGATGTTGAGGCACTCAATGAATTAACAGCATCAATTAAAGAAATCGGTATTTTGCAACCACCGGTTGTTCGTCAAAAATCAAATGGTTCCTTCGAACTTATTATGGGAGAACGACGTTTCCGCGCAGCGAAAGCAGCTGGATTAAAAACTATTCCTGTAATTATTCGCCAAACCCCAGATAATGAACTATTACGCGAAGCGTTAATTGAAAACATTCACCGCAGCCAACTCAACGCCCTTGAAGAAGCTGCAGCGTACACACAATTACTTACTGACTTTAATTGCACACATGACGAACTAGCGGCAAAACTTGGGCGATCACGGCCATTAATTTCCAACACAATCCGTTTAATGAACTTACCAACTACGGTTCAACAAAAACTTATTATCGGCGCGCTAAGTGCTGGACATGCCCGTGCCTTACTTGGTTTAAATGATTCATCAGAGATTGAAAAGCTTTGCGTGCGCATCATTGCCGAAGGTTTAAGTGTTCGCGCTACTGAAGAGATTATTTCTACAGGTGCGCCAAAGCGAAAAGGTGCAAAGAAGTTAAAGGCAAAAAAGTCTGCCAGCCCTGAACTTCAAGAAATTGCTGACACTATGGGGGATTCACTAGATACTCGAGTATCAATTCAAGGCAGCATCAAAAAGGGAACAATTGTTATTGAGTTTGCTGGAAGTGAAGATTTAAAACGAATTGCAAAGGCAATTAATAATTAATTAAGTTGGTTTCCAGCTCGGCGTGACATCTCAGTCTTTATAACGCCACCCAAAGCCTTAACACCTTCACGAATACGTTCTGGTGTTGGATAGCAATACGACAAACGCATTGACCATGAACCAAACCCATCGGCATAAAAAGCAGTGCCGGGTACATAAGCAACCTTGGCAACAATTGCTTTAGGCATCAACGCTTTAGTATCTATTTCTGCCGGCAAAGTGACCCATACATAGAAACCGCCACCAGGTTTAGTCCATTTAGCAGTTGCTGGAAAATACTCATCGAGTGATTCCAACATCGCATCTCGTCGGACTTTATAAAGATCGCAAAATGATGCAATTTGATCTCGCCACGGTTGATCAGCTAAATAACTAGAGATAGTTAACTGTGAGAAATTAGACGGACACAAAATTGATGATTCACTGGCGATAATTAGTTTTTCTTTTAGTGACGGCGGCACTAACGCCCAACCCACACGCATTCCTGGAGCAATTGTCTTTGAAAATGATCCCAAGTAAATAACATTTTCGGAATCTTCTGCGCGCATCGCATTAGGCGATGGCTTATCAAAACCGAGCAGTCCGTATGGGTTATCTTCAACAACAAAGATTCCCTCAGTGCGACAAATACTTAAAATCTCAGTACGTCTATCTGCCGGAAGCAGCACACCAGATGGATTTTGGTAGTTAGGAATTGTGTACAAAAACTTTATTCGGCGACCAGATGCACGCACTGTCTTAATAGCTGCACGCAAACCTTCTGGAACCAATCCCAAATCATCAGTTTCAACATGTATAACTTTGGCTTCGTATTGATGGAAAGTACCAAGTGCGCCCACATAAGAAGGTGCTTCAGCCAAAACAACATCGCCTGGATCAATAAAAATACGTGAAATTAAATCCAGCGCCTGTTGCGAACCTGTTGTCACCAAAACATCATCAGGGTTGGCACGGATTCCTTCCAAAGCCATTACCTCGCAGATTTGTTCGCGCAGTTTGGGATGTCCCTGACCGCTTCCATATTGCAAAGCTTCGGCGCCGTTAGTCAGAATTAATTTTTGAACAACATCAGCCATCATTCCCATTGGTAACGCAGACAGATTTGGCATTCCGCCAGCCAATGAAACAATTTCAGGTCTAGAAGCAACAGCAAATAGTGAACGAATTTCACTTGGTTGCATATGGGCCGCACGTCCAGCAAAGCGTTCCTCTAAATTTTGAGGTGCACCTGTAGTAAAACGTGGCGTTACATCAGACATGGCTTAAGTCTCCCATATGGCAGTAGTGCTTCGAGCACTAATTAGCGACGGATGCCGGCTTTGCGCAGATCAGAAATACGTAAAGTTCCAGTTTTTGCATCATCTTCGGCCGCTAAATAGAGCCGTTGAATCGCAATAACAAGAGCTTCGGCAATTACATCGCGAAAATCAGGACGAGACATGCGGCCAATATCGCCAGGATTAGTTTTATAACCAAGATCAATACGAACCGAAGGTGCTTTAGTTAATCGAAGCAAATCCCAGGTCATGGCATGAGTGCGACAGTTAGCAAAGTCAGTGCGGGCGCAGATTTCACGCTGCACTAAGGACGCAAAACGTTCTCCCACAATTGAATGAATTCCATGCGCATCGCTACCGTAAAAATATGTTGCCGCCCCATGTGCATTTTCATTTTTATAACTATCTTCGTGAAGTGAAATCATTAAATCTGCATTGTTGTTATTTGTAAAAGCAATACGTTCACTTTCACTGGGATTATTACTTGATCCTCGTGTTAAAAAAACCGATGCTCCTAAAGCAAGTAGACGTCCTTCAGTACGGACAGCAACATCATAAACAAACTGATCATCACCATCTGGATTCAAAACAATTGTTTTATTTGCTAAAGCTGGACCACGATTTTTTTGTGTAGCATTTTCACGCATTGCAGTTGGTGCACCACCTGAAACAATTTTAGTTAATCGAATAAGCGCAATAATTGTTGCAGGTCCACACTTGCCATCAATAGTTGCTCCAACAGATTTTTGAAAATCTTTAACGGCTAATTCAGTACGAAGACCGAAAATTCCATCTACTCTCCCGCAATCAAAACCCATTTCAGTTAATCGTGATTGCAATGCAGCAACATCATCACCACGCATATAAGGCGGCTCTTGAATATTTAAGGAGCGATCACCTAACTTCCATCGCGCTTCTTCTAATGCGCGGGCCGTGACTTCATCAACAAGCCCCGTGACACTTAAGCCACGGGCTTGTTGAAATGAGCGAATCTCGGCTTGTGAAAGTTGAGACATCTTTGTACTTAAGAAATAAAACTTTCAAGTTCCTTCAGCATCGCTGGCTTTGGCTTAGCGCCAACAATTGTCTTTACAACTTCGCCATTGACATAAACATTCATAGTTGGAATCGATGTAATTCCATACTTGATTGCAATCGCTGACTCTTCATCTGTGTTCAGCTTTACAATCTTTAACTTTGCTCCATACTCATCTGAAATCTCTTCAAGAATTGGTCCAACGGCACGGCATGGGCCACACCATTCAGCCCAAAAATCGACCAATACAGGCGTGCTGCTCTTTAAAACTTCAGCATCAAATGTTGCTGTTGTTACTTTGCTCGTAGCCATTATTTACTCCTTGATATCTGTTGTTAGGTTGAGAACTTTAGTGGCCAGCCAGGAATTTCTCAGCGTCTAGCGCTGCGGCGCAACCTGACCCGGCTGCCGTTATTGCTTGGCGGTACGTGTGGTCGACAAGATCGCCACACGCGAAGACACCCTTGGCATTTGTGCGCGTTGAACGATCTTCAACTTTTACATAACCCTCTGCATCCAAATCAATCTGTCCAACCAGTAATTCGCTGCGAGGAATGTGTCCGATAGCTACAAATAAACCTGTTACATCAAGGGTTGATTCTGCACCATCAACAGTGTTCTTAATTTTTAAACCAGAAACTTTGGCCTCACCTAGAACATCGATTACTTCAGAGTTCCATAGAAATTCAATTTTTGGATTTGCTGCTGCGCGCTCCGCCATAATTTTTGAAGCACGCAATGAATCACGGCGGTGAATCAAAATTACCTTATCTGCAAAACGTGTTAAAAATGTTGCTTCTTCAACTGCAGAGTCTCCCCCGCCAACAACGGCAATTGTTTGGCCACGAAAGAAGAATCCATCACATGTTGCACACCACGAAACTCCATGGCCAGATAAACGCTTTTCATTCACTAAACCAATTTCGCGGTACGCACTTCCAGTAGCAAGAATGACCGCTTTAGCTTTAACGGTATTTCCTGAACCATCTTTGAGAGTTTTAATCTCACTCAACAAATCCATTTCAACAATATCGTCGGTAATTAACTCTGTGCCAAATCGCTTAGCTTGTTTGCGCATGTTGTCCATCAAATCAGGGCCCATTACTCCATCAACAAAACCAGGAAAATTTTCAACTTCAGTTGTGTTCATGAGTGCGCCACCTGCAGTTACTGAACCTTCATAAATAATCGGGTTTAACTGTGCACGAGATGCATAAATGGCAGCCGTATATCCAGCTGGCCCCGATCCAACAATTACTACATCTCTTACTTCACTATTCTCAGTCATGTTGCCCCCAGAGCCTTAACTTATCTTCTTTATTCTTCTGTGGCCGAACGGCGCAATACTGAATCTTTGAGGTGCCTCATCATTGTGATTTCTTCAACACCGGCGGCTTTGGCGGCGATTAAATAGCCAATAATTGCTGCCCCCATCACAGTTGCCAGCTCACCTAAACGTGCGATGGTCCCGAGCTCAACACCAACCCAATCTAAGTATTGAGTCAAAATAAAGAGCGGCAACATGACCGCTAGTGCTGCGCCAAATAAACGCACGTGTTGTCCACCAAAATCCTTAATATAAATAGAACCTGTGTGTTTTTTAAGTAGAGCCAAGGTAGCGAGCAACCCCACTACATGTGAGAGCGAAAAGGCAATACCCAGACCCACCGTCACCCACTGATTGCGCAGAGTAAAAAGGGAAACATAGGAAAGCGCAACACCAATAATGTTGATTATCAATACTGAAAGCACTTGAGTTCGTGAGTCTTCAAAAGCGTTAAACCCACGGATCAAAATTAAGTTGATTGAAAATGCCACCAAACCAAAACTTAACGCTGCCAATACAAAACCGATGTATCTGGAGTCTTCCAGCGGAATTCCGATGAAAATAACTGAAGTAATCATTGGGCCAAAAAGCAAGAATGCAACAGCACTAGGAACAGTAATAACTCCTACAAGTTTAATTGCACGAATTAACTGTTCGCGAACTTCTTCAGCTTTCTTCTCTAACGCAAGTCGTGAAATGTGTGGAGAGATTGCCGTGATAATCGAAAGAGTGACAATTGAATACGGTAAAAGCATTACAAAATATGCATATGTAAAAGGTGTATATCCAACCCCACGAGCAATCCCATCTTGTGCACTGCGTACTGCAGCGCTTGTTGCAACATTGACAGTTACTAAATAACCCAACTGTGAAATCAAAACATATAACAACGTCCAACCAGCTAAACGAAAAGATTTACCTAATCCACCTAAGCCCAACTGCGGGCGGAGACGAACACCTAATCCTTTTACAACTGGTACTAAAACCAAAGCTTGAACGACAACGCTTAGTGTTGTTCCCCAACCCAAGATTTGAATCTGAAGATTTGAGATTGAGTCGATTTTTATTGCAGGAGAGAAAACTAAGAATGAGCCAAAAAGAGCGATTCCTACAATGTTATTAACAATTGGCGCCCACATAAGTGGAGCAAAAGAACCACGGGCGTTTGCAACTTGGCCCAGCATTGCAAATAGCCCTAGAAAAAATATCTGCGGCAAGCAGTAACGGGTAAAGGCAATTGCAATCTCTTTCTCGACCTCAAAACCCGATGTAAAGAATTCAGGTGCATACAGACGTACTAACGCCGGAGCGAAAAACATTCCCAGAGCTACGAATACAAACAAGATAAGTGAGATTGTTGTAATTAAGCGCGAAGCAAAACCATCCCCACCATCACCTTGATCAAAAGATCGAACTAACTGGGGGATAAAGATGGCAGTTAACGCCCCACCCACTAATAAGTTATACAAAATATTTGGCACAGTGTTCGCAACATTGTAAGAATCGGCAAGAAGTGTTGTTCCAAGAACAGCTACAATCAAAATCCCTCGAATAAAACCTGTGATGCGCGAAATAATTGTGCCTAGTGCCATGATTCCTGAAGCACGAAATAGCTCGTTAGATTTCATTACCACGCCCTTTTCGTACTCTCCTTACGCTTTGGGTTATGGCGGCTAATAACAAAAGTATTGCCGCTCCAGTTGTAAACCAAGTAACTCGTTTATCAATAACAGTTGAATTGATCTGCAAGATTGACTGAGGAACGATAACTAAACCACGTGGATCAGTGATCTGTGCAAAAATAGTCGTTTCCCCAGGAGCTATGACACTGAGGTTAAGCTCCAACTGTTTCTTTGAATTAGCGGCAACTGCGACATCAGTGAAGCTATCAACCACAACACGTGAATTCATTGGAATCATTGCAACATTTACCGTTACTGCGTACGGAAATTGATTAACAATAGTTACAGGCAACTTCGCTGACTCGGTTGTTACTTGATACTTGCCGCCATTAATTCTTAACTTATGGACTTCCTTTTCGACAGCAGCTTTGGCACTAAAGGAAAAATAACTACGTCCATCTTTATCTAGCGTTGGAGACAAAAGTCGACCTAATTGGGCTCGCATAATCATTAAGTCATAACTAGTAACGACGTGGGATAAGCGAGTAAGAGCCTTTCGATTTTCACTGTAATTCTTGCGCAGAGGAGCACTCAGTTTTGAAGTACCCGTGCTCCAGTTACCAGAAGGCTCGCTCCTCACGATGCGCATCAACGCTAACTGCAACTGTGATTTTCCAAACGTGTAATACATTTTTAATTCACTTGGTGCTAAAGATTTAGCTAATGCAACATCAGGATTACCATAAGCAAGAGCAACAACGTCATTGTTCTTACTTACTTTTTGAAGCTGGCTTAACCAACTTGATGCAATCTTTGATCCAACTGGCGTCGCATCAGTTGCTAGTTTATAACCGCCCACCATGGCCGAAACTTCATCAATCAATGCCGGATCGATAACCCAAATCTTGGATTGTGATACTGGCACATACACCAACTGTCCTAAGCGACCCGACGGCGTTAGCTCTTGTGCCAAATCATCGTTTCGAAATTCTCCAGTGAATGTTTGGTGCGCGGGACCAACAATGCGAACTATTAAGGGTTCGGCATGTGCAGGAGAGAGCGGAGCCGCTACAAATAAAGTGACAAAGAAAAAAGAAATAAGCTTTCTCATGAAGTTAAATCACCGCTTCGCGCAATCAGTTTTTTCTCATCTGGGTAAGCCAAGCGATCAACGATTTCGGCAAGCGGAAACCACGAGACTTCATCTACTTCACTTACTTGTGGAGTCAGAACTCCACTCACTTCCGTAAACATAAAGTGGTGAACTGTTTTGTGAATACGTTTACCACCGGCCATAAACCAAAAATCAATCACGCCTAAAGATTTAGTGATAGAAGAAGTAATTCCAGTTTCTTCAGCCACTTCGCGAATAGCAGCTTGTTCAGGGGACTCACCTTCTTCTATGTGCCCTTTTGGTAGTGACCAGAGAATTCGCTTTCCACTGACATCTTTGTGATCAATGCGCCCAATAAGTAAGCCATGAGTGCGGGAATGATCGATAACTAAACCACCAGCGCTCACTTCGTCTACACGTTTGGCATAAGGGCGCTTATTTTTAGGGTGTGCAGATTTTTCAGGGTTACTAGAACTCTGTGTTTGGGGGCCGCGGTTAGCGGGGCGCTTACGCTTCCGCTTCTTTTTCGTGCCTTCGCTGCCCGCACCAGGTGCCGGGATCATGTAGCAAGGGTACTGCTCTAACCTTACTTATTGTGAGTACCGCATTAGGAGCCGCAGGCGAATTAGCCATCCGCCAACTTATCGAACGTGCCCCATTGGCAAGTTCGTTAGCGCAATCCTTTAAAGCCAAGGGCTTTACTTTGGCATTGGTTGGCGGACCCGTGCGTGATGCAATTTTAGGCCGACTTGGAAACGATTTAGATTTTACTACTAATGCGTTGCCACAAGAAAGTAAAAAAATATTAAATGAGTGGGCCGACAATGTTTGGGATACCGGAATTGCATTTGGAACTGTTGCAGGAAAACGTGGCGACACAACTGTTGAAGTAACAACGTATCGCACCGAACATTACGATGCAGATTCGCGCAAACCGGTAGTTGAGTATGGAAAAGATATTAATGGTGATTTATCGCGCCGTGATTTTACGGTCAACTCAATGGCGCTGGAACTTACCACCGACAAACCACTGTTTATTGATCCATTTAATGGCTTACAAGATTTAGCTGAACGAACTTTGCGTACACCAGGTGCGCCAAATGATTCTTTTAACGATGATCCATTACGAATGATGCGTGCTGCACGTTTTGCAAGTCAGTTAGATTTTGAAATCGATCACAATGTTTTAACATCAATAAAAGAGTTAGCACACCGCATCTCTATTATTTCAGCCGAACGTGTGCGCGATGAATTTACAAAGATATTAATGTCTAATAATCCCCGTAAAGGAATTACAATTCTGGTCGATACAGGCTTAGCTGATCTAGTTCTGCCAGAGATTCCAAAACTGCGCCTTGAAGTTGACGAGCATCATCATCATAAAGATGTCTATGAGCATTCGATTACAGTGCTGGAGCAAGCAATTGAACATGAAGATCGTTTAGGTGGGCCAAACCTTGTGATTCGTCTTGCCGCGTTATTACATGACATCGGCAAACCTAAGACTCGTGCATTCATTGAAGGTGGTGGAGTTTCTTTTCACCATCACGAAGTTGTCGGTGCGCGCCTTGCAAAAAAACGATTATCCGAGCTTCGTTTTGATGGTCATACAGTTGAAGCCGTTGAGCTTTTAACTGCACTGCATTTGCGCTTTCACGGTTATGGCGATGGCGAATGGACTGATTCTGCCGTACGCCGATACGTACGCGATGCAGGTGATTTATTGGTGCATTTACATGTATTAACTCGCGCAGACTGTACGACGCGAAATTTAAATAAAGCTGCACGTTTAGCTGCAGTGTACGACTCACTCGAAGCTCGAATTCAAACCTTGATGGAACAAGAGGAGCTCTCAAAAATCCGCCCCGATTTAGACGGTTCGCAAGTAATGGAACTATTAAATTTAAAGCCATCGCGTGATGTTGGTGCTGCCATGGATTTCCTTATGGAGCTGCGTCTTGAGCAAGGTCAAATTGGTGAAGAAAAAGCCACAGAGGCATTACTTAACTGGTGGAAAGACCGATCTGCGAAGTAAGCGAACACCGACAAGTAAGTAAGCAGCGCTAACACATAAAGGCACGGTTGAACTTAAACCTGATTGCGGAAGTAATAACGCTGAAATAAGACCACCAGTAACAATCGCAGTATTTACTAAGACGTCGTATACGGCAAAAACACGTCCACGGTAATAATCATCAATCTTGGATTGAACAAGTGCGTCATTTGTAACTTTTAAGTTCTGGCCAAAGAATGAAACAAGAAATGCAGTAAAGATTAAAGTGATTTGAGTTTGTGAAACCGCCAAAATAATCGGGGACGCAGCACTTGTCAGAATTGCTAATCGCATCCATTGGTGGCGACCAAATTTAGAAACACCAAAAGGGGCTAGGAAGGCACCAAGAAATACACCTAGGCCAGCAAAAGAGAGTGCGAACCCAAAACTTTTCAATCCTTGCTCTGGGATATTGGGATTATTAAAAGTATTTCGCTCTAACAACAACGCCATCAAAGTAAGTGCAGTTAAACCACCCCGGTGAACTGCAGTTGCGACAATTCCACGGGCTGCGTCGCCATGAATTCTTAGGAAATGAAAACCTTCTCGCATTTCAGTTATTCCTTGAGTAAAACTGGCCTGCCTAATCTCATGTTGCTGGGGCCCAATTTCATACTTAGACAAACGCGTTGTCAAAAGCGCAGCAACAAAATAACCAGCAGCAGCAATCAAAATGAGGAGCGCATCTGCATGGTTAGCAATTGCTAATGAATCAACAACTGCTCGTACTCCAACCCCAATTCCCCCACCGATAACGACAAGGACTGATCCACCAGTCACTGCCATTGCATTAGCAGTGATTAGTGATTTGGAATCAACCAATAATGGTAAACCAGCAGAGAGTGCAGCCAGAATTAATCTGTTGATTCCAAAAGCAATAAGCACAACAGTTGTTAATTCGACCCCCGTTGTTCCACTAAAAATAAAAAGTGCAACCAATAATAAATTTGCACTTCGGGCGAAGTTTGCAATAAACAACGCGCGCTGACGTGAAACTCGATCAAGAATAGTTCCAACAAAAGGACCAACAATTGAATACGGTAAAAGCACCACGGCAAAACCAATTGCAGCGCTTAAGGCATTAGCTTGGCGTTCCGGGGAAAATAGAACAAAAGAAGCCAACGCGCTTTGGAAAATGCCATCAATACCTTGACCTGTCCAACGGATTGCTAGCAAACGCGAAAACCTTGGATGCCGCAGCAAACCAAGAAAACTCATAATGAAGAGCGTACTGGCTCAATAAGGATTATTCTTTACACCAATGAAATCGCAACGTTCTTACATTGATTATTCACTCGATAAGCGCGCCACATTAATGGCCCTTTTCCGCGGTGTTGTCGATGCCTGCGATGCTGACCCCTATTTAATGCGAGCAGCGAAGTGGCACGGTGAGAAAGTGACTCGCAACTGCCCCGTGTGTAAAAAAAATGAACTTGTTGAACTTCGATATGCATTTGGTGAACAGTTGGGCCAATACTCAGGCCGCATTAAGAATATAAAAGAGTTAACCGAGATGGAAAGTGAATTTGGTGAGTTCCGCGTCTATATCGTTGAAGTCTGCCGCGGGTGTTCATGGAATCACCTATGCGCATCTTTCATCTTGGGTGATGGCCACGAACGCAAGGCGCCCCGAAAAGTACGCACCTTGGAGGACGAGGATTACGCCACACGGTAGCCTTAAGTAATGCGTAAGTTACTGATTAGGTCAGCGGTCTTTCTAGGCGGCTTTGCTTTTATTGCAGGATCAGTGCTTTTTGCTCTGGCATATTTCACAGTTAAAATTCCAGATCCAAATGCCTACGTAAATTCTCAGTCAACAATTATTCAATATTCCAATGGTTCAGAAATTGGCCGCGTAGGAACACAAAACCGCCAAATTGTTCCACTGGCAGAGATCCCACTAAATGTGCGCCATGCAGTTCTTGCTGCAGAAGATCGCGGCTTCTATTCCAATCGAGCTTTTTCTGTTACTGGAATCCTTCGCGCAATCCTTAACAACTTAAAGGGTGGCTCTTTGCAGGGTGGCTCAACAATTACGCAGCAATACGCCAAAACAGCTTTTTTAAATCCTAGCCGTACGATTCAAAGAAAAATTAAAGAACTTGTAATTTCTATTAAATTAGAAAATCAACTTTCTAAAGATCAAATCTTTGAGAGTTATTTAAATACAATTTATTTCGGTCGCGGTTCATATGGTGTGATGACGGCATCTCAGCAGTATTTCAATCGTAATGTAGATCAATTAACTAATGCCCAAGCTGCCGTGATTGCATCTATTTTGCGCTCTCCTGGTTTATATGACCCAGCATTTAAAAAAGGAAATCTAGAACGCCTTCAGGGGCGTTTTGAGTACGTTAAAAAAGGAATGATTGATGCTGGTTGGTTAGATAAAGCCGCTGCAGCAAAAATGAAATTTCCAACAGTTGCACCGCGTGCAACCTCAGGACAGTTAAGTGGACCCAAGGGCCACATCATTGAAGCAGTCACTAAAGAGTTAGCAAAACTTGGTTTCAGCCAAGATGAATTATTAGTGGGTGGCCTTGTTATTAAAACAACGCTTGATCAAAAAGCTCAGCAATCTGCAGTTGATGCAGTAAATAAGTTTTATCCCGTAGGTGCACCTGCCGATCTGCGAATCGGTCTAGCTGCAATTCGCCCTGGAACCGGTGAGGTACTCGCTCTATATGGCGGCCGAGATTACTTAGAGCGGCAGCTAAACGATGCAACGCAATCTATTACTCAACCTGGTTCAAACTTTAAGCCTTTTGCTTTGATTGCCGCCCTTGAACAAGGAATTCCTTTGACGTCAATGTGGAATGGTGATTCACCTCAAACTTTTGATGATGCTGGCAAACCATATGAAGTTGGTAACTATGGCGAACAAGGGTGGGGACAAGTCAGTTTGTTGTTTGCAACCGAACACTCAATTAACACCGTCTATGTCCCACTTGGAATTAAGGTTGGCCCAGCTGCAGTAGTAGATGTTGCACGACGTGCAGGCATTCCTGAATCTGTAGCGATGATGCCAACACCTTCTGTAGTTTTAGGTGTTGCGAGTCCTCACGTAATTGATGTTGCCAATGCCTATGCAACATTTGCAGCCCAAGGAGTTAAATCAAAACCTTATTTGGTATCCCAAGTTATCGGATCAAATAAGGGTATTTTGTATGAAGCTAAACCAGAAACCCAAGAAGTATTTAGCAAAGAGGTTATGGCCGATTTAACCTATGCGCTAAAGCGAGTGGTTACTAACGGTACGGGCACTGCAGCCTTAGCACTTGGGCGACCAGCTGCTGGAAAAACTGGAACATCTCAATCTGATGCATCCGCTTGGTTTAGTGCGTACACACCACAGATCGCTGCATCAGTTGCGTTCTTTCGCGATAACGCAACATTAACTCTCAACGGAATCGGTGGAATGAACTCGGTTACTGGTGGTTCATTTCCAGCCCGGATTTGGACTGCTTTTATGAAAGGTGCACTCAAAGGCGAACCTGTTATGGAATTTCCTGCACCAACTAATATCGGCGGACTTGATCCCATTGTTATGACATCGGGTGGAACGCAACACCAAAAACCATAATGAAGATTGGTACGAAAGCGCTACTTCTATTAGCCGTGGTCGCATCCTTGATTTCTTTTACGAAGTTCTCACATTGCGAAAGCACAACTTGGGCTACGCCAGATCAATATATTCATGCGTGTTATAGCGATTTACCCACTCTTTTTGGCGAAAGAGGAATGGTTGATAACAAGTGGCCGTATGCAAGTGATACAAACTCGGTTGAATACCCAGTTATTACAGGTTTAGTTATGTATGCAACTTCATTTGTTGCTCACTCCCCAATTTCATATTTTAATTTCAACGCCTTTTTACTCTCGTTACTATTTATTGCAGTTGTTGTATTGGTTCGAAAGATTAGACCCGAGTATGCATATCTGGTTGC
>CANFUR010000007.1 GCA_947450175.1 Actinomycetota bacterium | reverse complement strand
TAGTATTGCAAGGCGTCATTACTGGAATTACACCTGAAAAGGCAGTACGAAATTTGATTAAGAGTTTGGGCAAAGGCGTCCTCAAGGTGATGTCCAAGATGGGTATCAGCACAATCGCCTCCTACACAGGTGCTCAAGTTTTTGAAGCAATTGGATTAAGTAAAGAAGTTGTCGATGAGTATTTCGTCGGCACGACTTCACGTTTAGGTGGCGTTAGTTTGGATGTAATTGCACAAGAAACTATTGCGCGTCACCACATTGCATATCCACCTGGGGGAGCAGTACCAGGCACAAAGCGACTTCCAATCGGAGGGGAATATCAATGGCGTCGCGAGGACGAACCGCATCTCTTCGACCCAGAGACTGTCTTTACTTTGCAGCACTCAACTCGCAACAAGCGCTACGACGTATTTAAGCGATATACCAATCGTGTGAACGATCAAAGCGCCCGTTTAATGACTTTGCGTGGGTTATTTGAATTTAATGATCAAGTGCGTCCACCAATCTCAATTGATGAAGTTGAGCCAGCTTCCGAAATTATTAAACGCTTTTCAACTGGCGCAATGTCATATGGATCAGTTTCCCAAGAAGTTCATGAAACTTTAGCAATTGCAATGAATCGTATTGGCGGAAAATCTAATACTGGTGAAGGTGGAGAAGATCCAGGGCGCTACTTACCAATGGCAAATGGGGATTCAAAGCGCTCTGCAATTAAGCAAGTAGCCTCCGGTCGTTTTGGTGTCACTAGTGATTACCTCGTGAACTCTGACGACATTCAAATTAAAATCGCACAAGGTGCCAAGCCTGGTGAAGGTGGACAGCTACCTGGTAACAAGGTTTATCCATGGGTTGCAAAAGTACGTTATTCAACCCCGGGAGTTGGGCTTATCTCCCCACCGCCGCATCATGATATTTATTCCATTGAAGACTTAGCCCAACTCATTCATGACTTAAAGAATGCCAATAAGAATGCACGTGTTCACGTCAAACTAGTTGCAGAAGTTGGTGTTGGAACCGTTGCTGCTGGAGTAAGTAAAGCCCACGCCGATGTTGTTCTCATTTCTGGTCATGATGGCGGAACCGGCGCATCTCCATTGACATCGCTGAAGCATGCTGGAGCGCCTTGGGAACTTGGATTAGCTGAGACTCAGCAAACTTTGCTTCTCAATAATCTTCGCGATCGCATCGTTGTTCAAACTGATGGTCAACTAAAAACTGGACGTGATGTTGTTATTGCCGCCCTTCTTGGCGCTGAAGAGTTTGGTTTTGCAACGGCGCCACTAGTTGTTTCAGGGTGCATCATGATGCGTGTGTGTCATCTTGATACCTGCCCAGTAGGTGTTGCAACACAAAACCCAGAGCTTCGTAAACGATTTAGTGGCAAGCCAGAGTTCGTTGAAACTTTCTTTGAATACATTGCCGAAGAAGTCCGTGAAATTTTGGCAAGCTTGGGCTTTACGACTTTGCTAGAAGCAGTTGGACATGTGGAATATCTCAATACCAAGGCAGCCGTTGAACACTGGAAGGCGAGCGGTTTGGATCTTGGACCACTTCTTCTTCGCCCAGATGTTGTAAGTCCGCTGCACAACACGACTAAGCAAGACCACGGTTTAGATGCCGCCCTGGATAACACGTTGATTTCTCTATCTGAAGCAGCATTAGCGCGAAAAGAATTAGTGCGCATTGATCTTCCAGTGCGAAATGTAAACCGCACGGTTGGAACAATGTTAGGCGCAGAAATTACTCGTATGCATGGCGGAGCAGGACTTCCTGATGACACGATCGATGTAACTCTGCATGGTTCAGCTGGACAGTCTCTGGGTGCTTTTATTCCTCGCGGTCTGACTCTTCGCCTATTTGGTGATTCTAATGATTATGTTGGAAAGGGAATCTCAGGCGGACGAGTGATTGTTCGGCCCGATGAAAAGTCAGCTTTTAATTCTTTTGAAAATGTTATTGCTGGAAATGTCATCGGTTACGGTGCAACTTCAGGACAGATAATGATTCGAGGAGTTGTCGGAGAACGTTTCTGTGTCCGCAACTCTGGCGCCACTGCAATTGTTGAAGGTATTGGTGATCACGGGTGTGAATACATGACTGGCGGAACAGTTGTTGTCCTTGGTCGCACCGGCCGAAATTTTGCTGCAGGCATGTCCGGGGGCCGTGCATTTGTTTTAGACCTTGATCCGATGAATGTAAATGCAGATATGGTCGATATCGTCGCAGTTCCTGCAGATCAAAAAGAAAACTTACGGACTCTTATCAGTGCATTCGCCGATGAAACTAGTTCACCAGTTGCCCTTGAACTATTAAAAGACTGGGAAAGCGCGCTCAATCGAATCTCGCTAGTTATGCCTCGTGACTATGCGCGAGTCCTAGAAGCAATGGCCCGTGCTACGCGTGAAGGTTTACCAGTTGATGCGTTAGTGATGGAGGTTGCAGCAAATGGCTGATCCAAAGGGATTTATGACTACAGCGCGCGAAACTCCAAAGCGGCGCCCAGTTGATGTGCGAATTCAAGATTGGCGCGAAGTGTATGAACCACAGAGCTTTGAACATCTGCAGAAGCAAGCTGGCCGGTGCATGGACTGTGGAATTCCTTTTTGCCATTCAGGATGTCCACTCGGCAATTTAATCCCCGAATGGAATGATTTGATTTGGCGCGGAGACAAAACAGAAGCAATTAACCGTTTACATGCCACAAATAATTTTCCTGAATTCACCGGTCGCTTATGCCCAGCACCTTGTGAAACTGCATGTGTTGTTGCAATCAATCGTGAAGCGGTAACTATTAAGCAAGTTGAGCTTCGAACAATTGAAGAAGCTTTTGATGCTGGACAAGTAATTCCACTTGCACCGGATCGCATCACTGGAAAAACAGTTGCAGTTGTTGGTTCTGGCCCAGCTGGTTTAGCGGCAGCTCAACAGCTTACGCGTGCAGGTCACACCGTAGCGGTGTATGAGCGCGCAGATAAAATTGGTGGATTACTTCGCTACGGAATTCCAGAGTTTAAGATGGAAAAACACATTCTTGATCGCCGTTTGTCGCAAATGGAAAAAGAAGGGACACGCTTTCGCGCCGGTGTAGATGTTGGTACTGAAGTAACTGGCGCAGACCTTCGCAAGAAATATGACGCAATTGTCTTGGCCGTTGGTGCAACCAAATGGCGAGACTTGCCAGTTCCTGGCCGAGAACTAAAAGGAATTTACCAAGCTATGGAGTTCTTGCCTTGGGGCAATAAGCAAGCGCTGGGTGAAATCGATGTTTCACCAATAAATGTTGCAGGCAAGCATGTAGTCATTCTTGGCGGAGGTGACACTGGTGCCGATTGTTTGGGTACTTCAATTCGCCAAGGTGCTGCCAGTATCACCCAACTTGAAATTATGCCGCGTCCAAGTGATGAGCGACCAGATTCACAACCGTGGCCAACTTACCCAATGATTTATCGTGTATCTAGTGCGCACGAAGAAGATGACAACCGCATGTTTTCAGTCAGCACTGAAGAATTTCTAGGCGATGCTGATGGAAACCTGCGCGCGATTCGAATTGTTGAAACTAAGTTTGAAAATGGAAAATTCGTACCAGTACCGCAATCACAAAAAGAGATTCCGGCTGATTTTGTATTTCTTGCTATGGGCTTCACTGGTCCCGAGCAATCTGATCTTATTAAGCAATTGGAAGTAAAATTAGATGATCGCGGCAACATTGCACGCAATGTTGATTTTGAAACTAGCGAAGAAGGAATATTCGTTGCAGGAGATGCCGGGCGCGGGCAATCACTTATTGTCTGGGCTATTGCAGAAGGAAGAAGTGCAGCGGCATCTGTAGATAGATATCTCACTGGAGAGACTCAGCTGCCCTCTCCGATTGAACCCACAACCCGTCAACTAATGGTTTAAGGTAGGAACATGCGTAGAGCAAAGATTGTGTGCACGATGGGTCCGGCAGTTGAATCTCCTGAGAAAGTTAAGGAGCTCATTGATGCTGGCATGAATATGGCCCGCCTAAATCTTTCACATGGCTCTTATGAAGAACATCAAGGTCGCCTAGATCGTGTTCGAGCTGCAGCAAAATCTGCGGGTCGGCCAGTAGCCATCCTTGTGGATTTACAGGGACCAAAAATTCGCCTTGCACGCTTTAAGGCAGGTCCTCATGATTTAGCCCGTGGAGACATTTTCACAATTACAACTGACGATGTTGAAGGAACTAAAGAGCGCGTTGGAACGACCTATAAGGGATTACCGGGGGATTGCAAACCGGGTGATCGTATTCTCATCGATGACGGAAAAGTTACAGTCGAAGTTGTTGAAGTAAAAGGAAATGATGTTGTAACTAAAGTTATTGAGCCAGGCGCAGTTAGCAATAACAAAGGAATTAACTTGCCGGGTGTAGCTGTGTCAGTTCCAGCCCTATCGACAAAAGATATTGATGATCTACGTTGGGGGTTGCGTGCAGGAGCAGATTTTATTGCGCTCTCTTTTGTGCGAAGCGCCGAAGATATTAAAGATGTCCATAAGATTATGGACGAAGAAGGAATTCGTGTTCCTGTAATCGCCAAAATTGAAAAGCCACAGGCAGTTGAAAATCTTGTGGGAATCGTCGAAGCTTTTGATGGCATCATGGTGGCTCGCGGGGATCTTGGTGTCGAACTTCCAATTGAAGATGTTCCATTGGTGCAAAAGATGTGTGTAGAACTTGCACGCGATATGGCTAAGCCAGTAATCGTTGCTACCCAAATGCTTGATTCCATGATTACAAATTCTCGCCCAACACGCGCCGAAGCCACAGACTGCGCAAATGCAGTCCTTGATGGTGCAGATGCGTTGATGCTCTCAGGTGAAACAAGTGTGGGAGATTTTGCAATTGAGGCCGTTGAAACAATGGCCCGAATTATTCAAAAGACTGAAGAAGGCGGACTAGATCGAATCCGTCCAATCAAAACTCCGCCTCGCACTAAGGGCGGGGCAATCACAAAGGCTGCTACTGAAGTTGGCGCAATTGTTGGAGCTAAGTATTTAGTTGCCTTTACGCAAAGTGGCGATTCAGCCCGCCGAATGTCACGTCTGCGTTCTCCTATTCCAATCCTTGCAATGACACCAGAACTTGGCACGTATAACCGTTTAGCTCTTACGTGGGGCGTCGAATCGATGTTGACGCCAGTTGTTGGTGCAACAGATGAGATGGTTAAGTTAGTCGATAGTGTTTTGATCGATTCTGGACGCGCGAGTAAAGGTGATGAAGTAATGATTGTTGCTGGATCTCCTCCTGGAATTCCAGGCTCAACGAACGCAATGCGTGTTCATCGCGTTGGAGATGCAGTTGGTGGAGTAGCTGCGGCTTACCGCTAAGATTGCACCCGTTGATATATCGCTCAAGGCCTCGGTACTCCAACGGTAGAGAGGGCAGTCTCAAACACTGCACAGTGTCGGTTCAAATCCGACTCGGGGCACGCTAGTTATTTTTTACATCCTGAAAGGATGAATGAGAAATGAACGTCCGTATTCTCGTTGCAGAGGACGAAGCATTAATCCGCATGGATCTTGTAGAAATGTTGCAAGGCGCCGGTTATGAAGTTGTTGCTCAGGCTACCAATGGCCAAGAAGCAATTGATCTAGCTCATGAACATAAACCAGATTTAGCAATTCTTGATGTCAAGATGCCAATCCTTGATGGAATATCTGCAGCTGAAAAAATTATTGAATTAGCCCCAGTACTTATGTTGACGGCATTTTCTCAAAAAGAACTGATTGAGCGAGCTCGCGATGCCGGTGTGATGGCATATGTAGTTAAGCCATTTACAATTGGTGACTTAGTTCCTGCAATTGAAATTGCTATTAGTCGACACACGCAGATGAAGTCGTTAGCTGCTGAAGTTGCTGATTTACATGAGCGACTAGAAACTCGGAAAACTATCGACCGAGCTAAGGGAATTTTAATGAAGGCTCTTAATCTCTCAGAGCCAGACGCTTTTTCATGGATTCAAAGGGCGGCTATGGACCGCCGATTGACGATGAAGCAGGTGGCCGAGGCGGTAATTAGCCCGGATGCGGTGCCTGAAGGCTAATCATTCACAACTGCATGAAAACGTTACATAACTGCAACTAAAGCGCCCCTTTACATGCTCAATTGGGCTTGTGATTAGCCCACCCCTGCCATTACCCTGACGTCCTCCCTGTCCCGGGACACAAGAACAGGAAAGGCATTACATGAACAAGAAGATTAAGGGTTCACTTGCCATTGTTACTGCTGCAGCCGTTGCTTTTGGCATTGCATCAGTTCCAACAGCAAGTGCAGCTGCAAAGACGTACACAATTGCATACCAAGGTCCACTTTCAGGTGGAGAAGCATCAACTGGTATTGATGAGCAGAACGCAGTTAAGTACGCTGCAAAGCTTTTCATGGCAGCAAACAAGGGTTACACAATCAAGGTTGTTTCAGTTGATGACCAGGGAGATCCAGCTGTTGCATCAACAGTTGCTCCAGGAGTTGGCGCTAACAAGAACATTCTTGGTGTTGTAGGACCTGCTTACTCTGGTGCAACAATCGCATCACTTCCTTATTACAAGGCTGGTTCACTTGCACTCATCTCTCCATCAGCAACTCGTGTATCACTAACAGATCCAAAGTCTCCTGACTTTGGTGGTCCAGTGTTCCACCGCGTTGTTGGTAAGGATGACCTTCAAGGTCCAGCATTGGCTAAGTACGCAACAGCTGGTGTTTCAAATGCGAAGGTTTTCGTATTTGATGACCAATCAGCATATGCAGTGCCACTTCGTGGCTTCGTTGAAAATGGTTTGAAGAAGGTAGCTGGAGCCACACTTGTTGGTGGAGACTCAGTTCCAAACACAACAACAGACTTCAGCCCAACAGTTGCAAAGATCAAGACATCTGGCGCAACAGTTGTTATCTACACTGGTTACTACAGCCAAGCTGCTGTATTCATTAAGCAGCTTCGTGACTCAGGTTCAACAGCAGTATTTGCTGGTGGCGACGGAGTCTTCAACCAGGAGTTCCCAAAGCTTGCAGGAGCTGCAGCTGAAGGTTCAAAGGTAACTGGCGTTGGCGGTCTTGCTGGTATCAGCTCAAAGCTAGAAGCTGATTTCAAGGCGAAGATGGGCGTTTCATCTGGTGTTTACTCAGTTGAGGCATTCGATGCTGCAAACATCTTCCTTTCAGGTATCAAGGCTGGAAAGACAACTCGTGAAGCAATGCTTAAGTATGTAAATGCATACTCAGGCAAGAGCATCTCTGGAAACACAATTAAGTTCGATAAGAATGGCGACATTTCTTACGGATTATTTGCTGGTTTCACATCTAAGAATGGCGTTCTAGTTAACACAGGAATCGTTAAGTAATTAACTAGGACGAACGCTTAACAAGTCGGTGGGTGTTTTGGAAAACTCTTGAAAAAGAGCCCAGAACACCCACCGCTTGCGTAATTTCTACCTTTATACTCGCGCAGAAGAATTAGCGAAGGAGAACAATGTTTGCAGTACTCATTGATCAGTTCTGGTCGCTGACAATTGCAGGAATCGCCCTAGGGTTTATCTATGTTTTGATCTCCCTCGGCTACACGATGGTTTACGGAGTTTTACGCATGATTAACTTTGCGAACTCTGAGATTTTTATGTGGGGAACATTTGGAACGGTGATTACTTCCCGCGATATTTTCCATTACACACAAACTTCCGAACCTGCCAAAGGTTTCAAATTAATTTTTGTTCTTCTCTGTAGTCTTTTAATGTCCATGGCGGTTGCCGGACTTACTGCAGTCTTTGTTGAGTTCGTTGCCTATCGTCGCCTTCGCATGAAGGGTACAAACCGCTTAGCAACATTAATCTCTGCAATTGGTATTTCGATAGCACTGCAAGAAGTGATGCGCCTTTTAACAAGCTCACGTCCAGTGGGATCTCCGCGCGTTCTTGAAAAGATTATTCTGACTGAAATGTGGGGCGCCAATGTTCGTCTCGATACGGTTATAACAATCATTGCGGCAGCGATTATTTTCTTCATCCTTGAACGCTTTATTAAGTTATCTCGTATGGGTAAAGCTATTCGCGCTGTTTCTCAAAACGAAGATGCAGCCAAGCTCATGGGTGTAAACCTCAATCGCGTAATCACTACAACATTTCTTGTTGGCGGTCTAGCAACAGGAGCCGCAGGCTTTTTCTACATAACTGTTTTCGAATACACAAAGTTCAATATTGGTTTCACTATGGGTATGGCCGCATTTACTGCAGCCGTTCTTGGCGGAATTGGAAATATTCGAGGTGCATTCTTCGGCGGACTGACTTTAGGTTTGCTTGAGGTTTATGCCTCGGCGGTTCTTGGAACGCAGTGGAAGGCAGTTACTGTCTTTATTGTTTTGGTTCTTGTTCTACTCTTCAAGCCAAATGGTCTATTTGGCGAAGCCGTTCAGACAACGAGGGCATAACTCATGAAAATTAGAAACTATTGGAATCTTCGCGACTGGGGCGCAGGTATTTGGGAGCGAGCAAATCGCCCAAAGCGTGTAGCGATCGCCCTTACCTCTATTTTTCTTGTTGGCCTTTTACCTTTTGCTGGAGCTTCTTTCTTGGCAACACCGATTGCGGCTTACGATGCCGTTTTGGTTTATCCAGTTGGCGTATTTGTTTTGATGGCACTTGGACTCAATATTGTTGTTGGTAAGTCAGGAATGCTCGATCTTGGTTACGTTGCTTTTTTTGCAATTGGTGCTTACACAATGGCGCTGATGGGAACTCATACTGGACTAAATACTTGGGAGATCATGCCATTTGGTATTGCGTTCGCGATGCTAGCTGGCGTACTACTTGGACTTCCAACACTTCGCCTTCGTGGTGATTATTTAGCAATTGTTACCTTGGGTTTCGGTGAAATTGTCCGCTTGGTAGTTCTTAACTCAACATGGAGTAAAGGCCCAAATGGAATAGCAAACATTCCTATGCCACCAAATATCGGTCCACTAAAATTTAAGCTCGAAGATCAGAAGGTTTTTTTCTGGGTAGTTGTGACCATGATTCTCTTAACTATCTGGATGATTCGCCGACTTAGCGTGCGCCGTCCAGGCCGTGCTTGGGAAGCTATCCGCCAAGACGAAGATGCAGCAGAGCTCATGGGCGTACCAACTCTTAAATATAAGATTTGGTCTTTTACGTTAGGTGCAGCCGTTGGCGGTGCAGCTGGTGTTCTGTACGCTTCAAAGAACCTCTTTATTGCGCCTGAAATGTTCACACTCAATGTTTCTATTTTGATTCTTTCCTGCGTTGTTTTCGGTGGAATTGGAAATATTTGGGGAGTAGTTGTAGGCGCAACTATTCTTGGCTATCTACCAGATCGAATCCGCTTTATTTCTGATGCACGTTTACTTGTATTTGGAACAGTTCTTGTCGTCGTCATGAACTTCCGCCCTGATGGCCTATTGCCTCGCAAAAAGCGTGAGAAAGCAATCGTTAAGAAAGAGGTGAACGCATAATGTCCGAAGTTCTTCTTTCTCTGCAAAATGTCACAATGAAATTTGGTGGCGTCACAGCACTTGGTGAAGTTAACCTTGAAGTTAAAAAAGGTGAAATCCTTGCACTGATCGGCCCAAACGGTGCTGGTAAGACAACGGTTTTCAATGTAGTTACTGGCGTCTATAAGCCAACTAGTGGAGACATCACTTTTGCTGGGACCAAAATCAAGAAGCAGAAGCGCTTTGAGATTACTCAGATGGGAATTGCTCGTACTTTCCAGAACATTCGTTTATGGGGAGATATGACAACCCTTGAGAATGTAATCACTGCAACTGATGCCCATAAAAAGAGTGGATTAGTTGGCGCATTGTTCGGCTTGCCACGAGCTCGCCGAGAAGAGCGTGAAAACCGCGAACGCGCACATGAAATCTTAAAGTTCATTGGTATCGATGAGTATTCAGATCGATTAGCAAAGAACCTTCCGTACGGAGTTCAACGTCGCCTTGAAATTGCACGAGCGATGGGAACTAACCCACAACTGCTTCTTCTAGATGAACCAGCTGCTGGTTTTAACCCAGCAGAAAAAGTTGAATTAGCGGCTTTAATTAAGCGGATCCGCGATGCCGGTTACACGGTACTTCTTATCGAACACGATATGTCTTTAATTATGGGAATCTCAGATCGCGTTGCCGTACTCGATTTCGGCGTCAAGATTGCAGATGACCTACCAAGTAAAGTACAAAATGATCCCAAGGTTATTGAGGCCTATTTAGGAGTTCCAGCTGATGCGTCTTGAAATTAAAGATCTCCACGTCCACTACGGCAAGATCGAAGCGATTAAAGGAATCTCCGTTGTAGTTAACGAAGGTGAAATCGTTACATTAATTGGTGCTAACGGTGCTGGAAAGACAACAACACTCAAGACGATTTCGGGCTTGCGCAAAGTTACATCTGGCGCAATCATTTTCGACGGTCAAGATATTTCTAACGTTCCAGCACACGAGCGAGTCGATCTTGGAATCTCACAAGCACCTGAAGGCCGAGGAATTTTTCCTGGAATGACGGTTCTTGAAAACCTTGAGATGGGCAAATTTCACCGTAAGAACCGTAAAGCTGAGATGGATGAAGATCTCGACAAGGTTTACACACTTTTCCCACGTTTGAAAGAGCGCGTTGCACAAGCTGGCGGAACTTTATCTGGAGGAGAGCAACAGATGTTGGCCATTGGCCGTGCGCTGATGTCTCGTCCAAAAGTTTTACTTCTCGATGAGCCATCCATGGGACTTGCGCCTCAGATGATCGCCAATATCTTCCGCATTATTACCGAGATTAATAAAACTGGTGTGACAATCTTGCTCGTTGAGCAAAATGCACAGCAAGCTCTACAGCGTGCGCACCGTGCTTACATCTTGGAGACAGGAAATGTAGTCAAGGAAGCTAAAGCTTCTGATCTACTTAATGATCCTGCAGTACGCGAGGCATACCTTGGTACCGGAGCTCACTCTTAACGTTCTGCAAGAATCAGGCAGGTAATACGCGCAGTACATGTGCGTTCTCCTGCTTCATTTGTAATAACAATTTCCCAGGTGCATAAAGTTTTTCCTAAAGAAATCGCGGTAGCAACTCCGGTAACTAATCCTGTTGTTGCGGATTTGTGATGCGTGGCGTTGATGTCTACGCCAACAATTTTGCGACTAGGGCCAGCATGCAAAGAAGTACCGATAGAGCCCAAACTTTCTGCAAGGACAACATTTGCACCACCATGTAATAACCCCATTGGTTGGGTGTTTCCTTCAACGGGCATTGTGCCAACAAGGCGGCCGGGTTCGGCTTCAAGAATGGTGATACCCATTTTTTGATCCAGTGCACCGCTACCGCGTTCTTTGTAAAACTTTAGAAACTCTTCGTTGATCATGAGAACTATTCTAGTGTGCAACCTAAGATGTTCCCATGAGCAAACGCCTATTACTTATCGATGGGCACTCAATGGCATATCGCGCTTTTTATGCCCTACCGGCCGAGAATTTTACGACCGCATCAGGCCAGCACACCAACGCCATTTATGGCTTTGCCACGATGTTGCTCTCACTATTAACCACTGAAAAACCAACGCATGTGGCTGTGGCTTTTGATGTTTCGCGTAAAACTTTTCGATCTGAAATCTTTCCTGAGTACAAGGCTAATCGTGCGAAGACTCCAGATGAATTTCGTTCCCAAATGTCCTACCTGCATGAACTTGTTTCGGCCTTTGGAATTACGCAGTTTGAAGTTGAGGGCTATGAAGCTGATGACGTCTTGGCCACAATCACTAAGCGCGCCGAAAAAGAAGGTGCAGAAGTATTTATTTGTACGGGAGACCGAGATTCTTTTCAGTTAGTCAATGATAAAACAACCGTTTTGTATCCAAAGCGTGGTGTCAGTGATTTAGCACGAATGACACCGGATGCAGTCCAAGAAAAATATGGAATGTCGCCTGCGCAGTACCCAGACTTTGCTGCCTTGCGAGGAGACCCCAGTGATAACTTACCTTCAATTCCAGGTGTTGGTGAAAAAACGGCAGCGAAATGGGTTGTTGAATATGGATCTTTACAAGAGCTGTTATCGAATGTAGATAAAGTCGGTGGCAAAGTGGGGCAATCGCTTCGAGATTCGATTGATAATGTAATCCGTAATCGAGAACTTACTCAGTTAGTTGCCGAAGTTCCTTTGGATTTGAGTATTAATGCACTTGCTTGGTCTGGTGTGGACGAGAACCTGACTAATCCGCTATTTGATCGACTTGAGTTCAAGACTCTCAAAGATCGTATGAAACCGATTCTTCTGAAGAGTTCAAGCAAGAACGCTGAGCCAGAGTTTCAACTCTTTGCCGATGAGATGGCTGAAGGAGTTTTAACTCCGGCCGAAATTGACCAGAAAATTGCCTCACATAAAGGTGCGATCGCAGTTAGCTTCTCGCTAGTGGAAGAACAACTTCATCGGTACGCAGTTGCCTTTTCACAAGAAGAAGTATTTCTAGTCCATTCATCAACAATGGGGGATTGGGCACGTGATATATCGGTAGGAAAGATTGCCCACGATGCTAAGTCGTTATCGCGCATTAATGGTTTGGTCGGAGTCGAATTTGATACTTCGTTGGCTGCATACCTTGTTAACCCAGGAGTTCGTGCGCAGGAGTTAAAAGATTTGCAGGAACGGTGGGGCGATGGCACCTCAATCAATTCTTCATCTACAGAACAAGACCTCCTGACTTCTGCGCGCGCCCTATTTACTTTGCGTGTTTCACTTACGCGTGAACTCAAAGAGCGCAATCTATGGGATTTATTTGTCAATATGGAGCTACCCATAGCTGCGCTTCTGGCAAAGATGGAATCGATTGGAATCGCAGTCGATCGCAAAGAACTCGATAAATTGGCTGCCTATTTTGAGGGTGAAGTGAGCCGCGAAACAAAGGCTGCACATGAAGCTGTAGGTCATGAATTCAATGTGGCTTCGCCCAAGCAGTTGCAGGTGGTTCTCTTTGATGAACTCAAACTCCCTAAAACTAAAAAAATTAAGACTGGATTTACAACTGATGCTGAAAGTTTGGATTGGCTGCATCAAAAAAGCGGGCATCCGGTCCTTACGTCTTTGCTTCGAATTCGTGAGACCAAGAAACTTGGAACAACCGTCGAAGGCTTAATTGCAGAGATTGCCAAGGATGGACGTATTCATACGCATTTCCAACAAACCGTTGCAGCAACTGGCCGTTTATCCTCAACGGGCCCAAATCTGCAAAATATTCCGGTTCGCACTGAAGAAGGCCGCACAATCCGTAACTGTTTTATTGCGGGCAAAGGTTATGTATCGCTATTAACGGCTGATTACAGCCAAATTGAAATGCGCATCATGGCGCACTTATCACACGATGAAAAACTACTAAAAGCTTTTGAATCCGGTGAAGATTTACACGCAAGCATTGCTGGAGAAATCTTTGGTGTTAAAGCTATTGATGTAGATCCAGAAATGCGCCGGCAGATAAAGGCGATGTCATATGGGCTTGCTTATGGACTTTCCTCCTATGGCCTATCAGCCCAGCTCGATATTTCCCCACCAGCTGCCCAAGATTTAATGGATAAGTATTTTGAACGCTTTGGCGGAATTCGAGATTACTTAAAAGTTGTTGTAGAGGATGCACGCAAAGTTGGCTATACCGAAACGATTATGGGGCGCCGCAGATATTTACCTGACCTGATGCACGATAACCGCCAGCGCCGTGAAGTCGCAGAACGTATGGCACTCAACGCACCAATTCAAGGATCTGCCGCAGATATCATCAAATTAGCGATGCTCAAAGTTGCGGCAGCAATTGAAAAAGAAGGGATGTCTTCTCGTTTGCTACTTCAGATTCACGATGAGTTGATCGTTGAAGTTGTTAAAGGCGAGGAAGAAGTGATCACTGCGCTAGTAAAACGTGAAATGGGTACGGCTTATCCGCTCAATGCGCCGTTGGATGTCAGCGCTGGCCTGGGGCTTACTTGGCACGAAGCGGCGCATTAATTAGTTTCATCGGCGTTATCACGCATTGCACGTAAATCATTTTCGATAGAAGGACGCGCATTAGCCTCCGATAGATATTTCCTACCAACAAATAGAATGAACGTTCCGATCCCGATGCAGGAAGGTGTAATGGAAAGTGCAACGCGTGGAGAAAAAGCTTCGGAAATGTATCCACCAAAAGCTGAGCCCAATGCCATAAAGGAGCCTTCGATTGTCCAGAGCCATCCGATTGAGGACACTTCTGAACCAAGAGGTCGAACTGCTTCTAATACTTCCCAATAAAAAACCTGTTGGGCTCCGCCTATAAAACCTAAACATGCACCAACCAAAGCAAGACTCCACCCTGGATACGTAAAAGCCAAAGGCACAGTAAAAATAAACCAGAGTATGTAATTTCGCATAAACCATTCCAGCGGGCTGTAGCGCTTTGAAACGATACCTGCAGCTACTCCGCCCACAATACTTGCGATTCCCATCGCCGCAAGAATCCAAGCAGTACGTGCAGGAACTTTTTCTAACGTCGCAAATGCAGGAACGGCAACATCAAATACGCCCCAGCCAAAGCCAATGAATATTGCTTCAACCATGAGTAGTTGCATGGCACGGTGTTTCCACAGCGCCTTCTGGCCTTCCTTCTTCTTTTCAGGAATCCATGCGCGTGAGACTGGATTCAATGCAAGAGAACTGCCTCCCAAGGCCATTAAGAACGCTGCAAATAAAAGAGCCGATTGCGGATGTGCTGAAAGCGCAAGAGTGGTTGCTAGAACCGGACCAATGACTCCAGCGGTGTTAATCACTGATGTATCAATTGCATATGCACTGCGCAATAAGTCTTCAGAAACGATTGCTTTCCATAATGGTCGAACTGATAAGTTAATTGGTGGCGCAGTCACACCGAGTAAAAAAGCAAAAGTTAATAACGTTGGACGGGTGTGAGCAAAACTCAACACAATGAGCATGATGGTGTACCCGGGAACTAAAATTCGAAGTGGCCATTTTTGACCGTATCGATCCATGACAGATGAACGTATTCCAGCAGAAAGTGAACCAGCCACTGAGTTCAACCCAATAGCAAGGCCCGCAAATGCAATCGAGCCTGTTTCCTGTTGTGCTTTGAAAAAGACTGAAAGTCCAATCATTCCGTAGGCGATTCGCGCCGGAAATGAGGCCAAAAATAAGGGCACGACTTGCGGCGTCTTAAAGAAATCGATGTAGCGTTTCATTGTATTCGTCAGTCTATCGGCGAGCCTGATTTTCCCGCATGGATTTGCTCAAATTGATGCGCAAACCGTACCCTTGCCCTCCAGCCGCGAAAGCGGGAACTACTACTCATCTATCCCTACGGAGCAACTTGACTACAGCACCAGTAATTGCAGTAAATGACATCGGATCAGCTGCCGACTTTCTAGCAGCAATCGAAGGCACAATCAGAAATTTTAATGACGGAGATCTAGTAACAGGAACAATCGTCCAGGTTGGACGCGAAGAAGTTCTTGTCGACATCGGATATAAAACTGAAGGTGTTATTCCTTCACGCGAGCTTTCAATTCGCCACGATGTAGATCCAAACTCGCTTGTAAAAGTTGGCGAGACTATCGAAGCTCTTGTTCTTCAAAAAGAAGATAAAGAAGGTCGCCTTATTCTTTCCAAGAAGCGCGCACAATACGAGCGTGCCTGGGGAGACATCGAAGGCAAGAAGGAACGCGATGAAGTCGTTATTGGAACTGTAATTGAAGTTGTCAAGGGTGGACTTATCGTCGACATCGGACTTCGCGGCTTCTTGCCAGCATCCCTTGTTGAAATGCGTCGTGTTCGAGACCTTACTCCTTACATTGGTAAGCAGGTTGAAGCTCGAATTATCGAACTTGATAAGAACCGTAACAACGTTGTTCTTTCACGTCGTGCATTCCTTGAGCAGACACAATCTGAATCACGTACAACTTTCCTTAACCAGCTACAAAAGGGTCAAGTACGTACAGGCGTTGTTTCATCAATCGTTAACTTCGGTGCATTCGTTGACCTTGGAGGCGTAGACGGACTTGTTCACGTATCAGAGCTTTCTTGGAAGCACATTGATCATCCAGGTGAAGTTGTTGAAGTTGGCGATGAAGTAACTGTAGAAGTCCTTGAAGTTGATTTCGAGCGTGAGCGCGTGTCACTTTCACTTAAGGCCACACAAGAAGATCCATGGCAGGCATTTGCCCGTACTCACACAATCAATCAAGTTGTTCCAGGTGTGGTTACAAAGCTTGTTCCATTCGGAGCATTCATTCGTGTACACGAAGGCATCGAAGGCCTAGTTCATATTTCAGAGTTGGCTGAACGTCACGTTGAAATTCCTGAGCAAGTTGTTCAAGTTGATGATGAACTATTTGTAAAGATCATTGATATTGACCTAGAGCGTCGTCGTATTTCACTTTCATTAAAGCAAGCTAATGAAGGACATGAGATTGAGATCGAAGCATTTGATCCAACTCAATACGGAATGGCTGCACGTTATGACGCAGAAGGTAACTTCATTTATCCAGAAGGGTTCGATTCTGATTCTCAAGAATGGAAACCAGGATTTGAAACCCAGCGCGAAGAGTGGGAAAAGCAATACGCCCAAGCTCAAGAGCGTTTCATGGCACACAAGAAGCAAAAGGCAGAAGCAAAAGCTGCCGATGCTGCTGCAACTCCAGCAGATGAAGCCGCAGTAGAAGAAGTTCCAGCTGCAGAATAAGTAGGTTCGGTACTCCAAAAAAGGAGTCCAGCGAAGACGCGAGAAAAGATTCTTAACCTCGCTTACTTCTACTGGGCTCCTTTTTATTTCCCCACAGTATCCTTGCGATATGCGCGTGATTGCTTTGACGGGTGGCATTGGCAGTGGCAAGTCTCTTGCTGCCGAATATTTTGCTGACCTAGGTGCGCTGGTAATTGATGCCGACCAGTTAGCTCGGGCGGCGATAGAACGAGGTTCAACTGGCTTTGATGAAGTCGTTACTATTTTTGGGGATTCGATTTTGAAAAATGGCGATATTGATCGCCGTGCATTAGGGGAGTTGATTTTTAAGGACGCTACATTGAAAATCAAACTTGAAAATATTGTTCATCCGTGGATACGAAATCAGTTCGAAGAAGCCGTCGCTTCGCTAAAAGCTGATGAGACATTGGTTTATGAAATACCACTTTTATTTGAAACAAAGGCGCAAGATCGCTTTGACATCGTAATCACGGTTGAGGCTTCGATGGAAAATCGGATTGCGCGGCTTCGAGCCAAGGGTCTGCATATCTCGGAGATTCAATCTCGAATCGCTGCCCAGGCAACAAGAGAACAGCGCGAGTCGGTCGCTGATTTCATAATCGAAAACGATGCAAGTACTGATGAATTACTGCGTAAAGTTGAAAATATCTGGGAAGAACTCGCGGATAGGGATGTTAAAAAGTAGGCTTACCGAATGCGCCCGATCTCTGAACTCCAACGAAGAGTCGAGCCCTTTCAAGTAATTAGTGATTATGTTCCCGCCGGTGATCAGCCCGAAGCAATTGCTGAAATTGCACGTCGCCTTAATGCTGGCGAACAAGATGTCGTACTTCTCGGAGCAACCGGAACAGGAAAATCGGCTACGACAGCTTGGCTCATCGAAAAACTACAACGACCCACATTAGTTTTAGCGCCTAATAAGACCTTAGCCGCTCAGCTAGCAAATGAGTTTAGAGAGCTTTTACCTAATAACGCGGTTGAATATTTTGTTTCCTACTACGACTACTACCAACCTGAAGCATATGTTCCACAGACCGATACTTTTATTGAGAAGGATTCCAGTGTTAACGATGAGGTGGAACGCTTGCGCCACTCTGCTACGAATTCTCTACTAACCCGACGAGATGTAATTGTTGTCGCAACTGTGTCTTGTATTTACGGTCTTGGAACTCCGCAAGAGTATGTCGATCGAATGATCAAACTACGTGTAGGCGATGAGATTGAGCGCAATGCACTTCTACGCAAATTCGTTGAAGTTCAATACAAGCGCAACGATGTGGCTTTTGAACGTGGCACATTCCGTGTTCGTGGGGACACCATAGAAATTATCCCAATGTATGAAGAGTTAGCGATTCGTATCGAAATGTTTGGCGATGAGATTGAAAAGATCACCACGTTGCATCCATTAACAGGGGAGATCATGCGCGATGAGACTGAGATGTATATCTTCCCGGCCACTCATTATGCGGCAGGGCCAGAAACAATGAAGCGCGCTATTGGCGACATACAGGATGAGTTACAAGTCCAGCTCAACCTTTTGGAAAAGCAAGGAAAATTGTTGGAGGCTCAACGCCTTCGAATGCGCACGACATTTGATATCGAAATGATGGAGCAAATCGGATTCTGCAGCGGTATCGAAAACTATTCACGCCACCTCGATGATCGTGGACCCGGTTCGGCTCCTAACTGCCTGCTGGATTATTTTCCAGAGGATTTCTTAACAGTAATCGATGAAAGTCACGTAACCGTTCCTCAGCTAGGAGCAATGTTTGAAGGCGATGCCTCACGTAAGCGCACACTTGTCGAACATGGATTTAGATTGCCAAGCGCGTTAGATAATCGCCCCCTTAAATTTCCGGAGTTTCTTGAGCGCACAGGACAAAAGCTTTATCTTTCAGCGACCCCAGGTAAGTATGAAATGGCAAAAGTGGATGCCGATGTTGTTGAGCAGGTAATCCGCCCAACAGGACTTGTAGATCCTCAAATTGTTATCAAGCCAATTAAAGGACAGATCGATGACTTACTCAACGAAATAACAATACGTGCCGAGAAAAATGAACGCGTCCTTGTTACGACTCTGACTAAAAAGATGAGCGAAGATTTAACGGACTATTTACAGGAGAAAGGTGTACGAGTTCGCTACCTACACTCAGAAGTCGATACATTGCGCCGAGTTGAGTTACTGCGAGAATTGCGCACTGGAGAATATGATGTACTCATCGGCATCAACTTGCTTCGTGAAGGCTTGGATTTACCTGAAGTATCTTTAGTAGCAATTCTGGATGCCGACAAAGAAGGATTCCTACGTTCTGCCACTTCGCTCATTCAAACTATTGGACGTGCTGCTCGAAATGTTTCTGGTGAAGTGCACATGTACGCTGACAACATAACGGCTTCAATGGAAAAAGCTATTGATGAGACGAATCGTCGTCGCGCTAAGCAAGTTGCTTACAATCTAGAACGTGGCGTAGACCCTCAACCTTTGCGCAAAAAAATTGCTGATATTACCGACCTCATCAACCGAGAATCTGATGACACTGAAGAGTTGATGGCCTCGAATAAGAGAGCCAATCAGAAAAGTGCAACAACTCCTGGGCTCTATGTCAAAGCTCTAGGTTCTTTACCGCGCCAAGATTTAATGGCGTTGATAGGCTCGCTCACTGATCAAATGCGCGCGGCGGCAGGCGATCTTCAATTTGAGGTGGCTGCACGTTTGCGTGATGAGATA
Source organism: Actinomycetota bacterium (assembly GCA_947450175.1). Classification (GTDB taxonomy): domain Bacteria; phylum Actinomycetota; class Actinomycetes; order Nanopelagicales; family Nanopelagicaceae; genus Planktophila. The sequence continues at coordinate 6,441 of CANFUR010000007.1, read as the reverse complement.
AAGATTTTGAAGAAGGAACTACGTTCAATGGAAGAGGCTGGAGTTTAGTGACTATCGATAAACTGATTGTTCGTGGTGCCCGCGAACATAACCTCAAAAATGTTTCTATTGAACTTCCTCGCAACGCGTTAATCGTTTTTACGGGCTTGTCGGGTTCCGGAAAATCATCATTAGCTTTTGACACTATTTTTGCTGAAGGCCAGCGCCGGTATGTTGAATCGTTATCAGCGTATGCCCGCCAATTTTTAGGCCAGATGGATAAACCTGATGTTGATTTCATCGAAGGTTTATCACCGGCCGTTTCTATAGATCAGAAGTCTACTAACCGAAACCCACGTTCAACAGTCGGAACAATCACTGAGGTTTACGACTATCTACGTCTGTTGTTTGCACGTGCCGGCCGCCCACACTGTCCAACGTGTGGCAAGGCTGTTACACGCCAATCTCCACAACAAATTGTCGATCAAATTTTGACTATGCCTGCAACAACAAAGTTTCAAGTATTGGCACCCATTGTTCGCTCGCGTAAAGGAGAGTTCGTCGATCTCTTCGCTGATTTAATAACTCAAGGTTTTTCTCGTGCTCGAGTAGATGGTGAAGTTATTCAACTCACCGATGTTCCAAAGCTAAAGAAGCAAGAGAAGCACACAATTGAAGTTGTAGTCGACCGATTAACAGCCAAAGCAGAATCAAAAACGCGACTCACTGACTCCATAGAAACTGCATTGCGTCTAGCCTCAGGAATCGTCCTACTAGATTTTGTAGATGCTAACGGCGCCGAGAAGGAACGCACATATAGCGAACACTTGGCCTGCCATGATTGCAATCTTTCATTTGAAGAACTCGAACCTCGATCATTCTCCTTTAACTCACCTTTTGGTGCCTGCCCTGAATGCTCTGGAATTGGAACAAAGCTAGAAGTGGATAGCGACCTCATAATCCCTGACGATTCAATCTCAATAAATGACGGTGCAATTGCGCCATGGTCTGGTGGGCAATCCTCGGATTATTTCTTACGTCTGCTTGAGGCATTAGCTAAAGATGTGAGTTTTTCTCTAGATACTCCTTGGAAAAAGATTTCAGTTAAAGCCCGTGATGCAATTATTAATGGCTATGAGTATGAAATTAAGATGAAGTACAAGGGTCGCTACGGAACAAAGAACTACACCACAGGCTTTGAAGGCGTTGTTCCCTTCATTCATCGTCGTCATAGTGAAACTGATAGCGATTACAGCCGCGACAAGTACGAGGCTTATATGCGTGAAACCCCTTGCGATGTTTGTAAGGGAGCTCGCCTTAAGCCAGAGGTTCTGGCAGTAACTTTGGGCGATAAAAACATTAGTGAGATCACTGAGCTCTCGATTAGGGAATGTGCCGAGTTCTTAAAGGCAATCAAACTCAATAAGCGTGAGGCTCAAATTGCTGAACGAGTGATGAAGGAAGTTCATGCGCGCCTAGGTTTTCTCCTCGATGTTGGCTTGGACTACTTATCTCTTGCTCGCCCAGCCGGCACGTTATCGGGTGGAGAGGCACAACGTATTCGCCTTGCAACTCAAATTGGCAGCGGATTAGTTGGAGTTCTCTACGTTTTGGATGAACCAAGTATTGGGCTACATCAGCGTGATAATCGTCGTCTGATTGATACATTAACTCGGCTTCGCAATTTGGGAAACACGCTTATTGTCGTAGAGCACGATGAGGAAACTATTCGTACCGCTGACTGGGTTGTAGATATTGGCCCAGGTGCAGGTGAACATGGGGGCGAAGTTGTAGTTTCTGGTAGTTATGAAGATTTGATTGCCTCGAAAGAGTCGATTACTGGCGCTTATCTCTCTGGCCGTAAATCAATTGCGATTCCTCAAAAACGCCGCCCTGTTGATCCCAAGCGTCAGCTAGTAGTAAAAGGTGCGAAGGAGAACAACCTTCAAAATATTGATGTTGAAGTTCCTTTGGGCGTATTTGTTTCGGTTACGGGTGTGAGTGGATCCGGCAAATCAACTTTAGTCAACGATATTTTGTATACGGTTCTTGCTAATAAGTTAAATGGTGCACGTATGGTGCCAGGTCGTCACCGAACCGTTTCCGGTATTGATTTGCTGGATAAAGTTGTTCACGTCGATCAATCACCTATCGGACGTACTCCACGTTCTAACCCAGCAACCTACACAGGTGTATTCGACAAAGTCCGTGCACTTTTTGCAGAAACTTCAGAAGCTAAAATTCGCGGCTATCAGCAAGGTCGCTTCTCTTTTAACGTCAAGGGCGGTCGCTGCGAAAACTGTTCAGGTGATGGCACAATCACAATTGAGATGAACTTCTTGCCTGATGTGTATGTTCCTTGCGAAGTTTGCCATGGGGCACGTTATAACCGTGAAACGCTAGAGGTTCATTACAAGGGTAAGACCATTGCCGATGTCCTAGATATGCCAATCGAGAACGCGGCAAACTTCTTTGAATCTGTTCCAGCAATCGCCCGATATTTAAAGACTCTCAATGATGTTGGACTTGGGTATGTTCGTTTAGGTCAATCCGCACCAACGCTTTCAGGCGGTGAAGCACAACGCGTCAAACTTGCAACAGAATTGCAGCGCCGCTCAACAGGTCGCACGATTTATGTATTGGATGAACCAACGACTGGACTGCACTTTGAAGATGTCAGCAAATTGTTAGGTGTTCTCAATCGTTTAGTCGATACCGGCAACACAGTTGTCGTAATTGAACATAACCTCGATGTCATTAAATCTTCTGACTGGGTAATTGATATGGGACCTGAAGGTGGTTTCCGTGGGGGATTAGTCGTTGCCGAGGGAACACCTGAAGATGTCGCCAAGGTGAAGGCAAGTTACACAGGTCAATTCTTGGGTGAAATCTTGGCAAGTAATCGCAAAGTAGCGACAAAGAAGTAAGTGACATGGCAGATCCCCAAAGCTATCGGCCAACGGAGATTCCTAAACTTCCTGGGGTCTATCGATTTTACGATGCCACCGACACTGTTATTTATGTCGGTAAGGCAATCAATCTAAAGAATCGCTTGAGCAATTACTTTCAGGGTAATTTGCCCGAAAAGACGTATCGCATGGTTCATCAAGGAGTCCGTGTTGATTGGACAATTGTTGATACCGAGATTGAAGCGCTGCAGTTAGAGTTTTCTTGGATTAAACAATATGCCCCGCAATATAACGTTCAATTTCGCGACGATAAGTCATATCCATACTTGGCCATCACTAGCAATGAAGAGTTTCCACGGATCTTTATTACTCGTAAATCTAAGCGGCCTGGGATTTCATATTTTGGTCCCTTCACGCATACATGGGCCTTGCGCAGCACCTTCGATGTCATCCTCAAAACGTTTCCTATCCGTTCTTGCACAACCAGCAATTTTCAACGAGCTGTGCGCAGTAAACGACAATGTTTACTCGGAGATATTGGTAAATGCGCAGCACCTTGCGTCGAATGGATTAGCAAAGATGATCATAAAGAGCTCTCAAACCGTTTAGTAAAATTCATGTCCAATGGGAACGCAGATATCGTCCCAACACTTAAAGGTGAAATGGCGCTCGCTTCTAGTCGTGAAGAGTATGAACGTGCCAGCAAGATTCGTGACTCGATTGATGCAATTGAACGGGCACAAGAGTCAGCCGAGGCGGCATTGCCTGAAAACCTCACTGCAGACATTGTTGCGATTCATCACGATGGTGCACACGCGGCTGGGTCGATATTCATTGTTCGGGGGGGAGCCATTAAAGGTTCTCGCTCGTGGATTGTGGATCAAAGCAAGTCTCTTGAAGGCGATGATGAGATGGGTGCACTTTTCTACTCTATTTATAGTCAAAGTTCGCCTAGTGATATTCCCGCAGAGATTCTTATTAATGAACTACCTCTCGATGCCAAGGCCCTGGAAACATGGCTCACACAACTGCGCGGAGCACCAGTTTCACTCAAGGTTCCACAACGTGGTGAAAAAGTTGAAATTCTCGCGACTGTTAAACGCAATGCCCAATATTCACTTATTCAATTCTTAAGTAAGAGAGCTAATGATGCAGCTGTGTCTGGCAAGGCTCTACTTGAGATTGAAGAAGCGCTTGACCTCGAACGAACTCCTCTGCGTATAGAGTGCTTTGATATCTCAAATATCTCGGGTACATCAGTTGTTGCATCGATGGTTGTTTTTGAAGATGGTTTAGCTAAGAAAAGCGAGTATCGCCGTTTCATCATTAACACCGAAGAAGGTTTTGATGACACTCGCGCTATGCATCAGGTAGTTACTCGCCGCATGAAGCGCTTGCTTGATGATCGCACAGTAGATGCGGCCGAAGTTGCAGAACTTGGGGGAAAAATGAGCAAATTTTCCTATCCTCCACAGCTTATTGTTGTTGATGGCGGACAACCTCAAGTTAACGCCGCCGCGCGCGCTCTAGCTGAACTAGGCATTACTGATATCGCTTTGTGTGGCTTGGCTAAGAGATTAGAAGAAGTGTGGGTCCCAGGTTCAGCCGACCCAGTTATTTTGCCTCGCTCAAGTGAAGGACTCTACTTACTTCAACGAATACGCGATGAAGCACATAGATTTGCAATTACTTTTCACAGATCTCGGCGTTCGAAAGTTATGCTCGAATCGATTCTTGATCAGATTCCACAGTTAGGCCAAGCACGTAGAAAAGCTTTGTTGGAACGATTTGGATCAGTAGCTGCGATTAGGAAGGCGAGCGTAGAAGACATTGCTGCCACACCAGGAATAGGCGCAAAGATTGCAACAGTAATTAGTGAGCATCTTGTTTCAATGAGCTCTGTCCAAGTGAATATGACTACTGGCGAAATAGTTGAGACTAAGTGATGGGGTCAGATTTCTTTGATTCAACAAGTCAGCAGCAAATAGAGTCATTTACAAAGAGCGCCCGAGAAATACTGGCTGAGTATGGTTTGTATGACGTTGAAATCTCGTGCATTAATTACGAATTCAACGCCACCTTTAAGGTTGTTACGGACAATGGTGACAAATATGCGTTGCGTATCAATGTGAATTCAACTCGTACTCCGAGCAATATGCTGGCTGAAATTGAATTCATTAATTTCCTATCCCGGATTAAAGGAATAGAAACACCTAAGCCAATTGCTAACAATATTGACCGATATATAACTTCAGTTCTGCACACCGATTCAGGTAAGACGATTTATGGAATTCTATATTCCTGGCTTGAAGGCGAAGAGATAGGCGATGAACCTACCCATGAGCAGTTGTTTAGTGTTGGAGCGGCTATGGCAACGATGCATCAAAGCTCACTCCAGTTCAAACTCTCTGAGTTGGCTGAGCTTCCAACTTTTAGCGATTGGTTATGGGGGACGCAAGATTATTTACTTAGTGATAAATCGCGCTTAACCCAGGAGCAATATGAAGCAATAAGAGATGCGATTGCAATTATTGAAAATGACACTCGAAATCTGTTTTCTTCCAATCCGATTCAAATAATTCATGGAGATCTTCATGGATGGAATCTGATGTGGCACGAAGGAGAACTAGCCATTTTCGACTTCGATGATTGTGGCTATGGCATCCCACATCAAGACTTGGCAGTTGCTTTGTATTACTTAGATACTCCAGCGCAAGATGAGGCGATTCTTGAAGGTTACAGGTCTATCTGCGAGATACCTGCCTATTCCAAGGCGCAGATGAGTTCATTACTTTTGCAGCGTCGGTTGGTCTTGCTCAACTACCTCTATGAAACCAAAAACCCCGAACATAAAGCTATGTTGCCGGCTTACCTGGAAAAGACCATGGAGCGTGTAGCCGGGTTCTTGACAGATGTAAGAGGATAAAGCCATGACAACCAATGAAGTTCTAGTGCTAACGGGAATGTCTGGCGCAGGCCGCTCTACCGTTGCCCACGCGCTAGAAGATCTTGGTTGGTATGTGGTGGACAACTTACCCCCCTCACTTTTACCAGCGCTAGTTAATAAAGGTGCTGGGCCAGAAGGCAAAGAGTATGCAGTTGTAGTCGATGTTCGTGGAGGACATTTCTTTGATGAATTAACAGCTGCTTTGGACGAACTAAAAAGGAGTGGCTCGGCCTATCGACTGGTATTTCTAGATTCCACCGATCAGGCTTTGGTGCAACGATTTGAATCAACACGCAGACCACATCCGCTGCAAGCTCGGGATCGAATTGTGGATGGCATTATACGTGAGAGAGCCAAGCTTGAAGAAGTAAGAGCTAAGTGCGATATAGCAATCGATACAACGAATTTGAATGTACACCAATTAGAAAAGAGAATTAGTGAAATCTTTGGTGGTGGAAAAATTCAGGGCATTCGCATTAATGTCCTTTCTTTTGGTTATAAGTATGGAATTCCAGTTGATTCAGATTTAGTTTTGGATTGCCGTTTCATCCCCAATCCGCATTGGATTCCTGAACTTCGTCCACTGACTGGGTTAACAAAAGCGGT
>CANFUR010000006.1 GCA_947450175.1 Actinomycetota bacterium | reverse complement strand
GGTTGTCCATCACCAGTAGTCCATGTACCCATCGCCGATTTTGCAGAACCAACGGGTGAAACAACGGCGGCAGTTCCGCAAGCAAAGATTTCAGTGATTTCACCTGATGCAACGCCATCGCGCCAATCATCAATACTCAACATTACTTCTTCAGTTTTGTAACCGAGATCTTTTGCGACAGATAAAATCGAATCGCGCGTGATTCCAGGAAGTAAAGTTCCAGTGAGCTTTGGAGTTATAACAGTTGCATCGGCGCCTTTACCCTTTACAAAGTAAAGGTTCATGCCACCCATTTCTTCAACCCATTTGCGCTCTTTTGCATCGATCCAAACAACTTGATCGCAACCCTCTTTAGCTGCAGCTTTTTGTGCAACTAAAGATGCCGCATAGTTGCCGCCACATTTGGCTTCACCAGTTCCACCTAAAGCAGCACGAACGTACTCGGTTGAAATCCATACAGATACCGCCTTTGAAGGATCAAAGTAAGCGCCAGCTGGTGTTGCAATAAGAATGTATGTGGCTTTATTTGTTGGACGAACACCCAAACCAACTTCGGTCGCAATCATAAATGGGCGGATATATAAAGATTCTCCAACTTTACTAGGAACCCAACCTGCATCTTGCTTTACTAAAGTTTCAACTGTTTCAAGAAACAAAGCTTCTGGCATTTCAGGTAGAGCTAAACGTTTGGCAGAGTTTGCAAAACGTTTAGCATTTGCATCAGGGCGAAATAGTGAAATTGACCCATCTGGTTGGCGATAAGCCTTCATACCCTCAAAGATTTCCTGACCATAATGAAAAACTGCCGTTGCAGGATCTAATGAAAGTGGGCCATATGGTTTTAACTCTGGTTCGGCCCAGCCATCTTTTTCATTCCACTCACAGATAACCATGTGATCGGTGTAGTACTTACCGAATCCACCTTCAGCAACAAGTGCATCACGTGTTGCAACATCTTTTGCATTGGGATTGAGTGTGATTTTCATGGCTTATAGCGCTGCGACGAGCGCATCTCCTACTTCACTTGTGCTTCGCTTTTTATCTCCCCTGGTCAACAAATCTGCCGCAACGGCGCGTTCAACATCGCGCGCAGCATCGCCATAACCCAAGTGATCAAGCATCATGGCAACAGACATAACTGTGGCCGTTGGATCTGCAATATTTTTACCAGCGATATCTGGAGCTGAACCATGCACTGGTTCAAACATTGAAGGAAATTTGCCAGTTGGGTTGATATTTCCTGAAGCAGCTAATCCAATTCCACCGCAGATGGCGGCGGCGATGTCAGTCAAGATATCTCCAAACAGATTGTCTGTAACCACAACATCAAAGCGCTCTGGGTTAGTAACAAAAAACATTGACGCAGCATCTACATGTAAATAATCAGTTGCAACAGATGGGTATTCTTTGGCAACTTCATTGAATGTTCGAGTCCATAGTCCACCAGCGCGAGTTAACACATTGTTTTTGTGTACCAAAGTCAACTTCTTGCGATCACGCTTTGAAGCGCGCTCAAATGCATCACGGATTACTCGCTCTGCGCCGCGTCGAGTATTCAAACTTTCCTCAGTTGCAATCTCTGCATCAGTACCTTCGGCAAGTACACCACCGGCGCCAACATAAGGACCTTCAGTGCCTTCACGCACAACAACAAAATCTATAGGAGCCTTTGTTGCGAGTGGTCCAGTAACTCCAGGCATTAAACGCGCAGGGCGAAGATTAATATAGTGATCAAAAGCAAAACGGAGCTTAAGCAAAAGTCCACGCTCTAGTACGCCACTTGGAACTGTTGGATCTCCAACTGCGCCAAGCAAAATTACATCCTTGGTAGCTATCTCATCCAAAATAGATTGCGGTAGAACTTCACCAGTGCGATGCCAAAACCCTGCACCTAAGTCATATGAAGTGCGCGCAAATGTGACGCCATACTTCTTTGCTACAACATCAAGGACTTTCAAACCTTCATTGACTACCTCGGGTCCAATTCCATCGCCAGCAATAACAGCCAAGTTAATAGTTTTCATTAGTCCACCAAAAATACTGACCGAACGAACTCAGCGTCAGTATCCTTCTTAACTCGTGCAACGATATCTTCGCTGACATGTGAATCCACAGTTAACGCCATTAGAGCGGTGCCACCTGCTTCACTTCTAGCAACCTGCATTGCTGCGATATTAACTTTAGCTGCGCCTAAGGTTTGTCCAACGATACCGATAATGCCTGGGCGATCTAAGTAACGTATGAAAAGTATGTTGTCTGTAGGTGGAAGATCCAAGCGGAATGAATCAATCCCAACAATTTTTTGAGTTTGTTTGATGCCCATTAATGTACCTTCAATAGACATTGCTTTTCCTGTAGCAGTTGTTGCGCGCAATGTGATCATGGAACGGTACTCATGACACTCGGCTGTATTGGTTACCGCCGAAACCATTCCGCGCTCTGTTGCAAGACCTGGAGCATTTACGTAAGTGACTTCCTCGGCACCGACAGCTAATAGCGCACCCTTTAACGCTGAAATTCCAAGAATTGAACCATCATGTGCTGCGATTTCACCTTTAACGGTTACATCGATGTTTACAGGAAGTTCGCCTAGCAACTCAGTTGCAATCTCTGACATTTTTTCTACAAGTGGTAAAGACGGACGAATATCTTCGTGAATTATTCCGCCCTTTACATTTACTGCGTCAGGAACAAGTTCACCAGCTAAAGCTTTGCGAACAGATACTGCAACGGCAATTCCTGCACGTTCTTGTGCTTCATCTGTAGACGCACCCAGGTGTGGAGTTGCAACAACTTGATCAAGTGCAAATAATGGTGAATCAGTGCACGGTTCAGTGACGTAAACATCAAGGCCGGCACCTGCAACACGGCCTTGGGTAATTGCATCAAAGAGCGCTGCTTCATCTAAAACTCCGCCACGCGCTGCATTTACAATGCGAACCGCTGGTTTAACTTTCTTGAGCGCTTCAACACCAATGAGGTTTGCAGTCTCTTTTGTTTTAGGTAAGTGAATAGTTATGAAATCAGATGTTTTCAATAGTTCATCAAGATCTACTAACTTCACACCAAGTTGAGCTGCCCGCGCTGGCTGAAGATACGGGTCATAAGCCACAACGTTCATGCCAAATGCCTGCATGCGAGATGCAACTAATTGTCCGATACGTCCAAACCCAACGATGCCTAAAGTCTTTTCAAAGAGTTCAGCACCAGTGAATTTGGAACGTGCCCACTTTCCATTTCTAAGTGCGGCGTTGGCTGGTGAAATAAATCGGGCAGATGCAAGCAATAAAGATATTGCAAGTTCTGCCGCACTAACTATGTTGGAAGTCGGTGCATTAACAACCATGACTCCGGCAGCAGTTGCTGCAGGAATATCCACGTTATCAAGACCAACACCTGCACGTGCAATTACTTTTAAACCTTTTGCCGCAGCAATCGCTTCTGCATCCATTTTTGTCGCAGAGCGAATCAAGACGGCATCTACTCCCTTAGCTAAGGCTGCTAGAAGCTGTCCTCGATTTGCGCCGTCACAATTAACGACATCAAAATCTGGACCAAGTGCTTCAAGGGTTGCAGGGCTTAGCTCTTCAGCGATTAGAACAACAGGTTTAGCCACGCGCCGCGCTTCCTTCTTTATAGTCATCGCCCTTTGACTGCTTCATCCATGAAAACATCTTGCGAAGTTCACGGCCAACAGCTTCGATTGGGTGTGTCTCACCTTTTGCGCGAAGTGACTTAAATTCAGGCGCGCCTGCTTCTTGATCATCAATGAAGCGCTTAGCAAATGCACCACTTTGAATATCAGCAAGAACTGCCTTCATATTTTCTTTGACGTGTGGATCGATAACACGTGGACCAGAAACATAATCACCAAACTCTGCTGTGTCAGATACTGACCAGCGCTGCTTTGCGATTCCACCTTCGTACATCAAATCAACGATGAGCTTGAGTTCGTGTAAGCACTCGAAGTATGCAACTTCTGGTTGGTAACCAGCTTCAGTTAATGTTTCAAAGCCGTACATAACCAACTGTGAAGCACCGCCACATAGAACTGATTGCTCACCGAAAAGATCTGTTTCAGTCTCTTCAGTAAATGTTGTCAGGATTCCACCGGCGCGTAATCCACCGATTGCTTTGGCGTATGACAATGTCAACGGCCAGGCGCTACCTGTTGAATCTTGTTCAACTGCAACGATTACTGGAACTCCACGGCCTGCAGCATATTCACGACGTACTAGGTGACCAGGACCCTTAGGTGCAACCATGCAAACGTCAACTGATGCAGTTGGCTTGATGTAACCAAAACGAATATTAAATCCATGTCCAAAGAACAATGCATCGCCATCTTTGAGGTTAGGCAAAATTGATTCAGTGTAGATATGGCGCTGAACATGATCGGGCGCCAAAATCATGATCACTGTTGCTTCTTTAACTGCATCAGCAACTGATACCACTCGTAAACCTTCAGCTTCTGCTTTCGCGCGAGAAGCTGAACCTTCTTTTAATCCGACGCGAACATCGACACCGCTATCGCGCAAGTTAAGTGCGTGTGCGTGCCCCTGTGAGCCGTAACCGATGATCGCGACTTTGCGACCCTGGATGATGGATAGATCTGCATCCTCTTCGTGATACATCGTTGCTGCCACGGTATTTCTCCTTTAGTTCTGGTAATCGGGTTGAGTGTCGTGAATTGCTGGTACTGCTTTGTTCGGAAGAATTTCCTTAATAGAAATCACATTGATCAACTTATCTAACTGAGCAATTACTTGCTCTAGTGCATGTCCTTCTAAATTAACCACAATATCCATCTGCGAGATAGAAGGGTCAGTAGTTGGTCCAACTGATAAGCGTTCAATGTTGTATGCGCGACGTGAAAATAAACCAGCAACGCGAGCTAAGACGCCAGGTGAGTTTTCAACTAAAACTTCAAGTGTGTGTTGGGCCATTTTATAACTCCTGTGAATCCCAGTCAGGCGCAGTTTCGCGCGCGACCATAATGTCATCATTTGATGTTCCGGCAGCGACCATTGGCCACACCATTGCATCGCGGTGAACTCTAAAATCGATTACAACAGGTTGATCATTGATGCCCATCGCTTTTTCGATGATTGCATCAACATCTTCTTCGCGCTCACAGCTCAAACCAACACAACCCATCGCTTCTGCAAGCATTGGGAAGTTAGGAATACGCTTTGAATCAAGGCTTGTATTTGAATAACGACCTTCATAGAACAGGGTTTGCCACTGGCGAACCATGCCAAGTGATTCATTATTAATAATTGCAACCTTAATTGGAATGTTATTGAGTGCACATGTCACAAGTTCTTGATTAGTCATTTGGAAACAACCATCACCATCTATAGCCCATACGGTTGTATCGGGCGCTCCAACCTTCGCACCCATTGCAGCAGGAACTGCGTAGCCCATAGTTCCAAGGCCACCAGAGTTAAGCCATGTGCGTGGATTTTCATATGAAACAAACTGTGAGGCCCACATCTGATGTTGACCAACACCAGCGGCAAAAATAGCTTCTGGCCCAGAGATTTTTCCAAGTCTTTCAATCACATATTGCGGTGAGAGTGAACCCTCAGATGGTTTGTCATAACCCAATGGATAAGCAGATTTTAATGAGTTCATCTGGCGCAGCCATGGAGTTAAATCTGGTTGGCTCTTTGCAAGTGCTGCCTTTAAGGCTGGAATCAATGCAGAGATAGTGTTTTTAAGATCTCCAAGAACAGCAACATCAGCAAAACGATTTTTGCCAATTTCTGCAGGGTCAACATCGGCATGAATTACTTTGGCGTTAACTGCAAATGTAGAAAGTTTGCCGGTTACGCGATCATCAAAGCGTGCACCTAAAGTGATGAGTAGATCGGCTTTTTGAAGCGCCGTAACTGCAGCAACGGTTCCGTGCATTCCAGGCATGCCTAAGTGAAGTGGGTGGCTATCTGGGAAGGCACCGCGCGCCATTAACGTTGTAACTACCGGTGCACCAAGTAATTGTGCAAGCTCTAGAAGTTCACGTGATGCGTTCGCTTTGATAACTCCGCCGCCAACATAAAAGACTGGCTTGCTTGATTGCGTAATTAATTCAGCTGCATCAAGAATCGCTTGGTTTTCAGGAACTGACTTCGGCTTGTACCCCGCCAAGTTCACAGAATTTGGATATTTAAAATCCGTCATAGCTTGCAGTGCATCTTTTGCAATATCAACTAGCACTGGACCAGGTCGGCCTGTGCTCGCGATGTGGAAAGCCTCAGCAATTGCACGTGGGATATCAGCAGGGTTAGTAACTAAATAATTATGTTTGGCGAAAGGCATCGTGATTCCGCGGATATCAGCTTCTTGAAAAGCGTCAGTTCCAATTGCAACTGAAGGGACTTGACCAGTGATTGCAACAACCGGAACTGAATCCATTGCAGCATCTGCCAAAGGAGTTACAAGATTTGTAGCACCTGGTCCCGATGTTGCAATGCACACGCCAACTCGGCCAGTAACTTGCGCGTAACCAGTGGCGGCATGACCTGCACCCTGTTCGTGACGAACAAGTATGTGTCGGATAGAGCTTGAAAAAATTGGATCGTACGCAGGAAGAATTGCACCGCCAGGAATTCCGAACATGACATCAACACCAGCAGCTTCTAGCGAAGCGACAAGTGAACTCGCCCCAGTCATCTGACTCATTGTTCTTCTCCCTTCGTTGCCTGTTTATTTTTGCGTGTTAAACGAAAAAACCCTCAGATAACTGAGGGCGGCGCATGATCGTTGCTAGATCACGCGCTGCTAAATCACCACCACAAATGTTGTACTCATGGGCATATTCTCCAATGATTTACGCATGAGAGTCAAGACATGAGATGCACATCTCATAGTTTGAACAGGCTTGGTTCACGCAGGGATTAGTCGCAGACCGCGCCCTTGGATGCAGACCCCACTAATTTTGAATATTTAGCCAAGACTCCGCGAGAGTATGAGTGGCCCAGTGGCTTCCAGCCGACTTTGCGGGCCTGGAGCTCTTGTGGGTCAACCAATAAATCTAATGTGCGATTAGTGATGTCGATTCGCACTGTATCGCCATCTTTAATAAAGGCGATTGGTCCCCCATCAACGGCTTCAGGTGCAACGTGGCCAACACACAGTCCAGTTGATCCACCAGAAAAACGTCCATCAGTTAATAACAATGTTGATTTTCCAAGACCCGCGCCTTTGATTGCGCCAGTAATCATTAACATTTCACGCATACCTGGTCCACCTTTTGGACCTTCATAGCGAATGACTACAACATCACCAGCCTGAATAGTTCCATTTTCTAACGCTTCCATTGCAGCTTGTTCGCGTTCGAATACTCGAGCAGGACCTTCAAAAACTTCAATTCCAATTCCAGCTGTTTTACATACTGCACCTTCGGTTGCAAGTGAACCGCCTAAAATCGTAATTCCAACATCAGTGGAGATTGGTGAAGAGACTGCGCGCAAAATCTGCCCATCAGGATCTGGCGGAGCAATATCTTTAAGGTTTTCAGCCATCGTCTTACCAGTAACAGTAAGCACATCCCCGTGTAGCAAACCTGCATCCAGTAATCCCTTAAGTACAACGGGAATTCCACCAACTTTATCGACATCACTCATAACAAATTGACCGAATGGCTTGAGATTTCCTAGCAATGGAACCTTTGAACCAATTCTATGGAAATCATCTAGCGAGAGATCTACTTCGGCTTCATTAGCAATAGCCAATAGGTGAAGCACTGCATTTGTGGAACCACCTAAAGCCATCAAAATCGTTATTGCATTTTCAAAAGCTTGTTTAGTCAAAATATCGCGAGTAGTGATTCCTTGGCGAATGAGTTCAACTACAGCTGCACCCGAAGCAATTGCATACGTATCGCGGCGGCGATCTACTGCAGGAGGCGCGGCAGATCCTGGAAGTGAAAGTCCAATCGCTTCGCCAATACTTGCCATTGTGTTAGCGGTGTACATACCGCCACAAGCACCTTCACCTGGACAGATGGCACGTTCAATTTGATCGACGCGATCTTGCGTTATTAATCCACGAGCACATGCACCAACAGCTTCAAAAGCATCGATGATTGTTACATCTTTGCCATCTACTTGGCCTGGCAATGTAGAACCGGCATAAACAAAAACGCTGGCAACATCGATGCGAGCTGCGGCCATCATCATCCCTGGAAGGGATTTATCACAACCTGCAAAAGTAACCATTCCATCTAAACGTTCGGCCTGCATAACCGTTTCAACTGAATCTGCAATTACTTCGCGTGACACTAATGAAAAGTGCATTCCTTCATGGCCCATTGAGATTCCATCAGAAACCGAAATGGTTCCAAATTGCATAGGGAATCCGCCTGCATCAATAACGCCTTGCTTGGATGCTTTTGCTAATCGATCTAAAGACAAATTGCAGGGAGTAATTTCATTCCACGATGAAGCAATACCAATTTGTGGTTTAACCCAGTCTTGATCACCCATACCAACTGCGCGCAACATTCCACGTGCAGGTGCACGTTCTAATCCGTCAGTAACAACTCCAGAGCGCGGTTTCATCGTTGACATGCGATAATTCTAGCCTCTTTCCAACGATTACTTAATCCGTATTGGAGCTCTTGCGTGTCACAAACCAGCAATATTGAAGTTCTTGATCCAACCCGATGGCGAACACTTTTTGTTGTAGCTATTTCTCAGTTAATGCTCGTTTTGGATAGCTCCATCATGAACATTGCTATACCAAGTGCCAAGGTTGACCTTGGTATTTCTGATGCCAACCAACAGTGGGTTATTACTGCCTACACATTGGCTTTTGGCTCACTGCTACTTCTTGGTGGTCGAATTGGCGATTACATGGGGCGCAAAAAGATTTTCCTTGTTGGACTCATTGGCTTTGCTGCTGCATCAGCTCTTGGTGGAATTGCTACTACCCAAGGAATGCTTTTTGGTGCACGTGCGCTCCAAGGTGTCTTTGGTGCATTACTTGCACCTGCAGCTCTTGCAATTATCTCCGTAACTTTCACAGTTCCATCTGAGCGCGCAAAAGCTTTTGGTGTTATCGGAGCAATCTCTGGTGGCGGTGCTGCAATTGGATTAATTCTTGGTGGAACACTGACCGAGTTCTTCTCATGGCGTTGGTGCTTAGGCGTGAACACCCCTATTGCAATTGTTGCCGCTATTTTAGCAATCAGATTTGTTCACGAATCAAAAGCCGAAGGTGATAACACGTATGACATTCCTGGAGTTCTCACAGCAACTGCCGGCCTCTTCTCACTTACATACGGCTTCAACCAAGCCGCAACTAGAGGTTGGTCAGATAATCGCACCATTACCTTCTTAGTTGCCGCATTAGTTCTACTTGCAGCATTTATCTCAATTGAAATGCGCGTGAAGAATCCACTGATGCCGCTTCGAGTTGTGACCGAACGCAACCGCGGTGGTTCATACCTTGGCTCACTTGTTGTAGGTGCTGGTCTATTTTCAATGTTCCTATTCTTAGGGCTTTATCTGCAAGTAATTCTTGGCTACAGCCCTTTGCGATCTGGCTTTGCATTCTTGCCGTTCACTGCCGGAATTATTGTATTTGCTGGTATTGCCTCGACTTTGCTTCCAAAAGTTGGGCCAAAGCCTTTGATGGTTCCTGGATTAATCGCTGCTGGCATTGGCTTACACATGCTTACTCGCATCACTCCTGAAACTTCATATCTCACACATGTAGTTCCATCGCTTTTGATTATGTCTAGCGGCATGGCGCTTGTATTTATCCCGCTGACATCTACGTCATTGCACGCTGTTTCTCACCATGACACAGGCGTTGCTAGTGCAATGCTCAATACCAGCCAGCAGATTGGTGGATCACTAGGTACTGCACTTCTTAATACGGTTGCGGCTACGGCATCTGCGACATTTGCAACTGCACATACTGAGCTAGGCAAAAAAGTTCAACCTTTTGCAATGACTCATGGATTTACTGTGGCATTTAAAGTAAGTGCTGGGTTGCTATTTGTTGGCGCAATCGTGCTCTTCTTCTTTATTAATATAGGTAAAGAAGCTTTAGTTGAAACAGAAGGCGTGATGTCGCACTAACTAAGAATCTTGTCCCAAATGGCCAAGTAGGAGCTCTCGAACTCGAGCAGCATCTGCTTGGCCTTTTGTATCTTTCATAATCGCACCGATTAATGCTCCGGCTGCAGGCACATGGCCATCGCGAACCTTTTGAGCAGTTTCTGGTTGCGCCGCACATGCGCGCTCGATTGCAGCCATAAGCGCTGAATCATCATTAACAACTTTAATTCCACGAGCTGCGATAACCGCTGCTGGTTTTCCTTCTCCGGCAATTACGCCTTCAACAACTTGTCGAGCTAACTTATCGGTCAGCTCTCCCGCATTTACCAAGGCAACAATTTCGGCAACATCAGATGCAGCAATTGCTAAATCTTTGATTGCAACATCTTTTTCGTTTGCGATACGTGAAATTTCACCTAGCCACCAACCACGTGCCTTAGTTGGATCAGCACCAAGTGCGACGGTGGCTTCAACAACATCTAAAACATCGGCGTTGATCATCGCTGACATTTCTTTATCCGGAACTGCCCATTGTTCTTGCAAACGCTTGCGATGAATTGATGGGCGTTCTGGCAAAGCTGCGCGAAGTTCTTCAATCCATGCAGCATCTGGGGCTACTGGAACTAAATCTGGTTCTGGGAAATAACGGTAATCCTCGGCCTGTTCTTTGGAGCGACCTGAGCGCGTTAGACCTGTGTCTTCTTGGAAGTGACGTGTTTCTTGAACAACTCGCTCGCCTTTATTTAGTAGTTCGGCATGACGAATCATTTCACCGCGAATTGCCCGTTCTACTGAGCGCAGTGAGTTAACGTTTTTAGTTTCAGAGCGAGTACCAAGTGTGTCGACGCCAATTAATCGCAATGAAACGTTGGCATCACAACGTAGGGATCCTTGTTCCATCTTTACATCGCTGACTCCAAGTGAGCGCAATATGTCTCGTAGTTCTGCAACATAGGCACGTGCAACTTCTGGTGCATATTTTCCTGTGCCTGGAACAATCTTGGTAACAATTTCAACTAAAGGAATACCCGCGCGGTTGTAATCAAGAAGTGAATATTCCGCGCCATGGATACGCCCTGTTGCACCACCTACGTGCAATGACTTTCCGGTGTCTTCTTCCATATGAACACGTTCGACTTCAATGCGAAATACCTTTGGGCCTTCATCAGTTTCAATCTCAACATCTACATAACCATTAACGCAGATTGGTTCGTCATACTGAGAAATTTGAAAGTTTTTAGGCATATCTGGATAGAAATAGTTTTTACGGGCAAAGCGACTAAATGGGGCGATAGAGCAGTTAAGTGCAAGACCAATTTTGATAGTCGATTCAATCGCTTTTTCGTTAACCGTTGGTAAGGCTCCAGGTAGAGCTAAACAAACGGGACAGGTCTGCGTATTAGGTTCGGCACCGAAAATAGTAGAACAGCCACAAAACATCTTGGATTTAGTATTGAGTTCCACGTGAACTTCAAGACCAAGAACTGGCTCATACTTTGCAATTACATCATCGTAGGTCAGGCTCATTTGCTACCTGCTAATGCTGGAATAGTAGAAAGCAATGGTGCGCCCCACTTTGTGAGCAGCGCAGCTTCAAGTGCTGCACCTACTGAATACATGCGATCATCTTTCATCACCGGTGACATGATCTGGAAACCAACAGGCAAACCATCTTCTTCAGCAACACCTGATGGCAAAGACATTCCACCGATTCCAGCCATATTTACCGGAATCGTCGCAATATCATTGAGATACATAGCCAGCGGATCATTAGCTTTTTCACCGATTTTAAAAGCAGTTGTTGGACATGTTGGTGAAACCAATACATCGGCAATCTCAAATGCCTTGTTGAAATCTTGTGTAATGAGTGTGCGAACTTTTTGGGCACTTCCATAATAAGCATCGTAATAACCCGATGAAAGCGCGTAAGTTCCTAGGATGATTCGGCGCTTAACTTCACGACCAAATCCAACCTCGCGAGTTAAATTCATTACTGATTCAGCAGATGCTCCATCGTTATCGCCCACGCGAAGGCCATATCGCATTGCATCAAAGCGAGCTAAGTTGGATGAACATTCAGAAGGAGCAATCAAGTAATAAGCAGCAAGTGCATATTCAAAGTTCGGGGCAGATACTTCAACTATTTCAGCCCCGGCTGCTGCAAGAAGTTCAAGGGATTCTTCAAAACGGTTACGCACACCCTTTTGATAACCATCTCCATTAAGTTCTTTAACTACACCAATCTTCATGCCTTTTACATTGCCAGATTTTGCAGCAGCAACTACGGCAGGCACTGGTGCATTAATTGATGTTGAATCTTTTGGATCGTGTCCGGCAATCGCTTCATGTAAGAGCGCAGCATCTAGAACTGTACGTGCACAAGGACCTGCTTGATCAAGGGAAGAAGAGAAAGCAACGAGGCCGTATCTGGAAACTCCACCGTAGGTTGGTTTGACTCCCACAGTTCCAGTAACTGCTGCGGGCTGGCGAATAGAACCACCGGTATCAGTTCCAATTGCAAGTGGTGCTTCAAATGCTGCAAGAGATGCAGCGGAGCCTCCGCCTGAACCACCCGGAATGCGCGTTAAATCCCATGGATTGTGCGTTGGACCGTAGGCCGAGTTTTCAGTTGAAGAACCCATGGCGAATTCATCCATATTTGTTTTGCCCAAAATAACAATGTCGTTCTTTTTTAAATTAGCAACAACAGTTGAGTCATACGGTGGACGCCAACCTTCAAGAATTTTTGAACCGCATGTAGTTGGAATTCCCTTTTGAGTCATCACATCTTTTAGGGCTAAAGGAACTCCAGCTAATGGTGAAAGCTTCTCGCCGTTGTTGCGCTTGGCATCAACAGCTGCGGCTTGTGCAAGTGCGCCTTGCGTATCAACGTGCAAGAAAGCATGTACTTCTTTATCGACTGCAGAAATCTGATCCAGGTGTGCTTGTGTGAGCGCAACTGAAGTAATTTCACCGTTTGCCAATTTACTTGCCATCTCTGAAGCAGAGTTACGAATCATTCTTCACCTAATATCTGCGGAACTCGGAAGCGTTGTTCCTCTTGGGCAGGTGCGCCAGAGAGCGCGTCCGCTGGTGAAAGCGATGGAATAACTACATCGGGGCGAAAAACATTTCGAAGTGGCAATGGGTGTGAAGTTGCAGCCACATCAGCACTAGCAACTTCTTGCACACGGGCAACTGCATCCAAGATAACTGTGAACTCATTGGACAGCGCGACTAGCTCTTCATCGCTCATTTCAATGCGAGCAAGGCCAGCAAGCTTTGCTACATCATCGCGGGAAAGGCTGGTCATGGGTGTGAGTCTAATTAATTTCGCGATTAACTGCGAATTTGCCCATCTCCAGTAACGATCCAGGTAGTTGTGGTCATAGCTTCAAGACCCATAGGCCCACGGGCATGTAGTTTTTGATTTGAGATTCCAATTTCTGCGCCAAATCCCATTTGCTCACCATCTGTAAATCTCGTTGACGTATTGACCATTACGGCGGCGCAATCACTGAGTGCGATAAACCTTTTCGCATTTGCCTTGTCTTCAGTAACAATGGCTTCAGTATGCTGAGTGCCGTACTTAGCAATGTGCTCACTAGCGGCATCAACTGAGTCAACAATGGCAACATTAATTTCAAGAGTTCCGTACTCAGTAGACCAATTCTCTTCTGTAGCCGCAGTTATTGGAATGGATCCTGCCAAGGCCAGAGTTTGCGAATCGCCATGAAGTACTACGCCTTCATCATGAAGCGCCTTTAAAGCTACTGGTACAAAATCCTTAGCAATTGCTTTGTGAATCAAAACTGTTTCGGCAGCATTACACACACTTGGACGTTGAATTTTGGAGTTAATAATAATTGGAACTGCTTTTGCTAGATCGGCAAATTCATCGATAAAGACGTGGCACACGCCTGCGCCAGTTTCGATAGTTGGAACGCTAGATTCATCAACCACCATACGAATTAGTGATGCACTCCCCCGTGGAATTACCAAATCAACTTTTCCTCGAGCGTTGAGTAGTGCTTTGACTGTGTCGCGATCATCTGATGGCACAAGTTGAATTACATCTGGAGAAATCTTTGTGCTCCTTAGCGCATCGCGCATCACCGTTACTAATATTTGATTACTTGATGCCGCACTCGATGACCCACGCAAAAGCGCCGCATTTCCGGACATCAGCAAAATCACGGCCGCATCTACCGTTACATTTGGACGAGCTTCATAAACCATTCCAATAACACCAAAAGGAACAGTAATCTGTTCTAAATCAATTCCATTAGGCAAAGTTGACTTACGTAATGTGATTCCAAGGGGATCTGGTAGTTGGCTTACTTGACGGGCGCCATTAGCAATACCTTCAACTCGTGCAGGAGTCAGAAGTAAACGATCTTGTAACGAAGAATTGATATCGGCAGCACGGGCGCGCACCATATCTTCTTCATTAGCTGCAATGATTTCGGCGCTTCGTGCGATGATTGCATCGGCAATTGCGTTCAGTGCCGCGCTTCGTTCGGCTCCTGTGGCAACGCTCAAAGTTCGCGCAGCAGCGCGAGCAGTATCTGCCAGGCCATTTACGATTCGTGTTGCGCTCATGACGTAAAGTCTATCGGGAGTTAGGCTCAGGCCGTGATCAAATTAATCCGCCGTATTTTCGTTGTCATCTTAGTTTTGTATGTAGCCCTCTTCGGATTAACCAAGGCCATCCGCTATCCCGAACCAATCGCTGCTATCAAATTGGGATTAGCCCCGGCCTCAAAGACACCCGACCTCATGCCCGCTCACATTATTAAAGCGACCACTGCAGCAATTTGGAAATCTGGCAGCGAAGAAATGCCGGCCAATGTTAACTTTGATGGAAACACAATTACTTTTGATCAATTTATCACAGCCACAAGCACTAATGCTTTTTTAGTTATTCGTGACGGCGCAATTACTTTTGAAAAGTACTACAACGGAATGGGCGCAACAACCCGCTTACCTTCGTACTCAGTAGCAAAGACTATGACGTCGTTAATGATTGGAAAGTTAATTGATGAAGGCAAGCTCAAAGAAAGCGATACTTTTGTAAGTTTCTTGCCAGAATTTAAAGCCGGAACATCTTTCGACAAAGTTACTATTAAAGATCTTCTTGATATGAAAGGTGGCATCGGAGTTTCTGATAACTATCCAACAGGCCCAACAGGTTGGGGTGTTGCAATTGCCCAGATGTATGCCTCTACGGATGTTGATTGGTTTTTGAGCCACAATCGAAAGATGACTGAAGAGCCAGGAACATTTGCCGAATACCGCTCTGTCGATACCCAATTACTTGGCATGATCATCAAGAAAGTAACTGGGCAATCGCTAGTCGATTTTTATAGTAAAAATATCTGGCAAGTTGCAGGTGCAGCAAATGATGCAACTTGGAACGTTGATCGTATAGGTGGAACAGAGAAAGCATTCTGCTGTTTTAATGCTACAGCTCGCGACTATGCACGAATTGGTTATGAAATTATCAATCCGAAATCTAAAATCATTAGTCCGACTTGGTTGGCTCGTATCTCAAAACCTGTAGTAACTCTTGATTACGGTTGGGGATACAGCGCACAGGTATGGCACCCATATCCAGGAATTAATTTAATGCTTGGATTACACGGGCAGTTTGTCTGGATGGATTCTGCCCACAAAACAGTAATTGTTAAATTGAGCGATGTCCCGACTAGCGCCGATGGTATGAGTGCAAAAGTTGCACCCGTCCTGAAAGCTATTTCAGAGCAAAACTAAATCATCGCGGTGTACTAGCTCACGCTCGTACTCTGCGCCCATTGAAGCTGCAAGTTCTTTAGTAGAACGGCCCAACATCTTTGGTAGATCTTCTGAATCAAATGCAACTAGTCCACGTGCAATTACGCTTCCATCTGGCCCAACTAATTCAATGGCATCACCTGCAATAAATTCACCTTCAACGGCCGTAACTCCAGCAGGTAATAATGAAACTCCACGTTCTAAAATTGCAGTTACTGCGCCTGCATCTAAAATTAACTTGCCGTGTGGTTTAGTTGCATGAGCTAACCACAAAAGTCTTGAGGTTGTCTTACTTGCGTGAGCATGAAAATGGGTTCCAAACTCTTCACCGGCTAGAGATTTATCAGCATCGGCTAGCGATGTCAGCAACATTGGGATTCCAGCAGAAGTTGCAATGCGCGCAGCCTCAACTTTTGTAACCATTCCCCCGCTGCCAACACCTGCAGAGCCAGCTCCACCAAGTGAAATACCTTCAATGTCGGCAACGGATGCAACTTCGTGAATGCGCTTTGCGCCTGCTTGTGCTGGCGGTGCATCATAAAGTGCGTCAATATCTGAAACTAAAACAAGTAAGTCAGCGTTAATCAAAAGTGCAACTAAAGCAGCCAATCGATCATTATCGCCAAAGCGGATTTCACCGGTACCGACAGTGTCATTTTCATTAATGATAGGTACGACACCAAGTTGCAACAAGCGATACAAAGTGCGCTGCGCATTTTGATAATGCGAACGACGCACTACATCTTCAGTTGTGAGCAAAACTTGTGAGGCAGTAATTGCATGTCGATTAAAACTTTGTGTGTATTGCGCAATCAAAAGACCTTGACCCACAGATGCAGCAGCTTGTTGCGTTGCTAGATCCTTAGGGCGTGTGCTTAAACCAAGTGGCGCTAAACCTGCAGCGATTGCACCTGAAGAAACAACAACAACTTCGGCGCCACGCGCACGGCATGCAGCAACAACATCAACGAGTTTATTAACCGCGTTGGCATCTAGTGCAGAGCCGGCTTTACCTGTGAGAGAGGATGAGCCAATCTTGATAACGATGCGCTGTGCAGAAGTAATCTGCTCTCGGCTCACTTGTCATCTCCATCCTCGGTGTTTTCAACTGGTAAGGAAATCCTAGGCGTGCGCGGGTCTTCAACGTTGTATTCCCACTGTTTTGCAATCTCGTCATCACTTAATACATCGTCAATGCGCTCGGTCTGTTGCCATGTTGATTCAAGACGTGAATCTTCACCGCGACGGTGTAAGTGGCCAGCTAGCTGTTCGGCTCCGGCTTCAATCGTTGGCTCCCAATCAAAAACAACTTGCGTTAGGCCATCACCAATTCGAACTTCACTGCCAGCAACTGCGCCTTGTTTGAAGAGTTCTTTTTCAACGCCGAGCTGTGCCAAACGATCGGCTAAGTATCCGATTGCTTCTGCATTCTTAAAGTTAGTCTGGCGTACCCAACGTTCAACTTTCTTACCGCGTACATTAAAGGAACCATCAGCATTTGCTTTAACTGCAAAGCCTGAATCATCAACAGCAACTGGACGCAAAACTATTCGTGTGCGAACTTCAACGGCCGCCTCGGCGCGATCCTTTTGAATTAGACGTGCCATTGCATAGAGCAAATCCTGTAAACCTGCGCGTGATGCCGCAGATACTTGATAGACCTCGTATCCGCGTTCACGAAGTTCACCTTCAACCATATCGGCCATAGCTTTTCCATCAGGCAAATCGGTTTTATTCAGAGCGATGATGCGCACGCGATCTTCAAGACCACCATAAATCGCAAGTTCATTTTCAATAATTTCTAAATCTTGAACTGGGTTACGGTCGGTTTCTAATGTTCCGCAATCTAGAACATGCACCAATGCAACACATCGTTCAACGTGACGTAAAAACTCAAGGCCCAAACCTTTTCCTTGGCTTGCTCCTGGGATTAAACCTGGAACGTCGGCAACGGTAAATCTCGTTTCACCAGCTTGTACAACGCCTAAGTTTGGAACCAAAGTTGTGAATGGATAGTCGGCAATCTTTGGCCGCGCGGCAGAAATCGCAGCAATGAGTGAGGATTTACCAGCACTTGGATAACCAACGAGTGCAATGTCAGCAACTGATTTAAGTTCGAGTGAAAGTGTGCGCTCTTCGCCTGGTTCACCCAGTAAAGCAAAACCTGGTGCGCGACGCTTTGATGATGAGAGCGCCATGTTTCCAAGACCGCCAAAACCACCTTGTGCGGCAACAAAAACTGTACCTGTGCCAACTAAATCTGCGATCTGTTCGCCATTGGCATCATAAATAACTGTTCCATTTGGAACGCCGAGAATTAAATCTTCACCTTGGTGACCATCTTTGCGGTCGCCATAACCTTGGTGACCTGATGTTGCTTTGCGATGTGGTGAATGGTGAAAATCAAGCAACGTTGTAACGCTTGGATCTACAACTAAAATTACGTCGCCACCGCGACCACCGTTACCGCCATCTGGACCACCGAGAGGCTTAAATTTTTCGCGCTTAACTGAAACGCAACCGTCGCCGCCTTTTCCGGCAGAGGCGTAGAGAGTTACACGATCAACGAAAGTTGTCATGGCATGTACTCCCTTCACTGCAGAAAATAAAAAAGCGAGCCGTGTGATTACGGCTCGCCCTTTTTAGAGAAACCTTTTATAGAGCTACCGGAACCACAACATTAACTACACGACGTCCGCGAGCGCGACCGAATTCGACTGCTCCTGCTGCAAGTGCAAACAGAGTGTCGTCCTTACCGCGTCCAACGTTCTTGCCTGGGTGAAAATGTGTTCCACGCTGGCGAACCAAAATTTCGCCTGCATTTACTTCTTGTCCGCCAAAGCGCTTGATACCGAGGTATTGCGCATTTGAATCGCGACCGTTTCGTGTCGAGGAGACACCCTTCTTACTTGCCATTTATTTATCCCTTACTTCGCGCCACTAATGGCTGTAATTTTTACGAGTGTGAGCTTTGCACGAAAACCTTGACGGCGACGGTGACCTGTCTTGTTCTTGTAACGCAAGATGTCAATCTTTGGTCCCTTAGTCTCTTCAAGAACTTCGCCAGTGACCTTTACGCCAGAGAGAAGCTTTGGATCTGAAGTAACGGTTGCACCGTCTACAACGAGCACTGCAGGAAATGAAACAGTTGCGCCAACAGCTGCATCGATTCGATCGACGATTACTGTGTCTCCAACTGCCACTTTCTCCTGATGGCCGCCAGCTTTAACGATTGCGTACACGTGTAACTCCAGTTCATTTTTAGCCCACATCAGGAACTTCTGGCTCCTTCGGGCAGAGGCTAAGGGTACGGAACCTCACGCCCAGGGTCAAATTAGGCAATTTAGCCTTTATAGCTAGAAGTGATGCGGGTGAGCGCCTTTTCTAAGGCATATATCGGATCACTTGCCGCTCCCTTGACCTCTGCATCTGCGAGGGCGATAGCCCCAACGGCATCAGCGATTTGAGCAGGAGACCAATTATTTAACTGACGCCGAGCTTTATCAATCTGCCACGGTGCCATACCTAATTGCCCAGCAAGTTCAAATGATTTAACTGCGCGATTAACGCCAGAAACTTTGGCTAGCGATCGAAGCGATGATGCGATTGCACTAGTAATCATCACAGGATCCGTACCAGTTTCTAGAGCACTGCGCAGTGCAATTAAGGCGCTGGATAAATTTCCGTCAAGAGTTGCATCAGCAACATCAAATCCTGTTGTTTCTATGCGACCTTGATGAAACTTATCAATCATTATTTCATCAATGGTTCCGGACGGGGCATCTGCAGCAATTTGGCTTATTGCAGATTGGAGTTCGCGTAAATCATTTCCAAGAGCACCGACCAAGGCAGAAATTGCTCCCGGAGTAGCTTTGCGCTTGAGATCAAGAAATAGATTTCGAACAAACTCTTCTTTTTCGGCTTCTTTCTTTATTGGATCACAAGCAATAAGTTCAGGTTTGGTTTTCTTAATCGCATCCAAAAGCCCTTTGCCTTTAACGCCGCCTTTATGGACAAATACAACTGTTGTGCTTGGATCTGGTGAATCAAGGTAGCGAGTTATTTCATCTTTAGAGTCCTCTGGCAAATCTTGTAAGTCGCGAATTATCAAGGCTCGTCGCTCAGAAAATAATGAAGGAGCAAGGGCATCAGCGATATCGCCGACTAAAACATCGCTGGCAAAAAGGTTGGTGATTTCGCATTTTTCATCATGCAACTGTGCGGTTAACTTTGTTAACGCTCGATCAGAAAGTGCGCCTTCGGAACCTAGAATGAGGTAGAAAGAATTCACGCTTTATCTACCCCCATCTGATTAGGTTAAATCTGCCCTTAGCTTTTCGTACCAACAATCTGGAATTGCGAACATTTACTGCAATTGCGCCATCAATATCAGTACGAACAACTTCTGAGCCGAGTCTAGCCAGCGCATCCACAGTTTGCACGGCTGGGTGCCCGTATGTATTTCCCGCACCTACAGAAATAATGGATAAACGTGGGTGGAGCGCAGTCATAAAGCCAGGATCTTGATATCTAGAACCGTGGTGGCAGACCTTATATATATCTACTGGGTTGAGATCTTTAATCAAAATTTGCTGGACTGGGGGCTCTAAATCTCCACCCGTAAAAATAGTGAATGTTGGACTGGTGATCAAAGTTGCAATACTTGAATTATTTATCTGTGACCCCTCACCAGGCATTTCAATAAAACTTGTCGCACTCAGTGTTGGCCACAAAACCTTTATTGTTAAATCACCAAGACCTGCGCTCATGCCACGTACTGCAGTAACTATGTCTACTCCTCGCAAAGCAGATTTCACCATGGTGCTCTCAATAATTGGTTGGGTATTAACACTGACCCACAATTGGCCAACTGTGCGCTTATTGATTGCACCCGGTAAACCTGCGACATGGTCTGCGTGAAAGTGCGACAAAATGAGCAGCGGTATTTCCCTAATTCCAAGGGCTTTGAGGCAGCGATCTTCAGCAACTGCATCTGGTCCAACATCAATAACTAATCCACGGTGGTTACCAAGATTGATGACCATCGAATCGCCTTGACCAATATCGCAGTTAGCGATCTGCCAATCCCCTCCTGGCCACCTTTGCAACCATGTAATTGAAATAATTATTACCAAAGTCAAGGCAATGATTTGCTTAAACCATTTCTTTAATACCCATAGCAAAATCGTGAAAACTGCAACAATAATAAATCCAGCTCTTCCAGTGCTTAGGTTGAGAACAGAAAACCCTGATGCCCAATGTGCAATTGCAGCTATCGCAGCCGCAGGAAACCTGCACACCCAGATAAGTACCGATGAAATCAGGGGCGCAAAAGGTGAAAATAGCGCGGCGATAAATCCCAATATTGTTATAGGTGCGACAAATGGTGCGGCCAATAAATTTGCAACCACGCTCATGGGGGCTAAATAGCCTGACAATGCGACGATGATTGGTGAACAAAAAACTATCGCCGCTATTGGTGGCGCTAGCGCCTGGGCCAATTTTTTGGGGATACGCGTTGATAATTTCTCAACCAAGAACGGTGCAAATAAGAGCAGGCCCGCTGTTGCTAAAACTGAAAGCCCAAACCCAGCATCTCGTGCTTGCCAAGGATCAATTGCAACCACACACCCCATTGCAAAACCTAAAGCTGGCAATGAGTCTCGACCACGTTTTGTGCCTTGAGCAACCAATAAAACGGCAGCCATTGCTGCCGCACGTAAAACTGATGGAGAAGGTCGAACAAGTGCGATGAAAGCAATGAGCGAAATGGCCGTTGCTGATAATCGAAACTTCATGGTTGAAAAGAGAAACTGCATAATCCATAAAACAAAAGCTGAGACAAGTGCGAAGTTAGCGCCACTGACAGCAACTAAATGTGTCAATCCTGAGCGCTTCATTGAGGCTTTAAAGACTGCGCTTTGTTTTGATGTATCCCCCAAAACCATTCCGGGAATTAATGCTCCAGCATCACCATCACCAGATAATGACGCCAGTCCAGATCGAATAGCGCCAAGCCCGCGTGCCCACTTCGATGCTTGTGTCAGCACCTCAACATCGCTGCTAATCAATACCAACGCTGCAACACGCGCTTCTTTACTTGCAACAATTCGTGCCTGCGCTCTAAAAGATTGCCCAGGAAGCAACGCAGTGACATCTGATCGTGGCGTAATAACCCTGATAGGTACTCGGAGTGTGTAACTAATCGAACTATTGCTAATCACTGTGGCACGCGCAATAAATGAATAACTACCGTTGATTGTCTGACTAGGGTCGGTCACAACTTGTCCAGTAATCGTTGCACTTTGGCTTAAAAATCGAACTATCTGCGAATGTGCAAGTGATGTTTGACGAATAGACATGACTGTTGAACCAAAAAGAAGTGCGCAGATTAAAACCATAAAGCGTGCTCGCTTGCTAGCAAAAGCGAAGATCCCAAGAATTAACGCTGCTATGCAGATACGCCAGGGCGATGTTGCACTTTGAACTAGAGCGCCAAGCCAAATTGCGCCACCCAGAGCTAAAGCTCGGTAATCAATTACACGCGGATTTTGGCTTTGATTTGTGCGAATTTAGCTACACCTATTCCGCTCACTTTTTGCAGATCCTCGATAGTTGTAAATGGGCCATTAGCTTTTCTATAAGCAATGATTCGAGAAGCAATCACAGGACCAATACCATCGAGTGAATCGAAATCTTGCACCGTTGCCCGATTGATATTAATTGGGCCGCTATGTGTTGGTGTGCTTACTCGCACGCCTTTACTGTTTGTTATCGCTGTATCTACATAGATTTGTTCACCGTCAGCCAATACTCGTGCCAAATTAATAGTGCTCAAGTCTGCTCCTGGAGCTGAATTTCCTGCAGCTTTGATTGCGTCAATGACACGAGAATTTGCAGTGAGTGTGTAAACACCTGGGTTATTGACCGCACCCGTTACATCTACAAATATCTGTGGAGCTGCAATTTCTGTAACCACAACGGGCGGTGCTGTAACTTTATGTGTATTGCCTCGAACAACAATAAATATAGATAAGAGAATTATTAAGCCTGACATGGCAAGAAGTGCGCGCTTTTGCAGTGATGTGAAATTAAGGTCGAACCACCAGGTAGAAAAGCTTTCATAAAGTTGAGCGAAATATTCCATGCCCAATAATTAATGGGCAGCAAATCCTCGCTCTACGGTGCCTAATAAGGTGTGGATATTTACTTTTTAATCCAATAATCGTTGATGTACTTTTCACCTTCATCACAGAAGAAAGTGACTACGTTTTCCACACCGTATTGCGCCTTTAGGCGCTTTGCCGCAATTAAGTGAGCGCCTGAAGAAGGCCCAACAAAAATGCCATGTACTCGCGCTATGCGACGCATTTCTTCGATTGATTCTTCTGATCCCACATCGATAACTCCATCAAGCTCATGATGGTGGCGAGAAACAATCCCTGGAATAAAACCATCTGCAATTCCTTCGATTAAGTGCTTAGAAACTTCACCACATAAAATTGTGCATGATTCAGATGGCTCAAGTGCAATAACTTTGCAGGCAGGGTTTGCAGCCTTAAGCGCTTGCCCAACACCAATGATTGTTCCGCCAGTACCAACGCCTCCTATAACTAAATCAGGAAGCACTGGCATCTGCTGCAATATCTCTTGGCCTAACCATTCACGGTTTTCATCAACATTCCAGTCATTATCGAATTGTTGTGGTGCAAAAAATCCTGGCATAGCTCCGCGCCGGCGCGCTTCTTCAAGTGCATCGTTAACGTGAAAATCTCCCATAGTGTGAACTTCTGCGCCGAAAGCTTCAGAGATTGCGGTGCGCTCTGGACTCATTCCATCAGGCATGATTACCAACATTTTGTACCCTTTAACTGCTGCAACCATGCTCATTGCATTTCCAGTGTTACCGCTGCTGGCTTCAACAATTGTGTCGCCAGGCTTTAACAAACCTTCTGCCTCGGCACGTTCAATCATGTACTTTGCAATGCGCGCTTTAATAGAACCAGATGGATTCATATATTCCATCTTGACCCAAATGCCTTCGATATTAATTAAAGGTGTATTACCGATTGCATCCAGAATTGTCTTCATTGACATGGCCTTTCACATTGTGGAACTACGTGCGCGGATGTTAAGCGACGATATTAACTAATTTTGGCGCGCGCGCAATGACCTTTTTCGGTGCGTTTGCGCCTAGTTCAGCAACGATAGTTGGATGTGCAAGAGCTAATGCCTCAAGTTCGCCGTCAGTAATCGTTGGCGGTACATCAATACGTTCTTTGATCTTTCCGTTAATTTGAATAACGGCTTCTACTGAATCAGCAACAAGCAGTTGTGGATCAACTACTGGCCAACCGGCAAGTGCGACTGCAGGTTTGTGGCCTAAACGTTCCCACATCTCTTCTGCAGTAAATGGTGCAACGAGTGAAAGCATGATTGCAGTTGCTTCAACAGCTTCGCGAACAGCAGGATCTGCTGGGCCACACCCTGAATCAATGGCTTTACGCGTTGCATTAACTAATTCCATGACGCGGGCGATAGCAACATTAAATCTAAAAGATTCAACTGCAAATGAGGCATCGTTTAACGCTTTATGTGTAGCGCGACGTAGTGAGAGTTCACCAGTCGAGAAATCAACTCCAGGTGCACTAGTTACATCACCTGATAAACGCCAGGCGCGAGTTAAGAACTTAACCGAACCTGATGGTGAAACATCTGACCAATCAACATCATCTTCAGGTGGACCCGCAAAAACCATAGATAAACGAATCGCATCGACACCGTGATGTTCTAGCTCATCAGATAGGCGCACCAAGTTACCGCGGCTCTTGGACATCGCTGAGCCATCCATAACAACCATGCCTTGATTTAATAGGCGCGTGAATGGCTCGTTGAAGTTCACCATTCCCATGTCATTAAGGACTTTAGTAAAAAAACGGCTATATAAAAGGTGCAAGATTGCATGTGTTACGCCACCTACATATTGATCGACTGGTAACCAAGTTTCGATATCTTTTTTCAAAAACGGCTGATCGTGCACAGTTGACGATGGATAACGCAAGTAATACCAGGATGAATCCACGAAAGTATCCATGGTGTCGGTGTCGCGTTTTGCAGCCGCGCCACACTTGGGGCATTCAACATTTACCCACTCGGTTGCAGCACCAAGTGGTGATGTTCCCTTTGGTTTTAAATCTAAACCTTCAGCATCTGGCAAAGTCAATGGCAGTTGTGCTTCTGGGACTGGAACTTCACCACATGATGGACAATGAATAATTGGAATTGGTGTTCCCCAATAACGCTGACGAGACACTAACCAGTCGCGCAGACGATAATTACGTGCGGATTTTCCGAGTCCATCATTTTCAAGTTGTACGTTTATTGCGGAAATTGCATCGGCTTTATTGAGCCCATTAAGTGCGCCAGAGTTAATCAATTTTCCATCGCCGCCAGTTGCTACACCGCTAACACTGGGGTCTTCTTCGCCAGTTTCGACAACTACTACAACTGGCAGATTAAAAGCTTTAGCAAAATCTAAATCGCGTTGATCATGGGCAGGCACCGCCATAATTGCACCTGTACCGTAATCAGCTAATACATAATCACTTGCCCAGATAGGTAATTGCGCACCATTAACTGGGTTTATTGCAAAGCGATTAAGAAAGACGCCGCTCTTAGGGCGATCAGTTGCAAGACGATCAATATCGCTATCGGCCTTAATCTTTTCAAGATAGGCGCCGAACTCTTTTTCAACTCCAGTACCAACTACAAGTTCTGCCGCTAATTCGCTATCGGCTGCAACCACCATAAAAGTAGCGCCATATAAAGTATCGGGGCGAGTTGTGTAGATAGTGACAGGATCTTTGCGGCCTTCGATAACAAAAGACACATTTGCTCCGCTTGAGCGACCAATCCAGTTCCGCTGCATCATTAATACTTTTTCGGGCCACTGGCCTTCAAGTTGTGCCATGTCATCGAGTAGTCGATCGGCGTAGTCAGTAATTTTGAAATACCACTGGTTTAACTTCTTTTTAGTTACCGTGGAATCACAGCGTTCGCATAACCCAGCAACTACTTGTTCGTTAGCTAAAACTGTTTGACAGCCTGGGCACCAGTTAACCGCTGAATCTTTGCGATATGCCAAGCCTCGTTCGTGAAGTTTAAGAAATAGCCATTGATTCCATTTATAGTATTCGGGATCGCATGTATTAAAAACACGATCCCAATCGAAAGAACATGCAAAGCGACGCATCGATGCTTTTTGCACAGCAATATTTTCATACGTCCAGATGCGTGGATCTGAGTTGCGTTTGATAGCAGCATTTTCAGCCGGTAAACCAAAGGCATCCCAACCAATTGGGTGCATCACGTTGAAACCTTTTTGGATCCAATAACGTGCAATTACATCGCCTAGTGCATAAGCCTCGGCATGGCCCATATGTAAATCACCGGATGGATAAGGAAACATGTCCAAGACATATTTCTTTTCACGAACGTCATCGGCACGGCCAGATTTAAATGGTTGTAACTGATCCCAAACGGGCAGCCATTTTTCTTGCACGTAGGCAAAGTCGTATGCCGCGTGCTCGCGCTCGTCATTCACGTTTTTGTTCATATGTGGAGCTAAGGGGATTTGAACCCCTGACCCCCTGCATGCCATGCAGGTGCGCTACCAGCTGCGCTATAGCCCCATTTACTTCAAGTGCAGACCTTACCGCATACATGCACAGTAGCTTTAAACGAAAGTTGCGCCGCTTTCTTCGCCATAGACCGGTTCTGGAATAGATCCAGCGTTATGTTCAATTAAATTCCATTGACGGGGATTTCTTTGAAGTACTGACCATGATGCATTTGATAGCCCGCCTAAAACTCCCCAATGTGAAAGTGGAAGTTGAAGTAATTCACCAAGTACGCAGCGTGCGGTACCACCATGAGTAGCAACTACTAATAGTTGATCGCTTTTACCTTCAAGTGATTTAAGAATCTGCCCAACTGCTCGCGATGCAACTTCACTGCGACGCTCCCCTGTTGTTCCGGCGGGGTTGTCATCTCCATCAATCCAACGAATGAAATTATGAAAATCTTCTGCACGATTTTGTGATCCAGTTTTGCCTTCCCACAAACCACCATTAGTTTCGCGCAGACTTTCATGTGTAGAAACTGTAAGACCAGTTAAATTCGCTAAGGCCTGTGCCGTTTCGACCGCGCGCCCTAAATCACTTGAAATAATCTGAGTTGGATTCATGCCAGCTAAAATCTGTGCGGCGTGAGTTATTTGTATTTTTCCAACTTCATTTAGCGGAATATCAGAGTGCCCTTGAAAACGGTTGATTTTATTCCAATCAGTTTGGCCGTGACGCCACACTACGATGCGATTACCGACCATGTACCGCGGCATCCTTAACTGCATCAAGTTCAATTGTTGGGCAGTCATTCCACAATCGATCTAACATGTAGTACTTGCGAAGCTCAACACTTTGAATATGTACAACTAAATCTGAGTAATCAAGCAAAATCCACTCTGCGCCTTTTTCGCGACGCGCTGGCTTTTCACCAAGTGCCTGAAGTTTGCGTTCGACTTCATCAGCAATTGAATCTACTTGAGCCGAATTTTGTCCGGTTGCAATCAAAAAGACTTCACTGAGAACTAACTGATCTGATAAATCGATAGCAATTAAGTCCGTACCAATCTTTTCAATAATGGCATGGGCAGCTACTTGTGTGATCTCGTGGGTCTTGCTACTAATTGTCATAGAGACCATTCTCTCGTATAAATGCTGCCACAATTTCCGGTACATCTGCGCTTAATCCTTGGCGAATTGTTGTTGCCGCCACTTCTAGGGCTGCAATATCTATTCCTTGTGATGCATATCCTGGGCGATCAATACAGATAATCGAGACCATCGCCTGAAGTTCATCGCTTCTGTGCCACTTATCTATCTTTGCAAAAGCATCGGCGCCTACTACTAGGAAGATTTGGTCGCCCGGGTATGTGGCTTTAATCGCTTCAACGGTATCGATTGCATAACTTGGACCTTGACGCAAAATCTCGATTGGGTTAACGCTGACTTTACTTTTGATTGCCACAGGTAAAGTTGAAACTGCTAGTTGGCACATCATGCGACGTTGTTCAGGAGTTGCAATAGGTTGTGAATCACGTAGCAATGGCTGTCCTGCTGGAACTACCAATAATTGATCGACTAAATCCTTTTCAAAGAGCTGGTTAATTACATGCAGATGACCTAAATGAATTGGGTCAAAAGTTCCGCCGTAAATTCCAACTCGGGACAAATTAATCCCGGTCTAAGCGAAGCGTTAAATACAAAAGTAATGAAAGAACTGCAAAACCAATAAGGCCATATGCATAGGCGGGCATTGGGAGTTCGCGAACAGATTCGGCAGCTACGTTGATCATGTGCAAACCTTACTACGCCGTGCCGAGGAGTAATTGCTTGAAACGGGCTTCATCAATTACTGGAACCCCAATTTCCTGAGCTTTAGCTAACTTAGATCCAGGATCTGTGCCCACCAATACATAATCAGTCTTTTTAGATACCGCGCTTGCCGCTTTTCCGCCATGGGCGGTGATTGTTTCTGAAATTCCATCACGGGTGAAAGATTCCAAACCACCAGTTACTACAAAAGTTAGCCCTGCCAATGTTTGAGGAAGTTGTGCAACTTCTTTCTGTACAACAGTTACTCCAGCTTTAGTCCACTTTTTAATAATTTCTCGGTGCCAATCAACTGCAAACCATTCAACTATGGACTGAGCAATTGTTGCCCCAACACCATCTACAGCGGCTAACTCATCGGTAGTTGATTCTGAAATCTTCTCAATAGATGCAAAGTTAGTTGCTAATGCTTGCGCAGCTGTAGGACCAACATGGCGAATTGAAAGTGCAACCAATGTACGCCATAACGGTTGCTTCTTGGCTTCCTCAAACGCTGCTAAAAGCTTGGCGACATTTGCACCTGCAGTGCCATCTTTTTTTACAAAGAATTCACTTTTAGCCAATTTTTCTTCAGTTAAGTCAAAGAGGTCGGATTCATCGGTGATAATTTTGGAATCTAACAGCGCTACCGCTGCTTCAAAACCAAGAACATC
>CANFUR010000005.1 GCA_947450175.1 Actinomycetota bacterium | reverse complement strand
GAGATGGCAGAGAATTCTTTAGCTGAACTTAAAGCTTTAGCTGAAACTGCCGGCTCTGAAGTTATGGAAGGAATAATTCAGCGTCGCGATAAACCAGATCCTGCAACATATATTGGTTCAGGAAAAGTTGCAGAACTCAAGCAGATAGTTATTGCAACTGGAGCGGACACGGTTATCTGCGATGGTGAACTTTCACCGTCTCAATTACGACAGCTCGAAGAAAAAATTAAAGTTAAAGTAGTAGATCGCACTGCTTTAATTTTGGATATCTTTGCACAGCATGCAAAAAGCAAAGAGGGTAAGGCCCAAGTAGAACTTGCTCAAATTGCTTATCTCTTGCCTCGACTTCGTGGTTGGGGAGATTCACTCTCGCGCCAGGCCGGAGGTCGCGCAGCAGGTGGTGCAGGTATTGGTGGTCGTGGCCCAGGTGAGACGAAAATTGAAACTGACCGACGAAAAATTCGAGACAAAATGGCAAAACTTCGTAAAGAAATTGCTGAAATGAAAGTTTCACGAGACACCAAACGACAAGAGCGCAAACGTTTTAACATTCCATCTGTTGCTATTGCTGGTTATACCAACGCTGGCAAGTCGTCACTACTTAATAGACTCACTGATGCTGGCGTGCTTGTTGAAAATGCGCTCTTTGCAACCTTGGATCCAACTGTACGTAAATCTCAAACAAGTGATGGTCGTGTTTACACTCTCAGCGACACTGTGGGATTTGTTCGACACCTCCCACATCAATTAATCGATGCCTTTAAATCAACACTTGAGGAAGTCTCAGGCTCGGATGTGATTGTTCATGTAGTTGATGGTTCACACCCAGATCCTTTTGAACAAATCCGGGCAGTGCGTGAAGTCATCACTGAAATTGGCGGGGGAGATATTCCCGAAATTATTGCAATCAATAAAGTTGATATTGCTAAGCCTGAAGTAATTATGGAGATCTTGCGGAAAGAACCAAACAGCTACGCTTTTTCGGTTCGAACCGGCTTTGGAATTGATGGCCTGGTTTATGCAATTGAACGTTCGCTGCCACGACCTTCAATAGAAATTAGCGCTGTGATTCCATATGAGCGAGGCGGCTTGATTCACGAAATTCATGAGCGCGGAGAGATCTTTTCAGAAACCTATGTGGAGGCTGGCACCGCTATTCATGCCAGAGTTGATGCAACCCTGGCTGCAGCGATTGAAAAGGTGCAAGTGAGGGGGGAATAACCCCGACACGCCGAGCGTTATAGCAACAGGAAAGCCCTATGTGCGCCATGATGCGCCCGCAGGAAGAACTAAAAAGGAATCGAGGTGAGAGCTATGGCAACAGATTAC
Source organism: Actinomycetota bacterium (assembly GCA_947450175.1). Lineage (GTDB taxonomy): Bacteria > Actinomycetota > Actinomycetes > Nanopelagicales > Nanopelagicaceae > Planktophila. The sequence continues at coordinate 30,877 of CANFUR010000005.1, read as the reverse complement.
GACACACCCAGAAAAACGGATGAAGAACTCCATGAAGAGTCGTTAGAAGAATTAAAAGCTAAACGTGTCGATGCTCAATCCGGCCAAATAGATGTTGATGAAGCAGAAGCGGCTGAAAACCTAGAACTTCCAGGTGCGGATTTGTCAGGTGAAGAGTTAGCTGTTCGTGTAGTACCTAAGCAAGTTGATGAATTTACATGTTCACGATGTTTTCTTGTTCATCACATTACACAACTGGCTAAAGGCGAAGGTGCCAAAGCTATTTGTAAAGAATGTAATTAATTTACTTTTAAAGCGTTTACCAGTTGATTCGCCTTATTACTTGTAACTAACCAGTAAGGCGTCTCATCTCGCTTGTCATTCAAAGTAATTTTGACGCCAGTTGACGACCAAAAACGAATTCCCAGAAAAGCAATCGGGTCAGCATCACGGCCTCTAATATTTTTCATTTCGCTGCTATTTAATGCTGTTACTTGATCGATGTATTGCAATTCCAAGTGAGCTCTTCCCACTCTTAGTTCATCGGCTGTGATTTCAATAATCAATCTGCTTTGAATCCATATGACAAGCAAAAGCGCAGTGGTAGCAACAAGGGTGATTAGAGCCGCTACGTTTCCAAGAGCGGCCCAAACAGAGAGAACTAAGGAAAGAAAAAAGAAATAGATAAGCGCCAAGAGCCAGAGTGGCATAAGGATTACTTCGCGGTATCGCACAGGTCTTACGCTATCGGATACTCTTAGCCTCATGAGCCGTATCGCTTCTACAACGCCTCCGCTAGGGGCGATGATTCCAGAACGACACCCTAAGGCTCCGCCAATTGGATCAAAAATCCCATCACATTTTGGCCACTGTTTTGGTTGTGGAGAACTTCATCCGACCGGGTTACATTTAATTGCATATGCAGGAGAAGGCGCTGACATTACTGCGCAATTTACTGTCACTGAAAATCATCAAGGTGCCCCTGGTTTAGCTCATGGAGGTTTACTCTCACTTGCATTTGATGAAGCACTTGGAAAATTAATGTGGCTGCTACGTGCACCGGCAGTTACTGCGCGATTAGAGACAGATTTTTTAAGGCCAGTTCCAATGGGTTCAACGTTACATATCACCGCCAAAATTACTGGCCAAGTTAACAGAAAAGTTTATTCTTCAGCAGAAGGTCGTTTACATACACCTGATGGAGAAATTGCAGTTCGTGCTGCAGCGCTTTTTGTAATCGTACCCATGGATCATTTTCTAAATAATGCGCCAAAAGAGTATTTGGACCACATTTCAAAGAGTCCAGAAATACTCGCCTTTGTAGACCCTGACTTTGAGATAAATCCTTAAATGCCACAACTCAACGTACTGATCACACGAGTGGATCCATCAGTTCCACTGCCAACATATGCAAAAGGTGGAGATGCCGGCGCTGACTTAGTCACCACAAAGGATTTCACTTTAGCGCCAGGGGAGCGCGCACTAATTCCTACAGGCATATCAATCGCGCTACCTGATGGATATGTAGCTTTAGTTCATCCACGGTCAGGTTTAGCGATTAAACATGGCGTCTCTTTAGTCAATACTCCTGGAACAATCGATGCGGGTTATCGAGGAGAAATTGCATGCATCATGATTAATCATGACCATAATGATTCAATCTCTTTTTCTAAAGGGGATCGAATCGCTCAGCTTATTATTCAAAAAGTTGAAAGGGCTAATTTCATCGAAGTGCAAGATCTTCCTGGCTCAGGTCGAGGCAGCGGTGGATTTGGATCAACAGGTGTGGCATGAGCGAACATAATCAAGATAAAGAAACCGTAATTAACGCACTAGGCGGTAAAAAAGGCCTTATTGATTCTGGGCTTCCGTCCATCATATTTCTTGTAGTTTTTAATCTTAAGCACGATTTACAACAGTCTTTGATTGCAGCGTTGTCGCTATCAATTCTCTTGGCCATTATTCGCTTAGCTATGAAAGATACGATTCAACATTCATTCTCGGGTATTTTGGGAGTGTTAATTTGTGCATACTTTGCCCATCGTTCAGGCAATGCATCTGATTTCTATATTCCAAAACTACTTACCAACTTGGGCTATGGAACTGCCTATCTTGTGGCAAATTTAGTTGGCTGGCCCTTGCTTGGAATTGTTCTGGGACCACTCTTGGGTGAAAACTTTGAATGGCGACATAACCCAGTTCGAAAGAAAATATATACAAGGGCGAGTTGGATTTGGGTTGCAATGTTTTTTGCTCGTATAGCTGTTCAGTATCCAATTTATCGAAGTGGTAACGTAAATCTGCTTGGAACTGTAAACCTAGCAATGGGCTATCCGCTTTTTTTTGCCGCTGCTTACGGAAGTTGGCTTGTGATTAAAACTGCGCCGCCAGTTATTAAATCTAACTAGTTATAAAGCAGGCCTTAATCTGAGCTTCTGCATCTGATGAAGCAACAAACAAAAGTTCATCACCGGCGGCAAATACATCGTGGGCTTTAGCTGTAATTACTCTGCCATCACGAACAATTGCGGCAAGGGCTGCGTCCTGTGGAAGTTCAATTTCTTCAACAGTTTTGCCAATACAAGAAGAACCATCTGGCAAAGTTAATTCGACAAGATTTGCTTGACCCTTTTTAAATGAGAACAGCCGTACTACGTCTCCGACACTTACTGCCTCTTCAACCAGAGCAGCAATAATTCGTGGCGTTGATACCGCTACATCGACACCCCATGAAGAATCGAAGAGCCATTCATTCTTTGGGTGATTAATTCGAGCAACCACACGAGGTACACCGTATTCAGTCTTGCCAAGTAGTGAGGTAACTAAATTAGCTTTGTCATCACCCGTTGCAGCCACAAGCACCTGACAATTATTCAAGTGTGCATTATCTAAAGAGGTTATTTCACAAGCATCTGCCATTAACCATTCAGCATCAGGGACGCTTTCAAGCTTGAGTGCTTTAGGATCTTTATCAATAAGTAATACTTGATGCCCATTATCTAAAAGTTCACGGGCGATAGCACGGCCAACATTTCCTGCACCAGCGATTGCAACTCTCATCATCGATCTCCATCTGGTGTATTGGCTAAGATCGTTTCAGTTGTAGCGATATCTTCATCGGCAACCATTACATGGATTAAGTCACCTTGTTGCAAAACAGTATGTTGATCTGGAATCAATCCAACACCTAGGCGTGTAATGAAAGCTACGCGTGCCGGTGTGAGTTCATCAATGAGCAAAATTGGGCGACCGTACCAATCACTGTGTGGATGCATTTCACAGAGCTGCACTGTTCCGCTTGCATCACGCCACTCAGAGCGAGAGCCTTCAGGTAAAAGCCGTCGCAAAATTTGATCAGTTGCCCACAAAACTGTTGCAACAGTCGGAATGCCTAGGCGCTGGTAAATTTCGGCACGGCCTGGGTCATAAATTCGCGCAACAACGTTTTGTACGCCATATGTCTCGCGTGCAACACGGGCAGCCAAAATATTTGAGTTATCTCCGTTACTTACTGCAGCAAAGGCATCGGCATCTTGAATTCCTGCTTCACGCAATACATCGCGATCAAAACCAACTCCGGTGACAGTCTTGCCTTTAAAGTCTGGACCTAGACGTCGAAAAGCTTCGCGGGCCTGGTCAATGACTGCAACGGTGTGGCCAGCAGCCTCAAGATCAGTAGCTAAAGACGAACCGACCCGACCGCATCCCATGATGACTACGTGCATATGCATTAACTTACACCCTTAAGGTTAGTTCCGTGGCACCAACTAAGAAAACTACCCTGGCAGTTGGCGAAAGCGTTGATGTTGAGATTGAAAAGGTTGCCCATGGCGGTCATTTCATCGCCCGCTTTGAAGGTGCTGTTATTTTCGTACGCCATGCTATCCCAGGAGAAAAATGTCGAATTGAAATAACCTCTGTAGGAAGTTCATTTAACCGTGCTGATGTTGTTGAAGTTTTAGAATCATCTAGCGACAGAGTCAGCGCTCCTTGTCAGTATTCCAACCGTACAGGTTGTGGAGGTTGCGATTTTCAGCACATAAGTAAGCAGCGCCAGTTGCATTTAAAGGCCGATGTAATAACTGAACAATTTTCCAGGATTGCTAAAATGGATATTCAGGTTGAAGTCGAAAGTGTTGGTGAATCTTTAGGTTGGCGCTCACGAATCACATCAACAACCGATAGAAACGGCCAACTTGGTTTTATTGGAGCACGTAGCCACAAAATCATTCCAGTCAGTAACTGTTTAGTTGCCACGCAAGAAGTAGGTTTTCAAGAACTTGGTGCTCGCAAATGGAAAGGCGATATGCGCGTAGAGATCGCTGCTTCAAATACAGGTGAGCGATCAATCTCATTGGTAGCAACGCGAGGTGAAACAAAATCTCGTTTGAGTGAAGGTCCAGCAGTTCTACATGAGGAAGTCTTGGGCAAGACATTACAAGTGAGTAGTGAGTCTTTTTGGCAGGGCCACAAAAGCGCGCCTACCATCCTTAGTACTGTAGTTCAGGAGTTTGCAGAAGTCTCACCTGGTGATCATGTTTTGGATTTATACGGGGGAGTGGGGCTATTTACTGCGGCATTAGTTGATGCTGTCCAAGAAAGTGGAGTTATTACATTAATCGAAGGAAGTAAGAGCGCTACTGGTGATGCAACCAAAAATTTTATTAACAATCCAAATGTAAAGATAATTACAGGCGATGTTGCTAAGCATCTGCCAAGAATTAATTCAGCACATGTTGTAGTCCTAGACCCACCGCGAGATGGCGCCGGAAAGTTAGTTGTAAATGAAATTGCTCGGTTATCTCCTGGCAAAGTTGTCTATGTGGCATGTGATCCGGCAGCACTAGCGCGTGATACTCGTTACTTTTTAGATCTTGGCTTTTCACTCATAAAACTAAGGGCTTTTGATCTCTTTCCAATGACACATCACATCGAATGTGTTGCACTGTTTGAGCCGGCTAAGGTATCTTGACGCTCAAGCTAGCGAAGATTTAACAAGGGGACATAATGAGTAAAAACTCTTTCAACGCAAAGAACAATCTGGAAGTTGCGGGTAAGAGTTTTGAGATTTTTGATATCTCCAAGATTGATGGGGCTTCAAATCTTCCCTTCTCGCTCAAAATTTTGTTAGAAAATCTGCTTCGTACCGAAGATGGCGCAAACATCACGGCCGATCACATCAAGGCGCTAGCTAACTGGGATCCAGCCACTGAACCCGACACTGAAATTCAATTCACACCAGCCCGTGTTGTCATGCAGGATTTCACTGGAGTTCCTTGCATTGTTGACCTTGCAACTATGCGTGAGGCAATTGTTGAACTAGGTGGAGATGCCTCAAAAGTAAACCCACTAGCACCAGCTGAATTAGTAATTGATCACTCAGTCATTGCCGATGTTTTTGGCACTAAGGATGCTTTTGAAAAAAATACCGATATTGAATATGAGCGCAATCAAGAGCGTTATCGCTTTTTGCGTTGGGGACAAACCGCCTTCGATGAGTTCAAAGTTGTTCCACCTGGAACCGGAATTGTTCATCAAGTAAATATTGAGTTCTTAGCAAGGGTAGTAATGACACGAACCGTCAACGGTGTTGTACGTGCATACCCAGATACGGTTGTCGGCACTGACTCACACACAACGATGGTCAACGGTCTTGGTGTGTTGGGTTGGGGTGTGGGTGGCATTGAGGCCGAAGCCGCGCTTTTAGGCCAGCCAGTTTCAATGTTGATCCCCCGTGTTGTTGGCTTTAAATTAACCGGGCAATTGCCTGTCGGTACGACAGCAACTGATATGGCATTGACAATTACTGAAATTCTTCGCAAGCACGGTGTTGTTGGAAAGTTTGTTGAATTTTATGGCCCAGGTGTTGTCTCTGTACCTATGGCCAATCGAACAACTATTGGAAACATGAGCCCTGAATACGGATCTACATGTGCAATATTTCCCATCGATGAAGAAGTTTTGCGTTACTTGCGCCTTACTGGTCGAAATGAAGATCAAGTTGAATTGGTAGAAAAATACGCAAAGGCACAAGGGCTATGGCATGACCCTTCAGTTGAACCACGCTTTTCAGAGCATGTCGAACTTGATCTTTCAACGGTAGTTCCATCAATAGCGGGACCAAAACGTCCTCAAGATCGAATCTCACTGAGTGATTCAAAATTAGCTTTTGAAAAAATTGTGCCAACGTACTATTCAGATAAGACGTCAAAAACTGAAGTAAGTGCTGGAGCAACCCGTGTGAAGAACGGTGATGTTGTCATAGCTTCGATTACTTCATGTACAAATACTTCAAATCCTTCAGTAATGATTGGTGCAGCTTTACTAGCCAAAAAAGCTGTTGAAAAGGGATTGAAATCCAAGCCGTGGGTTAAGACTACGCTTGCTCCAGGATCAAAAGTTGTAACTGATTACTACGATCGTGCCGATTTAACGCAGTACATGGAAGCCCTTGGTTTTAACTTAGTCGGATACGGATGTGTTACCTGTATTGGTAACTCTGGCCCGCTTCCCATCGAAATTAGCAAAGCTGTCAATGACGCTGACTTGGCAGTAACTGCTGTGTTATCAGGTAACCGTAACTTTGAAGGCCGTATTAGCCCAGATGTAAAGATGAACTACTTAGCTTCACCGCCACTAGTAGTTGCTTATGCAATCGCTGGAACTATGGATCATGACTTTGAAAAAGATGCATTGGGCAAAGATCAAAGCGGCAAAGATGTATTTTTATCTGATATCTGGCCGACTCCGGCCGAGATTCAAAGTGTTATAGAATCGTCAATCTCTTCTGCGATGTTTACTAAAGATTACGCATCGGTCTTTGATGGAGACCACCGTTGGAAATCTCTTGCAACTCCAACAGGAAAAACTTTCGAGTGGGATCCGCAATCAACGTATGTGCGTAAACCTCCATATTTCGATGCGATGCCAAAAACTCCGACTCCGGTTGTTGATATTGCCAACGCGCGTGTCCTGGCTATTCTTGGCGATTCTGTGACAACTGATCACATTTCCCCTGCAGGAAATATCAAAGTTGATTCCCCTGCTGGAAAATATTTAGCTGACCATGGAATTGATCGCAAAGATTTCAACTCGTATGGTTCCCGCCGCGGAAACCACGAAGTAATGATTCGTGGAACTTTTGCCAATATTCGTCTGAAGAACCTATTACTAGATGGTGTCGAAGGTGGATTTACTCGAAACTTTGCAAATGATGGCCAGCAGTCAACTATTTATGATGCAAGCGTTGCTTATCAATCCGCAGGTACACCCTTAGTAATTCTTGCTGGCAAAGAATATGGTTCGGGTTCATCGCGTGACTGGGCGGCAAAAGGAACTGCGCTTCTAGGAGTTCGAGCAGTTATTGCCGAGAGCTTTGAACGCATTCATCGTTCTAATTTAATTGGTATGGGTGTTCTACCTTTACAATTTAAAGATGGTGCGAATGCGCAATCACTAGGTCTAACGGGTGAAGAAGTATTTTCAATCAGCGGCATTACTGCACTAAATACAGGGGGAGTTCCCAAAGAGCTCACGGTTAGCGCTGGTGACAAGAGCTTTTTGGCCACTGTACGCATAGATACACCGGGAGAAGCCGACTATTACCGCCACGGCGGAATCATGCAGTACGTATTACGGTCGCTCTTAAACGCTTAAGCACCTAAACTTACGCCTATGTTGAGCCAGATTAATTCTCCTGCCGATCTGGCAACCCTGACTCATGATCAATTAATTGACTTAAGTGCCGAGATTCGCGAACTTCTTATTGAAAAAGTCTCTAAAACCGGTGGGCATTTAGGTCCTAACTTAGGTGTCGTAGAGCTAACTGTTGCGATACACCGTATTTTTGAATCTCCTAAAGATGTAATTCTCTTTGACACTGGACATCAATCCTATGTTCATAAGATATTAACTGGCCGCGCGCAATCTTTCGATAAATTGCGCCAGCGCACAGGGATCTCAGGTTACCCGAACCGAGCTGAGAGCGAACATGATGTTATTGAAAACTCACATGCTTCAACCGCGCTTTCTTGGGGCGATGGAATTTCCAGGGGTTTTTCAATTCAAGGAGCTAACGATCGCCATGTTGTAGTTGTAGTGGGCGATGGTGCATTAACCGGTGGCATGTCATGGGAAGCACTCAATAATATTGCACCAGAACAAAAACGAAATTTAGTTATTGTTGTTAATGACAATACGCGTTCATATTCACCAACTATTGGCGGTGTTGCCACGTATCTTTCAACATTACGTGTTACTAGCGGATATGAGAAGTTCCTCGATTGGGGCAAAGAAGTTCTTCACAAAACTCCAGTAGTGGGTGTTCCTATTTACGAAACTTTACATGGTATGAAAAAAGGCATCAAAGACATTGTTGCTCCGCAAGGCATGTTTGAAGATCTTGGTCTGAAGTACATGGGTCCAATTGATGGTCACGATATTGAAGCTATGGAGAAAGCACTTCAACAAGCCAAAGATTATGGTGCGCCAATTTTGGTTCATGCTATGACCGAAAAGGGCAAGGGTCATAAGCCTGCAGTAGCTGATGAGGCCGAAAAATTTCATGCAGTTGGCGTAATTGATGCCGAGACAGGTGAACCGTTAGCTAAGAGCGGGACCTCATGGACAAAAATATTTGCTAAAGAATTAGTTGAAATTGGTAAGTCGCGTCAAGATATTGTTGCAATTACTGCAGCAATGTTGGGACCTACTGGTCTAGATCAATTTCAGGCCGCCTTTCCTGAACGCACGATTGATGTCGGAATCGCCGAACAACATGCAGTGACAAGTGCTGCAGGATTGGCCTTTACTGGCCTTCATCCTGTTGTTGCTGTGTACTCAACATTTCTTAACCGCGCATTTGATCAAATGCTCTTAGATGTTGCATTACATAAGGCCGGTGTTACTTTTGTTTTAGATCGCTCAGGCATAACCGGCGATGATGGCCCATCACACCATGGAATTTGGGATTTAGCATTAACCGGAATTGTTCCAACTATGCATGTAGCTGCACCCCGAGACGGAGCACGTCTAAAAGAATTATTGCGTGAAGCGATAGAAATCGACGATGCTCCATCTATGGTTCGATTCCCTAAAGGGGCGGTTCAAGAAGATATTCCAGCTTTTGAACGCCGAGACGGTATCGATGTTTTATACCGCGGAGAAAGTGCTGATGTATTGATGATCAGTGTTGGGGCTATGGCTGCAATTGCAGTTGAAGCAGCGTCTTCGGCATATCGCGAAGGTGTTGGCGTCACGGTGATTGACCCACGTTGGGTGAAGCCGTTGCCGCAATCATTAGTACGTATGGCAGAGCGTTACAAGAGCGTGGTGGTGCTAGAAGATGGAATCCGTCATGCAGGTATTGGAAGTTCAGTATCAGAGATGTTTAGAGATGCTGGTGTATTAATTCCCTTACATTCAATCGGCGTACCTCTTGAATTTATCGAACATTCAAAGCGTGGCGAAATCTTGAATGATATTGGAATTACTGCTCAAAATATTGCGAGAAGCGTTGTTGAATGGAGTAGCTCTCTTAAGGCAGAGATGCAGATCCCTTCGGATGAAAACGCTGACCGCAAGCAGCCTCGCTAATTCCTTCTCGATCAAGATAAGGCAAAATTCCCCCAAGGTGCATTGGCCACCCGGCACCCATCAACATACATAAGTCGATTTCAGCAGGAGTTGAAACAACGCCTTCATCTAGCATCATGCGTGCCTCAACAGCTAATGCAGTAAGTGCACGGCTTCGTACTTGCTCAGCCGTTGATGGGGAGTCACCTTTATGAATGAGTGCGATAGCCGCTGGGTTTGCACCAACGCTGCCATCTTCATTTTTTATGTAGAAGTTGCGAACACCTTCCTTGACCATTGCCGCCATTGTTGGAGAAATTCGGTATCGCTCTCCAAGATTGGCATTGAGAGTTTGTGAAACGTGTAGCGCTACTCCGGGACCAACCAAATCCAGAAGTTGGAATGGAGACATAGGAAAACCAATTGAACGCATCGCATTATCGGCCACCTCAGGAGAGGTTCCTTCGTCAACGGCGTCCGTAATCTCACCCATAAAGCGGGTGAGAAGTCGATTAACGACAAAACCAGGAGCATCTTTACAGATGATCATTGTTTTCTTGAGTTCTTTACCAATAGCAATTGCCGTAGCAGTTGTTGCATCATCGGTTTTACTAGTGCGAGCAACTTCAAGAAGTGGCATAACTGCCACTGGATTAAAGAAGTGGAATCCCACAACGCGCTCTGGGTTTTTCAATCCCTCACTCATACGTTCAACTGAGAGTGAAGATGTATTAGTTGCTAGAACGCATTCGGGAGAGATTATTGCTTCTAACTTCTTAAACAATTCTTGTTTAAGTGCGAGCTCTTCAAAGATTGCCTCGATAATGAAATCGCACCCTGCATATTCGCTTTGATCAGCTGAGCCTGAAATCAAAAGAGATAAGCGCCCCGCTGATTCAGAAGACATTCGCTTCTTTTCAACTAACTTAGCTAATTCATTTTTTACCCAAGCCACACCTTTATCTGCACGTTCTTGATCAATATCGGTCATGACAATTGTGCATTTAAGATTTCGAAGAAGTAAGAGAGCTAACTGAGAGGCCATCAAACCGGCACCGACAACTCCGACCTTACTAACCTTGCGAGCTAGAGAAGGTTTCGGTGCACCTTCGACCTTCTTGCGTTTTTTCTGAATAACATTAAATGCATACAGTGATGCACGTAGCGGATCACTCATTGTTAAATCAGCCAGAGCTGCATCTTCGGCATCAAAGCCAGCACCCAAAGTATTGGTTTTTGCCGCGGCAATAAGTTCAAGTGCTTTCATCGGTGATGCTATTTCGGCGCCGCCATATTTTTTAAGTGATGCAGCCTTTCCAGTTGCAAGGGCAGATTCCCAGGCTGGATCCTGGCTGTAATCTTTGCGTTCGATAATAGTTGTTCCGTTGAGAACTCCTGCAGCAAATGCAATTGATCTCTCGAGGAAATCTGATGGTTCAAATACTGCATCAACTACTCCAAGTGCGAATGCATCTTTTGCTTTCATCATGGTGTTGTTGTTGAGAGCATTTAACATAATTACTTGAACTGCGCGCTCTGGGCCAATTAATTTTGGCAAGAGTGTTGCACCACCCCAACCGGGCACCAGACCTAAGAAAACCTCTGGAAGGGCGGTGAAAGCAGTAGATGCAAGGGTGCGATAGTTGCAGTGCAAACCGACCTCAAGTCCGCCACCGAGTGCCAGACCATTGATGAAAGCAAAAGTAGGGATGCTGGATTCACCAAGCCGACGAAATACGTCGTGACCTAATTTTCCAATGGCTAAGGATTCTTCGCGAGTAGTGATGAAAGAAAGCGCCGATAAATCAGCACCGGCGGCAAAGATAAATGGCTTGCCTGTAATTGCAATAGCCGCAGGTTTACGAGATGTGGCTTCGGTTATTGCTGCATCGAGTGCCAGTAATGATTGAGGCCCGAAAGTGTTGGGGCGGTTATGGTCAAGGCCATTGTCCAAAGTAATAAGGGCCATGCTGCCTTTAGCACCAAATGCGCTTAAATCTATATCGCGCACAAGCGCCTGAGTTACAACTTCTTCTGGGGCACCTTCTGGAAGTTTAATTTCGGTAGTCATTTATTTCACCTGTCCGTCGAAGTGTGGATTTTCCCAAATAACTGATCCACCCATTCCAAGGCCGATGCACATTGTTGTTAATCCATATCGCACCTCTGGATGATCTTCAAAAGAGCGTGCAAGATTGAGCATTAAACGCACGCCAGATGAAGCAAGTGGGTGACCAACTGCGATTGCACCACCAAAAGGATTAACACGCGCATCATCATCGGCAATTCCAAAGTGTTCCAAAAAGGCAAGTACTTGGACAGCAAAAGCCTCATTGATTTCGAATAGTCCAATGTCATCGATCGTTAAACCAGATTGCTTCAACGCCTTAATTGTTGAAGGAACTGGACCAAAGCCCATAACTTCTGGTTCAACACCAGCAAAGGCATAAGAAACCAGACGGGCTTTAATTGTTAAACCAAGTTCTTTTGCCTTTTCTTCACTAGCTAAAAGGGCGGCAGTAGCACCATCATTTAAGCCAGATGAGTTTCCTGCTGTGACTCGACCAGCAGGACGAAAAGGAGTTTTTAAACCTGCTAGACCTTCCATAGTTGTCGATGGACGAGGCGCTTCATCTACTGTTGCAATTGTCCAACCCAGTTCTGCACTTCGTGCAGCCATTGGAATTAAATCGCGTTGAATATTTCCAGCTTCGTATGCCTTTGCAGTTTTGATTTGCGAATTAAGTGCATATTTATCTGCACGCTCTTTTGTAATTGTTGGGAAGCGATCATGAAGTCTTTCAGCCGTGGCACCCATTGCAAGTGCATCTTGCTCAACTATTTTTTCAGCTAAGTAACGAGGATTTGGATCCATGAGTTCACCCATTGGGTGATTTCCCATATGTTCAACACCGCCGGCAATAGCAATGTCGTTGGAACCAAAAGCAATTGATCCGGCAATTGTTGTAACTGCAGTGAGTGCACCGGCGCACCAACGGTCAATCGAATATCCAGGAACTGTGTTAGGTAGGCCTGCAAGAAGCGTTGCACTCCGCCCGATGTTCATTCCTTGATCACCAGTTTGAGTGGCAGCAGCGATTGCAACATCATCGATTGCGCTGTGATCAACGTTAGGATTTCGATCAAGTAGTCCGCGAATTGCACGGACCATCAGATCATCAGCTCGAGTACCTGCATACATCCCTCCTGATTTTCCAAAGGGTGTGCGAACGGCATCAACTAAGACAACGGAGCGGGACATAGTGATCCTTTACTAGGTGCGAATAGCGCTTATGTTACCCGCCAGTAAGGATTTGTGACAGTGATTAAGCAGGAGTTAGTTGTGATACTCGGGGCTTAGAAAGATAGGGAACCAGAACAGCGACCAGATAGGTGGCCCAGATTGCCAACTGAAGCCACGATGTAGACGTATCAAAACCAACGGTTCCACCCAGGGCTGCTCCGGCTATGGAATCTGCAGGCATTTGAGAGGAGATGTCCCAAGCCAATGAGTCAGCACCAGATAACCAACCAAGTTCTTGAAATTCATGGACCCCATAGGCAAGAACTCCGGCAGCTACAACCACGAGTGCAATGCCGGTATAGCGGAAGAACTTACTTAAGTTGAGTTTGATTGAAGATTTGAAAATTAAATAACCAAGCGAAATTGAAACTCCGAAACCAAGAAGTAATCCCAAAGCAGAACTACGGGTGTCTGCAACAGTTTTAAAGTTTGAATATATAAAGAGTGCGGTCTCTAGACCTTCGCGAATAACAGCAAAAAACGCTGCTCCAGCAAGGGCTAGGGGGCCTGTTCGTAAAGCTGAGTCCATTTTCCCATGTAGATCTGTCTTTAAATAGCGAGCAGATCGCTTCATCCAAAAAACCATCCACGTGACGAGTGCGACGGCTACAAATGAAGTTGTTCCAGCAAATAGCGCATTGGCGCGCTGGCTCAATCCAGCCGAAGTTTGCGAGAGGGCAAAACCTAGCCCCAAACTTGCAACTACTGCTGCGGCAACACCGCTCCACAAAGGAAGTAATAGCGCCCTGCGATCACTTTTGAGAATGTATGCCACCAGAATGCCCACAATTAATGAGGCCTCTAAGCCCTCCCGCAAAGCGATGATAAACGTGCTCAACATGGAAGAAAATCTAGAGCCTGAGGGGTATTTACGCAACTCTAATGTTGCGTAATTCAGGCCTCTTCAGGTGTGGCTTCTGGCACAGGCTCGGGGGTCGGCAGGGGCTCTTTTTCAAGAAGGGCTAGGGCAATGGCATCTGCCACCAAATCTACCTGCCACCTGCGTGCGCCAAGTTCTAGAAGATGTTCCCGAACTATCGATGGCGAGAATTCAACTGTGGAAGGCGTTGGCGCAGACCAACATATGCGTCTGACTAATTCGGGAGTAATGAGGTTTTCAACCGGGATGCTATTTTCTTGGGCAATTTTTTCAATGCGTGCACGTGCATGCGAGAGCGGCGCAAATTTTTCGGGAAATTTATCTCGCCACAGTTTTATTGGCGGCAAAACGTCGGCGTTGGTGCGCATTGCTGGCCATTGATTTTCAGGCATGGCAGATGCACGGACAATCGCATCTAGCCAAACTTCTATATTTTCTAACCAACGTGCGCGCAAACCTAATGGGCGCAATACTTTTTCGAATTCCTTCTTATTCGTTGGGGGATTAAGTGCAATTTCAACAATCGCTGAATCATTGAGCAATTTCCCACCTGCAATATCTTGCGCCTTAGCAATTTCATCGCGTGCATTCCAGAGTTCACGAATAATTGCTAATTGATCACGCCGTCTAATTTTATGCATGCCAGAAGTTCTTCTCCAGGGATCGACTCGAGGAGGAGGTGGTGGTGCAAGCAAGATTGAAGCAAATTCTTCTTTGGCCCAATTTTCTTTCTTAGCATCAATCAAAATAGATTCAACTTTGTCACGAAGATCAACAAGTAGTTCAACATCCAATGCTGCATATGTAAGCCATTCTTGAGGCAAGGGCCGTACTGACCAATCTGCAGCGCTATGTTCTTTAGCTAAGGAAACTCCCATGAGTGATTCAAGAAGCGGACCCAAACCGACTCGAGGAAGTCCGGCGATACGTCCGCCTAATTCAGTATCAAATAGCAGCTGGGGATGGATTCCAAGTTCACGAAGACATGGCAAGTCCTGAGTACTTGCATGTAAAATAACTTCGTCGGTATTTAGTAAATCATTGAGTGCATTCATTAAAGGATGACCAGGTCCGAACGGAATCGGGTCAATAAGGTGGAGCCCGCCCCCATTACGTTTAATTTGAATGAGGTATGCCCGAGCGCTATATCGAAAACCCGATGCGCGCTCAGCATCTACTGCAAATGGCCCAGAACCCAAGGCAAGTTGACTCAGAGCTAATTCAAATGCGCCGGGAGTATCAATAACCGCAGGCGTGCCGGCAGCCGGCGCAAGCAGTGGTACGGCAGTTATTTCTTCAGACATGAATGTAACTATCTACGTCTGGCAGATGAGATTGTCGCAACACCTTCAGGTATTGGTTCAAGACCTGCAACATCGGTAATTAATCTGCACCATCCCGAAATATGTTTCATCAGTTCAATTGGGTCTTGAACTAATGGAGTCCATGAAGCTCTAATTTCTATCTCTGACTCATCGTTGCGAGGAGAAAGTTTTCCAAATGAAGCACTTGAAACTCGAGTCACAGTTCCACTGGGGGCTGCAAGTAAACACTCTTCCCGGTCAAGGGCTTCTAGGAACCAACTCCAACCAACTTCAGGCAAAAGCGGATCCTGCTGCATGACTGGGTCAACGTCAGCGCGCACAAATGTCACGCAGCGAAATTCACCTTCCCACGTATCTTGTCCACCTGGTTCATGAAGTAAAACAAAGCGACCAGATGCAATTTCATCTTCTTCATCTGCGAGTAACCCATTGCTGACATCGGCTGAAAAAGCGAAGGCGTATGTTGCTAATTTTTGAGGCGCTGGTACTTCTTCTAAAACAATTTCAGTGCGAGGAGTAAATGTGCGAAGGTTATTGATTAAATCTTCAAATCCCTTGGCATCCACTGCTTAAGGATAAACAGCCAGGTCCATTAATCATGGGAGGCAGGGCGGTAACCTTGCTCATATGGCCACATTACTAGCGCTCATCTCGAGCATGTTGTGGGGTACTGCTGATTTTGAAGGTGGTCGACTTAGTAAAAAGCATGCACCAATTGCAGTCGTAGGGGTTTCACAAATACTTGGATTAATTTTTGGTCTTTTGCTGATGATTATTTCAGGGGCTTGGCATGAAAACGCCTTCGGAAGTAATGGCTATTTAATTCCAGGAATATTAGCTGGTTTGTTGGGTTACTTTGGATTGTTTTGTTTGTATGAAGGTTTATCAACTGGTCGCATGGGTGTGGTTTCGCCAATTAGTTCTATGGGCGCGGTTGTTCCACTTACTTACGCATTATTCAAAGGCGATTCATTATCAACGATTACTTCAATAGGTGTTGTGTTGGCATTAGTTGGAGTTTTTTGTGCAAGTGGTCCTGAACTTTCTCAAGGGCTACCAATCAAGCCTCTTCTATTTGGTCTAGGTGCTGCATTTGGTTTTGGAACTGCATTAACTTCAATGTCTATCGGTTCTCAGTCCAGCGCGCTCATGACAATGGTTTCAATGCGTGCTTCGACTTTCTTTGTAACTACTGGCATAGCAATCAAATTCCGCACAACTGGTAGCTTTTCCAAAAAGGAGTTCCCAACTTTAATTTTTATTGGCATTGCAGATTTCTTAGCTAATGTCTTACTGGGAGTTGCCTGCACAAAAGGCTTAGTTTCAATCGCTATGGTTCTTGGATCCTTATTTCCAATAGCAACTGCTGTTCTTGCCTTTAAGTTTTTGCATGAGCGTTTACATAAAGTTCAATATGTAGGAATCGCTCTAGCCGTTACAGGTGTTGCCCTAATTTCGGCTTTTTAATTAGTTGCACAATAAAAATCAGTATCATCAACACTTACCAGAGTGTGGCGTGCGAACTTTTCGAGCAATGATCGCCAATCAATAGGATGATCTCCTCCAGTAACAGGAGTGACGCTTAGATCTAGTTGATCAATAAGTCCTTGGTCGATAAGTTCGATAATTATGGAAGTGCCGGCTTCAATGAGGATTTTTTCTCCAAACTGTTCTTTGGCCTTTGACAGCGCTTGTGCCGCAGATAAATTCCATAAGTGCGACATGTCATTTCCAGCTACCGGGTTAATGTGTGAGCGAGAGATGATTACTAATGGCACTGGTGTTTGCTTATATGGCTCATGGCGCGCCGTATTTCCACCAATAAGAATGCAATCAACTTTACGGCGACGATTCAAAAAAGCTGAGCGGTCAGCGTCAGATGAAACTCCATTAGAACTATTCCCTTTTGATGTAGAGCCATCTCGCCCTACAACCAAGGATGCAACTGTGCTCATTTGTCTTACTATGACAGATTCGCGGCTATTTCACAGGTGCAAATTACGCTCATAAGTTGAGTTGGTCCATTAAACCTCGTTAGCCTTTGGGCTATGTATCGGCGCATTCTCCTAACCGGGCTTTTGGCATGTGCCATAGGCGCTGGCTTGTTTGCACCAGCCAACGCTGCTCCCTCACTTGCTGACGTTCAGGCAAAAGTTCAGTTGCTAGAAGAAGAGGCGACCACTGCGGCAGAGGGTGCACAGGAAGCCAAAGTAAAACTTGGGGTTTTAACCAAAACTTTAAATGGGATTAAGGCCAAAGCGGCGGTGCAAGGTCAAACCTTGTCCACGCTTCAAAAATCTTTAGGCACAATTGCAATTGAGCAATACAAGGCCGGTGGTTTGGGTCAATCACTCGAACTTCTATTTTCATCTGATCCATCGCTTTACTTATCTTCAGCTGGCGCATTGGATGCTTTAAGTCGTGGAAAATCTGCCCAGCTCCGAAAGTATCAAGCTGCTCAACAACGTTTAAGTGCAACGACAATGACCGTCAACGACAAGTTGGCACTGGTTATGGCTGCAGAAAAAAAGTTCAAAGCACAATCAGCAATGGCCCAAGAAAAATTGGCGCAGGCAGAAGCATTGCTATCTAAGTTGACTAAGGCAGAACGTGAACGTTTAGCAAAATTGGCTGCCGAACAGGAAGATGCTGATCAAGCAACATCACAAGCGGCTGCCAAAGCTTTCTCTGGAATTTCTGGCCGCGCAGGTATTGCCATCAAATTCGCGCTCAAACAAATCGGCGACCGTTATGTCTTTGGGGCAGCAGGCTTAGTTAATTGGGATTGTTCGGGATTATCTATGCGCGCTTACCAAGCTGCCGGAGTCTCACTTCCACATTCCTCAGCGGCACAGGCGCATTTGGGAAAATCTGTATCTTTAAAAGCTCTTAAGCCCGGAGACTTAGTATTTTTTGGTCGTCCCGTTTCACACGTTGGAATCTATATTGGTGGAGGCAAGATGGTGCACGCTCCTCGCTCTGGCTCGCGCGTAAAGATTGCGCCACTGAGCACAATGGGAAGAAAGCCTTTAGTAGGTGCTCGACGTTTCTGAAAAAACTTTATTCGTAACCAATGATTTTGGGCCACGTGCCGGAGGTATCGAAACCTTCATCATTGGTCTAATTGAGCGCCTGCCAAAATCCAGCATTGTTGTCTATACCTCTCATCAAGAATCTTCTGAAAAATATGATGCTGATTGGATGCGCGATTTTGGTGTCGAAGTTATACGAGATCGTGCGAAAATTCTGTTACCTACTCCGCGAGTCAATCGCGCAGTTGCTGAGATAATTCGTACCAGAAATATTGAAACTGTTGCATTTGGCGCTGCCGCACCCCTGGGGTGGATGTCTGCAGTGCTTCGGCGCGCTGGCGCTACACGGATTGTTGCGCTGACTCATGGCCATGAAGTCTGGTGGTCAAAAGTTTTTCCATTTAATCTGATTATCCGCCATATTGGTAAAACTATTGATTCACTTACTTATTTAGGAGAGTTCACGGGTAGTGCAATCGCTCGTGCTTTAACTAGAAAATCTGCAGAATCAATGGTCAAGATTGCTCCGGGTATCGATATTGATCACTTTAAACCGCTCGACTCACGGAATCTACGAAAATCTCTTAACCTTGAAGATAAGAAAGTAATAGTTAGCGTCGGACGTTTAGTTCACCGCAAGGGTCAGGACTATCTGATTGAATCAATGCCGCTCATTCTTGCGCAAGTACCTAATGCGCATCTGGTACTTGTGGGCCAAGGTCCATATCTTAAACATCTGCAATCCTTAGTTACTAAATATAAACTTGACGATAATGTAAGTTTCATTGGCCGAATTCAATACCAAGAGCTTCCGCAATATATCTGTGTTGGAGATGTTTTCGCGATGCCTTCTCGTTCACGTTTAGCCGGATTAGAAGTTGAAGGTCTAGGAATTGTTTATCTTGAAGCTAGTGCGTGCGGCTTGCCTGTTGTAGCTGGTGCCTCTGGAGGCGCTCCTGACGCCGTTATCGAAGGCGTAACTGGCTACGTTGTAGAGGGAACAAACTCCCGGCATATTTCACAACGCATAGTTGAGCTTCTTTTAGATGAAGAACTTAGAAAAAGAATGGGTGATGCTGGGCGCCAATGGATCATCAAGGAATGGCGATGGGAAATTTGGGCCGCTAAATTTGCCAAACTCCTAGCGAGTTAAACCTCGCTGATGTAATGCGTGGACTGCAGCAGTCCTGTTATTGACTTCTAATTTCCTATAAATAGATGCTAGATGCGTTTTGACAGTGGATTGACTGATGAACATGAGCTCTGAAATTTGTAATGTTGTCATTCCCTTTTCCAAATGTGCAAGTAAATCAAATTCGCGGGATGTTAATTCGCTGTGGCTGTGTCGCAGAACTGCCTCTAAGGAATTAGCGCTAAAGGTCAACGGAGCCATTGCGCTGTGCTTGATAGCTGCAATGAGAAAGGAAATAGGTTCAGATTTGGAGACAAATGCGCTGGCTCCAGAATTCATTGCGGCCAAAACGTAATTCTCTTCTTGATGAAGCGTTAGCACAACAATGCCGATTGACTTTGAATGAGAGCGGATCCAACGGACGAGTTCGAAACCAGTTCCATCAGGCAAGTTAATATCGACTACCGCAACATCTGGCTCTAGTGCAGAAATCTTTGCTCGTGCAGTACTAACGCAATCAGCCTCCTCTATGGAATCAAAGCCTACTTTCGACAAGGCACGTTTCAAACCTTCACGCACAATTGCGTGGTCATCAACAATGAGTAGCTTCATTATTTTCCTATAAGTGGAACCGTTATTGTGATGTGCGTTCCGGTGAAATCAGATTGCAAATCAATATGAGCTCCGTGTGAATCCATACGTTCTGTCACACCTTGCAGCCCGAAATGACTACTTTTGGCGTAGGCACCACCGATTCCGTTATCTTGTATCGAAACTAACGTCTGGCTTGCTTGCGAATGTTGTAAAACGTTTCCGATTATTTCGTTAAAACTTTTAGTCAGATCCTCCTGTAATGAATTTGCCTGACTTAAAGGTTGCTCGGTATCTGCCGAAATGCGAAGTTCAAAGATTTCTTTACGTACTTTTTCGATCAATACATTGATATCCAAACGTAGGCTACGCAATCGCACTCGTTTAGTTTCATCGTCTTCACTAAAAAGAAGTGAATCCAGACCATAGCCCAACCCCACGAGATCTTGGGCTATGCCATCGTGGAGCTCTTGTGCGAGTTTGACTCGCTGCGTAAGGCTCACATAATTACTTTGTGAAGAGTTGCTCAATCTCCTTTGCGAATTCCTTCGCAACGACGTGGCGCTTAATTGAAAGTTTTTGAGTCAAATGACCGCCAGCAATAGTGAAATCCGTTGGCAAGATAACAAACTTTCGTATTGATTCGGCTCGGCTAACCGCTTTATTGGCATCATCGACAGCTGTCTGAACAACAGCGATGAGATCAGGATCATTAGCAAGATCTGCCATTGATGCGCCTTCTTTTTTGTGGTTTGCGACCCAACCCTTGAGTGCATCTTGATCAATTGTGACAAGAGCTGCAATGAATGGCTGATTGTCTCCCACGACCATGCATTGGCTAACTAATGGATGCGCCCGTAAGCGATCTTCTAAAACTGCCGGTGCAACATTTTTTCCACCAGCTGTCACGATGAGTTCTTTCTTGCGACCCACGATGTAAAGGAAACCTTCTTCATCGAGTTTTCCAAGATCGCCAGTTTTAAACCAACGCTCTTCATCAAAGACTTCAGCGTTAGCCGCATCATTTTGCCAATAACCGCGCATCACGATTGGACCACGGATGAGAACTTCACCATCTTCAGCAATCTTTATTGATGTGCCTGGAATAGGGCGACCAACTGAACCGACGCGGTGTGCGCTAGTTAAGTTCAACGTAGCACCAGCTGTAGTTTCAGTTAAACCGTAGCCTTCTAAAATAGTTACTCCAGCACCGCGATAGAAATGTCCAAGGCGAACTCCAAGTGGAGCACCACCAGATATTGCAGCTTCAACTCGTCCACCCATTCCTGCACGGATTTTTGAGTAGACCAACTTGTCAAACAAGGCATGCTTGAGCGTTAGGAATGGAGAGATAGTCTTTTTATCCATACCCTCAGAGTAAGCAATAGCTACATCAGCGGCTTTTCTAAATATCTTTCCTTTACCTGCAGCATCTGCGCGAGCTTCAGCCCCGTTATAAATCTTTTCAAAAATGCGAGGAACAGCTAAAACAAATGTTGGTTTAAAAGATGCCAAATCTAATGGAAGGCGACCAACAGGATCACTACAGTGGGCTAGATGTAAACCTGCATTAATTGCACCGATTTGAACCATGCGACCAAATACGTGTGCTACAGGAAGGAACAACAGAGTTGAACCTCCAGGCTTTAAAAATAAATCACTTGCTCCCTGCACAACATTTCCGCATTCAGCCAAGAAGTTTCCGTGAGTCAGGGAAACACCCTTAGGTTTACCGGTTGTTCCCGATGTATAAATCAAAGTAGCCAAAGTATCTGGGCCAAGAGAATTGCGTCTGCGATCAATTTCATCATCACCGATGTGCGCACCAGCATTACGTAGTACGGCAAGAACGTCTTCGGTCATAGTCCAGATGTGTTTGGTATGAGATGGTAAAACTGTTTGTACTAATTCACGAAGAGCTGGGGTTTCAACAATGATTCCCGTTGAACCTGAGTCATTCAAAATCCAGTCAATTTGTTCTGCTGAAGATGTGTCATAAATAGGAACAACGATTGCTCCTGCAAACCAAATTGCAAAATCCAGAATGGTCCATTCATAACGCGTGCGAGCCATGATCGCTACGCGATCGCCAATCGCAATTCCAGCTGCAACTAATCCTTTAGCCGTTGCGCGAATCTCTTCATCTACTTCGCGAGCAGTTACGCTTTGCCATCCATCTCCGAGGGGCCGGGACATTGTTACTCGTTCTGGCTCAAACCACGCTCTTTCAGCGATGAGATTGGTGAGATTACCGGCGGTCGCGGCAGGGACAAGGGCGGGAGTTGTGACTTCATTCATAGCGCTAACGCTAGCGTGAGAATTAAGAAATACGGAAGAGGGTAACCTTAGTCCCATGAGCAATTTGAGCAGTTCGACAGTCACCATCGATGCCCCATTAGCCGCCGTTCAAGAGGCCCTATTTGCCATCCAGGCTTACCCGTCATGGTCTAGTTCCATAAAGGCTAGCGAAGTCGTGGGCACAGATGATCAAGGGCAAGCAACGAAAGTGAAGATGACAATCGATGCAGGGATGATGAAAGATCGCGTCATTTTAGATTACGACTGGTCCCAAGCTCCTGGCAAACTTTCATTTTCCCTTGACGATGCAGATTTGCTGACTGGTATGGATGGTTCATATTCAATTAAGGCTATCGATGAGGATACAACTCAAGTTACTTACGAATTGAGTGTTTCGCTGTCAATGCCAATTCCAGCGATGATGCGCCAAAAGGCTGAGAAGACAACAATTGATCAAGCGCTTTCTCAACTTAAAGCATCGCTGGAAGGTTAATTTCTCCTTATGTCATTGACTATTGGAATAGATGTCGGTGGAACAAAGGTTCTAGGTGGCATTGTCGATGAAGTTGGAAAAGTTCTTACTACTGCTAGAAAAGATACCCCGCGCCAAGGTGGCACTGCACTAACACAGACAATCGCCGATGTTGCAAAAGAATTGCTACAAAAACATTCGGTGGCCAGTGTTGGAGTCTCTGCCGCAGGTTTTGTTTCATCTGATCGCAAGACAATGCTGGCAACTCCCAACATTGCGGACTGGAATGGTGTTGATTTAGACAATCAACTTACTGAACTAATTGGACTTCCAGTAGTTATTGAAAATGATGCAAATGCAGCTGCTTGGGGTGAAGCAAAATTTGGTGCTGGGAAAAATCAAGATCACATGATGATGCTAACTGTTGGTACTGGAATAGGTGGAGGCATCGTTGTTAACGGTTCTCTTTATCGCGGTGCATTTGGAATTGCTGCAGAATTTGGACATATGCGTGTAGTTCCCGACGGTCATATATGTGGATGCGGGGCACGCGGATGTTTTGAACAATACGCATCTGGAAATGCATTGCTACGCCATGCACGTGAGGCCATAAATGCAAGTCCAGAAGTTGCCCGTAATTTACTCTCTCGTGGAGATGGCACAGTTGCTGGCCTAACAGGTCAAGCAATTACTGAAGCCGCACGAGAAGGTGATCCCGTTGCATTAGCCGCCTTCAATACAACCGGTCAATGGTTAGGTGCCGGAATCGCATCCCTTGCGGTTTTGCTTGATCCGGCCTGTGTTGTTATTGGCGGGGGAGTAATAGATGCAGGTGAAATTCTTTTGAAGCCAACTCGTGAATCACTAGAGCGCAATATGCCTTTTGCGGGTAAACATCCTTACCCAGAGATTATTGCAGCGCAGTTAGGTAACGAAGCTGGACTTGTGGGAGTTGCAGACTTAGCTAGAAGTTAATTTTCATTTGGGTATTTCAACCCAATGAGGGCACGAACAGAATCCATGATCTCCATGATTGCCACGGTATCTGCTGCTCTAAGAATCGGGGATTCTTTTTCTCCACTTTTAACTACACGTGCAAATTCAGCAGCTTGTTCGCGAAGTCCATGGCCTATATATGAGTTTGGATATTCGGTAACGGTGCCATCGTAAAGAGTCACACGCATTGAAGTCGGATTATAAAAAGTTCGGTCAACTTCAAGATAGCCATCAAGTCCAGCGATAACGGCAGTACAGGGAGTTTGCACAATCATGGTTGTATTAAGAATTGCTTGTGCACCTTGTGGGTAGTTAAGGATTATTGAAGTCTGAGCATCAACACCTTTTGCAGTTAACACTGCATTGGCTGTGATTGAAGTTGGTATGCCAAGAACCATGTGAGCAAATGAGATGGGATAAATCCCAAGATCTAATAACGCCCCACCGGCAAGTGAAGGTTCGACGAGCCTTGGAATATTTTGATCAGCTAAGCGCTGACCATGATCTGCATGAATCGTTGTGATTTGTCCAAGGACACCGCTTGCAACAATTTCGCGAATTTTTGCGTAATGCGGAAGGAATCGCGCCCACATCGCTTCCATGATTGCAACATTATTTTCCTTAGCAGCAGCAATCATTTCTTTTGCTTCGATGGCATTAACTGCAAACGGCTTTTCGCAGAGAACCGGCTTTTGAGCATTTAATGCGAGAATAACATTCTCTACATGCCACGGATGAGGCGTTGCAACATACACAGCATCAATCGTGTCATCGTTAACTAACTCTTCGTAAGAACCATATGCTTTTGTGGCATTAAACTCGGTTGCAAAATTTTGCGCGGTTTTCAAATTTCTCGATCCAACTGCGTGGACTGCATGACCATCGAGTAGAGCTAAATCTTTAGCAAAGGCGTGAGCGATTCCACCAGTTCCGATAATTCCCCAATTAAATAGACTCATACAGCTGCTCCGTCATCCTCGTGATAGTCGCGGTTAAACCATTTTTTAATCGCCAACTTTGCTGAAATAAAGATTTGCTTAATATTTTGACGAGGGGGATTTGGAGCAATAAATCGATGCCCATCTTCAAACTTCTCCAACTCATCCAGATAGGTTGTTGGGGTGGATTCATCCAGGGATAGGCCAGAGACGATGGAATCAAATTCACTGCGAATAAGTTCCTCATCATCGAACTCATCGGGGCCTGAAAGCGGATTACTCACCCTCAGATAGTGTCATATCTGGCAATAGCCAGTAAATTAGAACCATGTTCAGCAACCTGCCTTATGGAACTTTGCGCGCTTTTTTGACGCCCTTTCTTATGGCTGGCTTTCGTCCCAAAGTAAAAGGACTGCGTAATGTCCCTTCAAAGGGTCCGGTAATCATCGCGTCTAACCATTTGTCATTTAGTGATTCAATCTTCATGCCGCTGGTAGTTCCTCGTAAAGTTACTTTTTTGGCTAAGAGTGAGTACTTCACCTCACCTGGAGCAAAAGGGTTGTTGAAGAAGTTAACTTTTATTGCACTTGGCCAAGTTCCAGTTGATCGCTCTGGAGGTCGCCGCAGTGAAGCAGCATTAATCACTGGGTTAAAAGTATTAGCAGAGGGAGATTGCTTGGGCATCTACCCAGAAGGAACACGATCACCTGATGGTCGCCTGTACAAGGGTCGCACAGGAATTGCTCGGCTAGCAATTGAATCAGGGGCACCTGTTATTCCTGTTGCTATGTCAAATACTGACAAGATTCAGCCAACAGGCAAAGTAATCCCTAATCTTCACCGAGTAGGCATGCACTTTGGAAAGCCAATGTATTTCGATGGCGATTCATCTAATTTGTTATATCTAAGAGACTGCACAGACCAAATCATGAATGCAATCCAGGCAATGTCTGGTCAAGAATATGTTGATACATATGCACCAAAGAAATCTAATCCCGAAGAAATTAACGTAGCCGGCGAAGAAGATTAAAGAAGATCTAATTCATTACGTACGGTAAGAAATTGGCACGTTGTGCAAGTAGCACCAGATTCTGGGATTTCGCCTTCTAATACGTTGATGAAATCTGTAATCACGCGCATGAAATTATCAAGGTCGCGCTCAACGGCGACATATTTTTGATAGACGCCAAATCCACTGTTATCAGGATTATCTCCAACGGTATGAGTGAGTTTCCAAACTAATAAGCCCAATGATGCAACCCCAACAGCCTTTCCTACAGCTGGATTTTCAAGTGCAAAGGCATATGCCTCAAGTTGAGGTGAATAAAATGCTCCGCTATCTCGCTCTGAATCTGAAACTTTGCAATCGATAAGTCCCACTGTGCCATCTTCATTAGTTGATACAAGGTCGTATTTTCCCAGAATGCGCCAGCGAGTATCCTGGCCATTAATTTGTATCGGCTTACTCTTAACAAATTCGCCCCATTTAGTAATAGTTCCTGGGCGAAGTGAGGAATCAATTGTGGGCATATCCGCCCTTTGAAAAAACTCTTCCTGTAGCGAAGACAACGTTCCAACTAGGGGCATGGTCATAGGAGCAGAGACTTTGTACCAGTACTTCACCCACAAACACCGTTTACATGTTGATAGACCAAAAGTTAAATCTGAAGGTGAGATATTTTCGCGCGCAGGCTTGAGAGGCTTTTTCATATCTATATTCTGGCGTTAGCTACTGACAATTGCTAAGACCAAAACCGAGAGACCTAAAATAATCATGATCGTCCCACCGGTTGCGCGTAGTTTTTCCAAGCGATTTGGGTCTTTTGCCAGCCACGCACGCGCGGTGCCGGCTAGAAGTCCCCATGAACCATCGGAGATAAAAGCAAGAACAGAAAAGATTGCACCGAGCAAAATTAACTGGGCAGTGAGGTGACCTTTTTCGCGATCGATAAACTGCGGCAAAACTGCGGCGTAAAAAACAATTGCCTTTGGATTAAGTGCCCCAACCCAAAAGCCATCACGTATAGAACGAATGCCTGATGGTGCGCTTTCGCCTTGATTAGTCATATCAGCGGCATGAATTTTGCGATGTCTGATTGCATCAATGCCTAAATAAATTAAGTAAAGTCCACCGCCCCATTGCACTGCGGTGTAGGCAAGATCTGATCTCTGCAAAATCGGACCAAGACCAAGAGCTACGAAAACTGATAAAACAAAAGAGCCGCAGACATTGCCGGCAACAGTGAACACAGCAACTTTGCGACCCCACGCGATGGCCCGAGCGATTACGAATAAAACGCTCGGGCCAGGCGCCAAGATAATAATCATCGCGGCAACGATGTACTCAGCTAACCGCGAAGGAATTACCATAGGTTAGATATTAGTTATTACCTCGAGATGAAGCAATTGAACTAAGTACGCGGTAGCCAACAATGGCTACCAATGTTGCATTGATGATTCCACTAAATGTGTAATCTCCACGTGTCCATGACATATCTGAGATACCAATAATCAAAGCTGCTGCTGCGATTATTAAATTAGTTGAGTTAGAGAAATCAACTTTGCCTTCAATCCAGATGCGAGCGCCTAAGACGCCAATCATTCCAAATAGTGCAACACCTACTCCACCAAGTGCTCCAACAGGTGTAGCACTAAGAACTGCGCCAAACTTTGGAGACAGCGAAAGGCAAATTGCGCCCAATCCTGCAATCCAGTATGCCGCAGTTGAATAAACGCGAGTAGCTGCCATGACGCCGATGTTTTCAGCATATGTAGTTGTACCTGAACCTCCACCAATTCCGGCCAAAGTAGTAGCTAGTCCATCGGCCATAAGTGCAGTACCCATTTGATCATCAAGATTTTTGCCTGTCATTGCAGATACTGCTTTAACGTGTCCAACGTTTTCAGCGATAAGCACAAGCACTACAGGCAAGAACAAGACAATTGCTTTGCCATCAAATGTTGGGGTGGTAAATGAAGGCATTGCAATCCATTTAGCTGCCGTGATTGTTTCAGTTTTAACATCACCTTGAATGAGGGCAACCACATAACCAACCACGAGACCAGCAAAGATGCTGATGCGATTGAGAAAGCCACGAGATGCTGCCGCGATTAATGCAATCGAGGCCAATGTAATTAGACCAATCATTGGACCAGCAGCAAAGTTATTTTTTGCAGCCCCTGCCAAGTTCAAGCCAATAACCATGACAATTGTTCCTGTGACTACAGGTGGCAATAACCAGTTGATCCAGCCAATACCTGCTTGGCGAACAATTAAACCAACTGCAGCCAAGATCAAACCTGTAACTACCACTCCGCCAAGAGCTGTAGCCATTCCGCCGCTTGCCTTAGCTGCAGCGATTGGTGCTAGGAACGCGAAAGATGAACCTAGATAGCTAGGAACTTTGTTTTGTGTAAGAGCCAGAAATAGCAGTGTGCCGATTCCTGAGAAGAAAAGTGTGGTTGTTGGGGGAAATCCAGTAATGATTGGAACGAGGAAGGTTGCACCAAACATTGCAGCGATATGTTGAAGACCAACACCGATAGTGCGAGGCCATGTAAGGCGTTCATCTGTTGAAACAACTGCGCCCGGGGAGAGGGTCTTTCCATTTCCATGAAGTTTCCATGAGAGTAGCGACATTGCTGACGTCCTTTCAGATCTCCTTAGTTGCCAGCCACAAGAGGTGGTTGGCGTTAGCCCCAGCGTAGAGCTGAGCCTGTGGCTACTGAGGTGTACGCCACACCTTTTACACGGCTGAAATATGAGCGTGAGGCGTGTTCAGTTTGCGCCGTGCCACCTATGCCAATAGATTATCTCTAGATATATCGAATAGATACATACGCCGATAGGTAAGTCGATACGTAAGGAAAGGGTCAGCGATGCGCTCACGCAGTGAATCACTTGAATTTGCCCTCCTTGGCCTGCTCTCGCAAACACCTTTGCATGGCTATGAACTTAGAAAACGGATGGGAGCAATTTTCGGACCTTTTCGCGCGCTTTCATTTTCAGTTCTCTACCCACAGCTTCGCAGAATGATGGAAGCGGGATTGATTGAAGAGACCGTTGTCGATTCTCCATCACGGCGCTCGCGAATCGTTTATGACATTACCGAAAAGGGCCAAATCCGATTTGAAAATCTGACCGAGACAGTAAGTCCAGAAACATGGGAAGACGAAGGATTTGAAATCCGCTTTGCATTTTTTTCTCCAACATCTTCAAAGAACAGAGTAAGAATTCTTGAGGGACGCCATCGTCGCCTTAAGGAGAAAGCAGAGATTCTGCGCGGTGAACTCGAGAAGTCACCAATTGGGATCGATAAATATCTAGAGGAGTGGCGACGTCACTCACTGGACTCAGCTGATCGAGAGATTGCTTGGCTGGAAAAAATGATCAAAACCGAGAGGAAATAGAGTGAACATAACAACCGGTAAAGGCGACATCCGTGTTGCAATAATTGGCGTAGGAAACTGTGCCAACTCTTTAGTTCAAGGCGTTACCTATTACAAGGATGCCGCACTTGACCAAGAGATCCCAGGCCTTATGCATGCAACTATTGGTGGATATCACATCTCCAATATTAAATTCGTTGCAGCCTTTGATGTGGATGCTAAAAAGGTAGGTCTTGATCTAGCAGATGCAATTTGGGCAAGCGAAAACAACACTATTAAGTTCACCGACGTAGCTAAGACTGGTGTTCCAGTTTTGCGCGGCGTGACAAATGATGGTCTCGGTAAGTACTACCGCGAAACTATCACAGAGTCCGATGCCCCAGAGGTGGACATGGTCGCAACCCTTAAGGAAGAGCAAGTTGATGTTTTGATCTGCTACCTACCAGTGGGATCAGAAGTTGCAGCCAAGTACTACGCACAGTGTGCAATCGATGCAGGATGTGCTTTTGTAAACGCACTTCCAGTCTTCATCGCGTCAGATCCAGTCTGGGAAAAGAAATTTGCTGATGCAGGTCTTCCAATCGTTGGCGATGACATTAAGAGCCAGGTCGGTGCAACAATCACTCACCGCATCATGGCTAAGTTGTTCCAGGACCGTGGAGTTCACCTAGATCGCACCTACCAGTTAAACGTTGGTGGAAATATGGATTTCAAGAACATGCTCGAGCGTGATCGTCTTGAATCAAAGAAGATTTCAAAAACTAACTCAGTTACATCTCAGTTAGAGCATGACTTGGGAGAAAAGAATGTTCACATCGGACCTTCTGATTACATTCCATGGCTAGATGATCGCAAGTGGGCCTACGTTCGCCTCGAAGGCCGCGCATTTGGCGATGTTCCTCTAAACCTTGAGTACAAGCTAGAAGTTTGGGATTCACCAAACTCAGCTGGTGTAATCATCGATGCGCTTCGATGCGCAAAGCTTGGTCTAGATCGCAAGATCGGTGGAGCGTTGCTTTCACCATCTAGCTACTTCATGAAGACACCACCTACTCAGTACACAGATGAGCAGGCACATGTTAAGACTGAAGATTTCATCTCTGGAAAGCTTGAGCGCTAAAAGAAAAAAGTAGAAACGAAAAAGCCCCCTGGTATTAACCAGGGGGCTTTTTCTAACCCCTCACGGAGAGTTGAGGGTTAAATCGTCGCATCCTCAGGAGTGCGACGAATATTTCTAAACCCAGCAAGTGCAAGGAAGAGGAAAAGAATTCCACCGACTAAAGCGGCAATGGCGGCATATCCGGCAATAACGCCAAGAGTTCCAAAAGCAAATGCTTCAAGTAACATTCCACGCAACGTATTTCCTTGGAATAATGTTTCTCGCAGGTCAGCAATTTTTTGCAACTGCTCTGGTGTTGTTACTCCATCACGCTGTGCTGCCATGTATGCGGTTGAAACTTCAGAGTATGTAGCGGGCTTTCCCATTACGGCAGTTGCCGCTGCATTCATATGTTCTAAAATAAATAGATCTGAATAGTCACGAGCCATTTCTCCGGTAGTTACTTGTTTACCAGCCCACTTTGTAAGTTGAGCTTTAGTTGCACTGGGCAATCCGGCTTCAACTGGAAATGCGATATTCTGATTTGCTAACTGGCTTTGTACTGAGTCATTTGCAAAAGCGGCGCCAAAATTGAGAAGACCCGCAAAGATCAAAAGAAGTGCTGCTAATCCCAAACCGACTGAAGAAACTAGTTTGTCAAAAGTTCTACGTTTCATTTTTAATACTCTCCCTTTTAGGCATCAGGTGTATTGATGCACTACACATTTAACTCCGCTCCCTGTGTTAGGAAATGTGAAAATGCGAGAGTTAACACTCGATGAAATCGAAATCAAATACCGAGAGAGGTAGCCCTAAGTTGTTGTGATTAATTAAACAGTAATTAATCGACGTGACGGTTGCACATTGCT
>CANFUR010000004.1 GCA_947450175.1 Actinomycetota bacterium | reverse complement strand
CAAAAGTTCGATACCTGCCAATCGCCCACGCAAATTATCGGGGATTGTTTGGGTCCATATCGCAGATCTAAACAGTGCACTGACCATATCTGAGGCACCAGCAAGTGCAAGAAAAAGTAGTACCAGGGCTAGATAATCTGTAGCACCGGCCAGTGCAATAGCCGCGCCCCAACCAATGGCCGCCCACATAATTGCCCGTCCATAGAAGCGAACGCTTTTCGTCCACCCGCTAGTTAAAGTAACGGCGATAGAGCCAACAGTGCTGGCGGCATAGAGCAAACCAAGAGCCCAGGGAGTTCCTAACTGATCTGCCCAAAAAGGAATCAGTGCAGTGGGCATTGCAAAAAACATTGCCGCAAGATCAACCAGATATGTTGCTAATAAATCTTTTCGGGCAAAGGCATATTTGAGGCCATCAAATAATGCTGCCAGGGATGGCTTTTCGGCCTCCTTTGAAGGTGGGATATTGCGCATCATGGCTAACAGAATGAGGGAAATAACGAAGGTAGAGATATCTGCGGCGTATCCAACTGCTACAGAAAATGTCGAGATAAGAACTCCACCAATAGTTGGACCGATGATGACACCGACTTGCCAGCGAAGACTCATAAGTGCGGATGCGGCCGTCATATCTTCATGATCAACTAATCGTGGCAATGCAGCTTGCATTGCAGGTTGGCGCAGTCCGCTGACGGCTGCAAATAATCCAGAGACAATGTAAATCAAAAGAATGCTGGGAGAATCAACAAGTGAGTTGATAAGAAGTAAGCCGGTAAAAATCAGGGATAGAGCTTCAGTTGCCCAGATCAATTTCTTGCGATCAATGGCATCGGCTAAAACTCCACCGTAGAGTCCGAAAATAACGAGGGGGAGGATCTCAATCAGGCCGCTAATAGCCACCGCTACATATGAATTAGTTAATTCTTTAATCTGAAATGGGACGGCGACGTAGGTAATCATCGAGCCGAAATAAGAGATTAACCCAGCTGCCCATAGGTTGCGAAAATCAGCAGATTTGCGCAGCGGGGATAGGTCTATCGCGAATGTAGCCACCAGGGCAGGTTAGTTGAAAGTGTGTTCAGGTGCAGGAAATGAAGATCCTTTTACATCGGCAGCAAATTCACTGGCTGCGGCCAACATTTCTGCGCGCATATCTCTGTACGCCTTAGCCAATTTAGGTGGGTTTTTGGTAATACCCATCATGTCGGTCCACACCAAAACTTGGGCAT
The DNA here is from genome assembly GCA_947450175.1 of Actinomycetota bacterium. Lineage (GTDB taxonomy): Bacteria > Actinomycetota > Actinomycetes > Nanopelagicales > Nanopelagicaceae > Planktophila. The sequence goes on along the minus strand of CANFUR010000004.1, from coordinate 31,731 downwards.
CGCAATCAACCCCAGCCCCGATTCCAACTGTAGGAATCTTTAGCGCGGCCGTAATTTTCGCCGCCAACTGCGCCGGAACTAATTCAAGAACTACTGCAAATGCCCCAGCCTTTTCAAGGGCTAAGGCCGCATCCAGAATTGCATCACCATCGGTGCGACCTTGGACTTTGTAACCACTTAATACATGCACCGCTTGTGGCGTCAAACCAACATGGCCCATAACAGGAATTCCAGAGGCGACCAGTTTTTCGACAGTGGCAATGTGTGGGCCTTCGATCTTTACTGCCATTGCTCCGGCTTCTTTGAAAAAACGAGTTGAAGTAGCAAGTGCTAGATCGGGGTTGGATTCATAGGATCCGAATGGTAGGTCGGCAATAACAAGGGCGCGCGATGAGGCCCTTACAACTGCGCGGGTCAATGGAATTAGTTCTTCGACGGTAACTGGAATTGTGTTGGTTTCGCCTAAGAAATTATTGCCAGCGCTATCTCCGACTAGAAGCACGGGGATGCCTGCTTCATCAAAGATCTCGGCCGTCATTTGCTCATACGAAGTGAGCATCGCCCATTTTTCGCCACGGGTTTTTGCCGCAGCAAGATCGGCGATAGTTACGCGTCGGTGCAGCGCACCGCCATAAAGGCTTTCCATTATTTTCCTCTCCTCGACGCTGCCGTTGGCAGTCCCCGGGTACATGCACAAGGGTACCCCCGTTACACTTGAAAAATGAAGTTGTCTGTAGCTCTGGCTCAGATCAATCCGACCGTGGGCGATCTTGCGGGCAATAGCGCCCTAATTCTGGAGAACATTTCGGCAGCTAAAGACCAAGGTGCACACCTGATTGTTTTTCCAGAGATGATTGTGACCGGATATCCCGTTGAAGATTTAGCGTTACGTCCATCGTTTCAAACAGCAAGCATTAGCGCTATCGAAAAAATTGCTGCACAAATTTCTGGTGACATCGTGGCCGTCATCGGCTACTTAGACCATGGACCACAAAACGCGGTTGCAGTTATTCATGAAGGAAAAATCAAGGCCCGCTACGTTAAACGCCACCTGCCTAACTATGGTGTATTTGATGAATTCAGAAATTTCACTCCTGGTACTAGCGACTTAGTTGTTCGCATCCATGGCGTCGATGTGGCCATTGCAATCTGCGAAGATATTTGGCACTCCATGGCCGCCGTTGCCGCCCGCACACCTGGATTGGTAGTTGTTCCTAATGGATCACCCTTTGAACGAAACAAAGATGATGTGCGATTAGCTTTGGTGCAACAACGTGCTCGCGAAATTCAGGCACCACTTGCTTACGTCAATATGACGGGAGGCCAGGACGATTTAGTTTTCGATGGTGACACAATCGTTGTTGGCAAAGATGGCGGCCTCCTTGCCAGGGCTCCACAGTTCGATGACACATTAGTAGTTGTAGAAATTGATTGCGTGCAGGAAAGTTCAAAGCCCGATGTAATTATTACTATCGAAGATGCTTCCCCTTCTCCTTCCAGTCCAGTTATTGCACCACGTCTTAGTGATGAAGCCGAGATGTGGTCGGCTCTGGTTATTGGACTTCGTGATTACATAATCAAAAATGGATTTAAGTCAGCCCTGGTTGGCTTATCTGGGGGTATTGATTCAGCGCTGGTTGCTGCGATTGCAATTGATGCATTAGGTGCACAGCGAGTAAATGGCGTTGCTATGCCAAGCAAGTATTCATCAAAGCATTCTGTTGAAGATGCTCAAGAGTTGGCAGATGCCACAGGTATTCACTTCAGGATCACTCCCATTGCCCCCATGGTTGATGCCTTTATGGGCAACATGGTCCTTAAGGGATTGGCCGAAGAAAATCTGCAAGCCCGCGTGCGCGGAACAACGCTTATGGGTATCTCAAATCAAGAGGGTCATATTGTTTTAGCCACGGGCAATAAGAGCGAACTAGCCGTTGGTTACTCAACTTTGTATGGCGACGCTGTTGGTGGTTTTGCGCCAATTAAAGATATTTATAAAACCGATGTATGGGCGCTAGCAACCTGGCGCAATGAACAAGCAGTTGCTGCTGGGCAAACTCCACCCATTCCATCGCGCTCAATTACTAAAGAGCCAAGTGCTGAACTGCGCCCTGATCAAAAAGACTCTGATTCACTGCCCGACTATCCACTCCTTGATTCAGTGTTGCGCTTATATGTAGATGAGGATCATGGCTTTGATGCATTACTCAAAGATGGATTTGATGAGGCATTGATTCGTCGAGTTATTTCATTAGTAGATAAAGCTGAATTCAAACGCCGGCAATACCCCCTTGGTACCAAAGTTTCAGGACGCGCTTTCGGAAAAGATCGTCGCCTGCCAATGACTTCACGTTGGAATGAGCAGTAGTTGTTGCGAATACTTTGCAACTCGCTTAATTAATTCAATTCAGTAGAATTGGCATATGCAATCAATCATCACTTGGTTATTTACACGAAACCGTGTTGTTGATTTCTGCCTCTCTACATCCTGCAGCTGCTGATTTTTCGCGACCGCTTTACCTGCAGTTTTAAATCATTTTAATTAATTTACCTAGGGAGAACTATGACAATTTATAATCACATCACAGAAGCATTTGGCAATACCCCGCTTGTACGCATCAACAAGATTAATGATGGCTCGGCCGGAAATATTTATGCCAAGTTAGAGTTTTATAATCCAACGTCTTCAATCAAAGATCGCTTGGCCATTGCCATGATTGATGCTGCTGAGGCCAGCGGTGAATTAAAGCCAGGCGGCACAATCGTTGAAGCAACGTCAGGCAACACAGGTATTGGTGTAGCAATGGTTGCCGCCGCTCGTGGATATAAATCTATTTTTACAATGCCTGAATCTGTATCAAAAGAGCGACGCAAGCTGATTTTGGCATTTGGTGCAGAGTTAGTTTTAACTCCAGCAGCCGATGGTATGAAAGGCGCAGTTGCAGCAGCTGAAAAACTTGGAGAATCAGGTGCGGTATTAGTTCGCCAATTTGAAAATGAGGCTGGACCTGCAATTCACTACAAAACTACAGGCCCAGAAATTTGGCGTGATCTGGATGGAAAAGTTGATGCTTTTGTTTCCGGTATTGGCACTGGCGGAACCATTACGGGTACTGGGCGTTTTCTAAAAGAGAAAAATCCAGCAATAAAAGTATTTGGCGTTGAGCCAGCTGCATCACCAATTCTCAATGGAGGGGCTCCTGGACCTCACCCACTGCAAGGGATCGGGCCAAACTTTATTCCTAATATTTTAGATCGCACCGTCTATGACGAAATTTTGGATGCAACCGCTGATGATGCAATTAAATTTGCCCGCCGCGCAGCTGCTGAAGAAGGAATTCTCGCCGGTATCTCTTCCGGTGCAACATTGTGGGCGGCAATCGAAGTTGCTAAGCGTCCAGAGTTTGCAGGAAAAAACATTGCCGTCATCCTTGCCTCATCTGGTGAGCGTTATTTATCTACAATCTTGTATCAAGATTTGGCGGAGTAAGTGTCTTTAATTAGCCGCATGAAAGAAGATTGCGATAACGCTTTGGTCAAAGATCCAGCTGCCCGTAATCGTTTAGAAGTTCTTCTTGCATACCCTGGCGTACATGCAGTGTGGGGACATCGAATCTCACATTTTCTTTGGCGTAAAAACTTAAAACTACTTGCCCGTATTCACTCAAATGCTGTGCGCTTTACAACTGGAGTCGAGATTCATCCGGGTGCAACTATTGGACGCAGATTTTTCATTGATCACGGCATGGGCGTTGTAATCGGTGAAACCACAATCATCGGTGATGACGTCATGCTTTATCACGACGTCACTTTGGGTTCGCGTGGATTCACTCATGCAAAGCGTCATCCAACTATTGAAAACAACGTGATTTTGGGGGCGGGTGCCAGAATTATTGGTGATGTCAAAATAGGTGAAGGCTCACGCATAAGTGCAAATTTAGTTGTTACTAAAGATGTACCCGCACGCTCAAGCCTAGAAAGCACTGAGTTCTACTCAATTTAGTTAACACGGCCGTAACCTGCATTTGTAAGAATGCGGCTCATGAGTACCGAAATCAGCAAACAAGAAGAGTTCGTTCTTCGCACCCTTGAAGAGCGTGACATTCGTTTTGTGCGTTTGTGGTTTACCGATGTTTTGGGTTTTCTAAAATCTGTAGCGATTGCACCGGCTGAATTAGAAAATGCTTTTGCTGAAGGTATTGGCTTTGATGGTTCTGCTATCGAAGGTTTTGCTCGCGTGACTGAGTCAGATATGTTGGCAAAACCAGATCCTGCAACATTTTCAATCTTGCCGTGGCGAACTGAATCTCCGGGAGCTGCCCGTATGTTCTGCGATATTTTTATGCCAGATGGTTCACCGTCTCCTGCAGATCCTCGCAATGTTTTGCGCCGTACGTTAGAAAAAGCCGCGGCTATGGGTTACACCTGTTATACCCACCCAGAAATTGAATTCTTTTTATTTAAAGATAAACCAGAAGCCGGAAAAGCACCTGTGCCAGTTGATCAAGGTGGATATTTCGATCACACACCAGCTGTTGTTGGTCATGATTTCCGTCGCCAAGCAATTACTTTGCTTGAAGCTATGGGTATCTCAGTTGAGTTTTCACATCATGAAGGTGCACCTGGACAACAGGAAATTGATTTGCGCTATGCCGATGCATTGAGCACGGCAGATAACATCATGACTTTCCGCCATGTGATTAAAGAAGTAGCAATGGATCAAGGTTTCCACGCTTCCTTTATGCCAAAGCCATTTACCGATCATCCAGGAAGTGGAATGCATACTCACGTCTCATTGTTTAAAGGCGAAGAGAATGCTTTCTATGATCCAAACGCCGAGCTAAATCTTTCTGCAGTAGGACGTTCATTTATTGCAGGACTGCTCAAGCACGCACCAGAGATCACCGCAATTACTAATCAATGGGTTAACTCCTATAAGCGATTGCATGGCGGGGGAGAAGCACCAGCTTTTGTTAACTGGGGTCCCAGCGATCGCGGTGCACTAGTACGTGTTCCGATGTATAAGCCAAAGAAAGAAAACTCAACACGAATTGAATTTAGATCACCAGATACCGCATGTAATCCATACCTTGCATATGCCGTGATGTTGGCAGCAGGATTAAAAGGCGTTGAAGAAGGCTACGTATTAAAGGATTCAAAGGAGCCAGTTTCACTGCCATCAAATCTAAATGAAGCCATTATTGAGATGGAAAAGAGTGAGTTAGTGCGCCAAACTTTGGGCGAACACGTTTTTGAATATGTATTGCGCAATAAGCGCGCCGAATGGCAGGACTATCGCCGCCAGGTCAGTGCATATGAATTAGATCGTTATTTGCCAGTTCTTTAATTTAAAGAAGCCCGGTGTTCCTCGTCGTGATCGAGAATTACTTGGAGCATAGATTCGATGGTAATCATGCCAAATGTTTTGTGCTGCGCTGCGGCCCTTCGTTCATTTTCTGAAAGCCCCACTAGATAGTTCTGCATAGAATTTCGACTTACAAGTAAATTCGTTTTCGCAGTATCGAGTGAAATTGCTTCATATTTCTTCTCGGTTTCTAGAGCATCTGGTTCCCACCATAAAAGTTGAGGAATTAGCGCCTTGTTATTCATGGCAATTCGCATCAATTCAAAACGTGGCATCCAAACTTCATTATCGACATCTAAAACATGGCCCAGAATGATTACTGGCCCCCACCCCTGGCCATCCCAATTGCAATTTTGTGCGCTTTCACAAATGGCGTGCGCCGATTGAATTAAAGCCTCAACTTGGTTTTCAAAGGTTGGCACAAGTCAGAGTTTAAGCGACGGCTTGCTCAATAAATAGGTTAAGCGTTACCCTTGAGCCATGAACACACGCAGTCTCCTCCTTAGCTGCCGTGGCGGGGTTAAATAACCGAACCCCTCGCTGCGGGGTTTGTCGTATCGGTAAAAAGACAAATTCCGCACATTAATAAGGAGCAATAGAAATGAATTTTCCCAAGCAATTACCTTCAGCGATGCCAGTGCATCGCTATGAGCCTTTTCACCCAATCGATCTTCCCGATCGCACCTGGCCGAACAAGAAAATTACCAAAGCGCCGAAGTGGTGTTCAGTCGATCTTCGCGATGGAAATCAAGCGCTTATTGATCCAATGGATACGCCACGCAAATTAGCGATGTTCAAGCTATTAGTTGCTATGGGTTACAAGGAAATTGAAGTTGGATTTCCAAGTGCGAGTCAGACAGATTTTGATTTCGTACGCAAGATCATCGAAGAGAAATTGATTCCAGATGATGTTGTTATTCAGGTTTTAACTCAGGCACGCGAGGCTTTAATTGTTCGCACTTTTGAAGCAATCAAAGGTTCCAAGCAGGCAATCGTTCATCTTTATAACTCAACTTCTACGTTGCAGCGCCGTGTGGTATTTGGTCTCGACAAAGAAGGCATCAAAAAGATTGCTACCGATGCTGCCAAGATCTGTTTGGATCTCGTTGCAACAGTTCCTGAAACTAAGGTTTCATTCGAGTATTCACCTGAGTCATACACGGGCACAGAACTTGAGTTTGCCGTTGAAGTTTGTAACGCCGTCAATGATGTATGGAAGCCAACTCCAGAGTGGAAAACCATCATGAACTTGCCTGCAACTGTTGAAATGGCAACACCGAATGTTTATGCCGACTCAATTGAGTGGATGTGTCGCAACCTTAATAATCGTGAGAACGTTATTGTCTCTCTTCACCCACACAATGATCGTGGAACTGGAGTTGCAGCAGCCGAACTTGGTTACTTAGCTGGCGCTGATCGCATCGAAGGAACTTTGTTTGGTAACGGTGAGCGCACAGGAAATGTTTGTCTTGTAACACTTGGAATTAACTTAGTTACACATGGCATAGATCCACATATTGATTTCTCTAATATCGATGAAGTACGTCGCACAGTCGAATATGCCAACCAATTACGCGTACCTGAGCGTCATCCATACGGCGGAGACCTGGTCTTTACTGCATTTTCTGGTTCACACCAAGATGCAATCAAAAAAGGTTTTGAACATTTAGAACGTGATGCAAAGGCTGCAGGTAAAGAAGTTCGTGAGCACACTTGGGCTATTCCTTACTTGCCAATTGATCCTTTAGATATTGGTCGCAGCTATGAAGCGGTTATTCGCGTGAATTCACAGTCAGGTAAGGGCGGTGTTGCTTACTTGATGAAGAATGAGCACCACCTTGATTTGCCTAGACGCTTGCAAATCGAATTTTCTAAAAATGTTCAGGCTAAGACTGATGCCGAGGGCGGTGAAATTAGCCCAGATGATTTATGGAACATTTTTGAAGATGAATATCTGCCAACTGAGAATGCTCCATGGGGACGTTTTCGTCTTAAAGGCCTAAGTCAAACGTCGGTTCTTGGTGAGGATGTTCACTTAAATGTTTCGTTGACTGATCGTGGCCAAGAGCATGAACTCAAAGGCCAAGGAAATGGACCGATTGCAGCGTTCTGTAATATTTTGCAGAAATACGGCGTCGATGTTCGCGTCCTAGATTATTACGAGCATGCCTTATCTGCCGGCGGTGATGCATCGGCTGCGGCATATCTGGAATGTTCCATTGATGGCGAAACCTTCTGGGGTGTTGGAATTGATCCAAACACGACAACGGCATCACTTAAAGCTGTCGTGTCTGCCATAAATCGCGCAATACGCTAACCAACGCACTACCTTTGCCCATATGAGTTTGTATCGGGATGAAGCAATTGTGTTACGCACCCAAAAACTCGGTGAAGCTGACCGCATTATCACTATGCTCACAAAAGATCATGGTCGAATCCGCGGTGTTGCAAAAGGTGTTAGACGCACGATGTCTAAATTTGGTGCACGACTTGAACCAGGTAGTCACGTGGATATTCAACTTCATGTTGGTAAAACTTTTGACACTATTACTCAAGTTGAAGCACTCATGAATTATGGTGAAGCGCTAACTCAGGATTATCAGCGCTGGACAGTGGCTTCAGCGATCCTTGAAGCGGCAGAGCGTTTCTCACCTAATGAACATGAACCAGCGTTGCAAGAATTTCAATTAGTGGTTGGTGGAATGAAAGCGTTAGCTGAAAATAGATACGAACCGTTATTGATTCTTGATGCATTCTTACTGCGTTCTTTAGCAGTTGCTGGCTATGCACCATCTATGACAATTTGTTCACGGTGTGAAAAACCTGGACCGCACAGATATTTTTCACTCGTTGGTGGCGGATCTGTATGTAATGACTGTCGACCTTCAGCATGTGCAACCCCAGCCATTGAGACTTTGCAGTTAATGGGCGCACTTATAAGTAGCGACTGGGAAACAGCGTCTGCAAGTGAAGGAAAATTCCGCCGAGAAGCTAGTGGATTAATTGCGGCCTATTTACAATGGCACCTTGAACGCGGTTTAAGGAGTTTGCCGATGGTGGAGCGAGTATGACAATACATATTCCCAATCACGTGGCAGTCGTTATGGATGGCAATGGTCGTTGGGCTAAGCAACGAGGTTTGCCGCGCACTGCTGGACATGAAGCTGGCGAAGCTGCACTCTTTGATGTTGTTGAAGGCGCAATAGAATTTGGAGTCCAAGAGCTAAGCGCGTATGCATTCTCAACTGAGAATTGGCGAAGGTCTCCAGATGAAGTACGTTTCTTAATGGGATTTAACCGAGACGTTATTAGACGTCGTCGGGATCAAATGAATGAGATGGGCGTGCGAATCCGTTGGGTTGGTCGACCAAAACGCCTATGGAGTAGCGTCATCAATGAATTAGAAGAGGCTGAAGAATTAACGGCCAAGAATAAAACTCTGACTTTAAACATGTGTGTCAACTATGGTGGGCGGGCCGAAATTGTGGATGCTGCCGCAGAGTTAGCACGCGATGTAAAACGAGGCAAAGTAAAAGCTGATGCGATTACAGAGAAAATCTTTGCTAAATATTTAGATTCTCCAAAAATGAATGATGTAGACCTATTTTTACGCTCATCGGGAGAGCAACGCACCAGTAATTTCTTGCCGTGGCAGAGCGTTTATGCCGAACTAGTTTTTATGGATGTCTTGTGGCCAGATGTAACACGCAAAACTTTGTGGAAAGCCATCGAAGAGTATTCGCAAAGAGATAGAAGGTTCGGAAAGGCTTAAGAAGCAGCTACTACTGCCCACATAACAAGTACACCCATGGCAGTTAGAACAAGTGTCCAACGAGATTCATGGCGTGAATGTGCTTCAGGCAAAATATGAGAAGTAGCAATGTAAATAACAAAACCTGAAAAGAGTGCAAGATAGAGCGCTAAGTATTTATCATTTAGCGCGAGGTAAGTTCCAAGTGTTGCGCCACCAATTCGAGCAACTGCATCGACGCCAAGCAGATACTTACTTGATTTTGTCCAATGTCCACTTTTAACTAACATCGAAACTGTATTTAAACCATCACTAAATGCATGGACAACTACTGCTAGAAATACTGCAATCCCCAATGAAGTGCTCACTTGGAATGCAACACCTAAGCCGACGCCATCTAGAAATACATGTCCGCCCATAGCAAGTGCCCCGAGAGTGCCAGAGATCGTATGGTGCTCGTGATCATGTCCGTAATCAGATTCAACTGGTTCGTGTGAACCAAATGAACGTTCAAGAATATGTAAAAGCAGAAATCCGCCCAAGATTGCAACAGATACGACTGGCACCCCAGCTATGAGATCAGTGTTCATTGAAAAAACTTCGGGTAGTAAATCAAAACCAACTAATCCCAGAAGTAAGCCGGCAGAAAGTCCAAGGACTAAATGGAAGCGATCCCTTGACTTAAATGCCAAAACTCCACCTGCTGTGGTTGCAAGTACTGTGAAGATGGCAAAGACAATGGCTAAGTTCATAGTTTTAGGGTATCGCGATTAGGCTATGGCTCATGATCGCAATCGCCCGCTTTAATGTTGCCTTGGGTGATGCCACGCAATTTGAAAACGATGTAGCCACCGCCCTTGCCGCATTTTCTGCATGCGCTGGCTTTATAAAGGGCGAATACGGCCAAAATCTTGATGATTCAATGCTCTGGTCGCTGGTGACACATTGGGAAAATGTGGGTTCATATCGCAGAGCTTTAGGTAGTAACGAGGTCAAAATGCATGCGATTCCAACGCTGGCTCGCTCTATTGATGAGCCCGGTGCATATGAAAAGCCGTACTCAGAGTAAAATTTAGCCACGGAAGTAACAAACGTTGCTTTCCGCCGACAGCCAGCCGGATGGAGAATTATTGTGGCAACGGATCGTTTAGAAAATATCGTTGGATTATCAAAGCGTCGAGGATTTGTTTTTCCATCCTCTGAAATTTATGGCGGACTTCGTGCATCGTGGGATTACGGCCCACTAGGTGTTGAATTAAAAAATAATGTTAAGCGCCAGTGGTGGAAATCTATGGTCACAGGACGTGAAGATGTAGTTGGTCTTGATTCTTGTGTGATTTTGGCAAAGGAAGTCTGGGAAGCATCCGGACACGTTGCAACATTTAGTGATCCGTTAACCGAGTGCACTGCCTGCCATAAGCGCTACCGCGCGGATCATTTAGAAGAGGCTTACGAAGCTAAACATAAAAAAGCACCAGCATCTCTTGCAGATATTAACTGCCCAGCTTGTGGCAACAAAGGTCAGTTCACTGAACCTAAACAATTTAGCGGAATGTTAAAAACATACCTTGGACCAGTTGAAGACGAGTCAGGACTTGCATTCTTGCGCCCAGAAACGGCACAAGGAATTTTTATTAACTTTGATCAAGTAATGACTACCTCGCGCAAGAAGCCGCCATTTGGAATTGGCCAGATTGGTAAATCTTTCCGTAATGAAATTACTCCAGGAAACTTTATTTTCCGTACACGTGAGTTTGAGCAGATGGAGATGGAGTTCTTTGTAGTTCCAGGAACTGATGAAGAATGGCACCAGTATTGGATTGACACTCGTATGGCTTGGTACACCGGGTTAGGAATTAACCCTGATCGTTTACGTATTTATGATCATCCAAAAGAGAAGTTGTCACATTATTCAAAGCGCACCGCAGATATCGAATATAAGTTTGAGTTTGCCGGAACTGAATGGGGCGAGCTTGAAGGTATTGCTAATCGCACTGATTTCGATCTTAAAGCTCACTCAGTAGCATCTGGAAAAGACTTGTCGTACTTTGATCAAGAAAAGGGCGAACGCTGGACACCGTATGTCATCGAACCTGCAGCTGGAGTAGATCGCTGCACACTCACGTTTTTGATGGATGCGTTCACTGAAGATGAAGCTCCAAACAGCAAGGGCGAAATGGAAAAGCGTGCAGTATTAAAACTTGACCACCGTTTAGCCCCAATCAAAGCTGCGGTGTTGCCACTTTCTCGAAACGCTGATCTTTCACCTAAAGCACGCGATCTAGCTGCGCAGTTACGTAAGAACTGGGCAATTGATTTTGATGATTCGGGTGCAATTGGTCGACGTTATCGTCGCCAAGATGAAATCGGTACTCCGTATTGCATCACAATTGACTTCGAGACTCTTGAAGATCATGCAGTAACAATTCGCGATCGCGACACAATGGCGCAAGAACGTATTGCCCTTGATCAGGTTGAAGCTTGGTTGGCACCGCGATTACTAGGCTGCTAAAACCACTTCTTCTGCCACTGGCAACTGGTGATCATTTAATAGATCCACCAGTTGTACTTGCGCCAATGGCAGGAATTACTAACGCACCATTTCGCACGTTATGTCGTGAACAAGGTGCAGGTCTTTTTGTATCTGAAATGGTTACTGCACGCGCATTAATTGAACGTCGCCCTGAAACCATGCGCATGATAGTCCCCGGTAAAGATGAATGGCCGCGATCGGTGCAGTTATACAGTGTTGATCCAACAACAATGCGTGCTGCCGTCACAATGCTTGGAAAAGAAAACTTAGCCGATCATATTGATATGAATTTTGGTTGCCCAGTTCCAAAAGTAACCCGCAAAGGTGGAGGAGCGGCACTGCCTTTTAAACGTAAATTATTTTCAAATATCGTTGGCGCTGCCGTTGAAGCCGCAAAACCTTTTGGCATTCCAGTTACCGTCAAGATGAGAATTGGTATCGATAGTGACCACCATACATATTTAGAGGCTGCGCAATCGGCGGCAGATTTAGGTGTTGCCTGGGTTGCTTTGCATGCGCGTACTGCGGCGCAAATGTATGAAGGTAAAGCGGACTGGTCGGCTATTGCACGATTAGTCGAACATTTAAAACCAAGTGGAGTACCGGTATTAGGCAATGGAGATATCTGGTCGGGCAAAGATGCAGTAGACATGGTGAATCAGACAGGTTGCGCAGGAGTAGTTGTGGGCCGCGGATGTTTAGGTCGTCCTTGGTTATTTACCGATCTCGTTAATTCACTAGAGGGCAGCGAAAAAGAATTATTGCCAACTTTGCATCAAGTGCGCGAAGTAATGTTTCGTCATGCAAATTTAATTGTTGAGTATTTAGAGTCAGAAGATCGTGGAATGCGTGACATGCGCAAACACATGGCGTGGTACTTGAAAGGTTTTAGGGTTGCGCGCGAAATTCGTCATGATCTAGGAATGGTTTCATCACTGCAAGAGATGCGCGCACTCATTGATCAACTAGAGGACCAGCCTTATCCAGTTGAAGTTGGCGATAAACCACGTGGTCGGACAAGTCATGGTCGCCCACCAACATTGCCCGATGGTTGGCTCAATGATCCCGATGAACTAGTTCATGTTGAACTAGAGGATGCATTTTCGGGCGGATAAATGTTTCTATTTAGATGGATTCGTCGCTCAATCACAATTTTTCTTCTCATAGCTTTAATTGCACCTGGCTATGCAGTTTCACAAGTGTGGCGTGCAGCAAAAAACCCGGTTGTTCGTCATGCCGATGTCATAGTCGTCTTAGGAACTGCCCAATTAAATGGTCGCCCAGGTGAAGCTTTAAAAGCTCGTTTAATTGAAGCAAAGCGAATTTTTGATTTGGGATATGCGCCAAAAATAATCACGGTTGGCGCCGGAGCCCCTGGTGATCGAACAACTGAGGCGGCCTCGGGAAAAATTTGGTTACGGGCACATGGAATACCTACGAAAAACATTACGGCTATTGAAGAAGGTCGCGATACTTTAGTAAGCACAAAAGCGTATGTGGCCTTCATGAAAAAGAAATATGTAAGTGATGTCATCATTGTTACTGATCCATTTCATTGCAAACGTGCAATGACTATGGCAAATGACCAAGGAGTTGTGAGTACTTGCTCACCAGTTCAAAGCGGTCCTAATACGATTTCTGGCTCTAGTTATAAGTATTTACTGCGAGAAGCCGGTGCTTATTTGGTCTACATCACAGTTGGCCGCCGGGGGATACAAGTCAGTGATCATTTACCAGGCGCCGACATCGTCACTAAGGTTATGCCGTGACGTATAAAGAGCATGATGAAGAGCGGTTCCTTGACGAACCAGCAAAGCGTGCTGGACGAACAGAGTTCATGCGCGACCGTGCGCGCGTTATACATTCAGCAGCACTACGTCGCTTAGCAGCAAAAACTCAACTCGCAGTTCCATGGGAAAATGATTTTCAACGAACACGTTTATCCCACTCTCTTGAGTGCGCACAAATTGGTCGCGAACTTGGTGAATCTCTAGGTGCCGATCCTGATTTGCAAGACACTGCATGTCTTGCCCATGATTTAGGTCATCCGCCATTTGGTCACAATGGTGAAGAAGCATTAGCTGCAATTGCATCAGATTTTGGTGGCTTTGAAGGAAATGCACAAAGCTTTCGCTTGCTCGTTCGCCTTGAAGCAAAGACCGTAAATGCACAAGGAAAAAGTGTTGGGTTGAACCTAACCCGTGCTTCTTTAGATGGTGCAACAAAGTATCCATGGTCGCGCTCACAAAATCCCCGCAAATTTGGAGTATATGAAGATGATCTAGACGTTTTTAATTGGATGCGCCAAGGAGCACCAGTTGATAAAAAATGTATTGAAGCGCAAATTATGGATTGGTCTGATGATTGTGCGTATTCAGTTCATGATTTAGAAGATGCAATTTTTGCTAATCAAGTCTCAGTTAAAAGCTTTGATGCAGATTTTGCTGATCTCTATACAGTAATGGTTCGAGACTATGGCAGCGATGCATCTGAACAAGAAGCAATCGATGCGCACAAACGTTTATCCGCGCTTTCCGCTTGGCCACATTATTTTGATGGAACTCACCGATCGCTGGCACGATTGAAAGATTCAACCAGTCAGTTAATTGGGCGCTTTGTTTTAGCTGCCGAATTAGAGACGCGCAAAGTTCATGGCGATGGTCCACTTTCAGGGTACAGCGCAAATCTTGAAATTCCACGTGATCAACTTATTGAAGTAGATTTCTTAAAATCCATTGCTGGGCATTACTTAATTAATGCCGCTAATTCACAAGATCGATATGCCAAGCAGCAAAAAATTGTGCACGAACTTGTAGAAATGTTGCGAGCCAAGGCACCTATCGATTTAGATTCTTTTTTCCTCAAAGCGTGGGCCGAAGCAGCTGATGAAAGTGCGAGAATGCGCGTAATTATCGATCAAGTTGCAGCGCTGACTGACCCTGGTGCTTATGCCTTACATGCCCGTTTGTCGGCTTCTCGTTAGGATGGGCTTATGAGTGGACGCATTCGCGATGAAGATGTTGCATACATCCGCGATCGCGCACCTATCGATGAAATTGTTGGTGAATACGTTCAATTAAAGAATGCAGGCGGTGGAGCTAAAAAAGGACTGTGCCCCTTTCATGATGAAAAATCTCCATCATTTCATGTGACACCAAGCAAAGGATATTTTCACTGCTTTGGTTGCCAGACCGGCGGAGATGTCATCGCTTTCTTAATGAAAATCGATCACCTTACTTTTACCGAAACTATTGAACGGCTTGCAGATCGCATGGGTTACACATTGCGATATGACGAAGGTGGAGCTTCTACTCCAGCATTTTCTGCGGGAGCACGATCACGACTTATCGCTGCTAATACTGAAGCTGCAAGGTTTTACCAAGAGCAACTCAATACATCACCTGATGCTGCGCATGGGCGAGATTTACTGACTAAAAGAGGTTTTGATAAAGCGGCATGCATGCAGTTCGGTGTGGGATTTGCTCCGGATGAATGGGATGCACTTACAAAACATTTACGCGCCCAGGGATATAGCATCGATGAACTTGAAACCGCAGGACTTTCAAAGATGGGTCAACGCGGGCCGATTGATAGATTCCGCAATCGCTTAACCTGGCCGATAAAAGATATTTCTGGCGATGTTGTTGGTTTTGGTTGTCGCAAGTTAGCAAGTGATGAAGAAGATCAAGGTCCTAAGTACCTCAATACTCCTGAAACACCGGTCTATAAAAAGAGCCAAGTCCTCTACGGATTAGATGTTGCTAAAAAAGAGATCGCAAAGAAGCGCCAGGCTGTCATTGTTGAGGGATACACCGATGTCATGGCTGCCCATTTAGCCGGCATTACAACGGCAGTTGCAACGTGCGGAACTGCATTTGGCGCAGACCATATTCGCATTCTGCGTCGTTTACTCATGGATGATGATTCATTTAGAGGCGAAGTAATCTTTACTTTCGATGGAGACGCTGCGGGACAAAAGGCCGCACTTCGTGCATTTAGCGAGGATCAAAAATTTGTCACACAAACTTTTGTAGCGGTTGAACCTGATGGTCTAGATCCATGTGAACTTCGTCAAGAAAAAGGCGATTTAGCTTTGCGTGATTTAATCGCACGACGCGTTCCGCTGTTTGAATTTGCAATTCGAGCCGAACTTGCACACCACAAATTAGATAGTGCCGAGGGTCGAGTTAATGCCCTCAATGCCGCGGCTCCTTTAGTTGCTCAGATTCGCGATAAATCACTTCGCCCCGAATACACACGATTACTGGCAGGATGGCTTGGTACTGAAGTTGAGATAGTCTCTAAAGCTGTTGCACAAGGATTGAAGAATCAACCTAAAACGCAAGAGACCAACGATTTAGTTGTTGAGGATGCCGATGCGTGGCGACCTGATCCAAATGAGGCTCGCCTAATTCTAGAGCGAGAAGTATTAAAAGCCAGATTACAAGAGGCAGAGTTATTTACTGGATCACTCTGGAGTGACATCGAACCAGGAGCATTCACGCACCCGGCGTATCGAGAATTACGCAAAACGATTGATGTCATGCCGACGATTTCGGCTGAAATGATTGCTGATGAAAGAATTAAGACGTTGTACACAGAGTTAACAGTTGAACCCATTCGTGCAGATGGAAAACCGAGTCCGGCTTATGTTGAAAGCATTGTGGCTAGATTGCGCGAAGTTGCAATTTCACGTTCCATAGCAGAACTTAAATCTTCATTGCAAAGACTCAATCCACTTGAAAATGAAATTGAATACAATGCAGCATTTGCCCAACTAGTGGCCCTTGAAAGTGCCCGCCGAAATCTGCATGATTTGGCGCTGGGAAGCCTTTAAAAACCCTCAATTTCAGACAAGGCCTGTGCGTGCGCTAGAGTTTGCGCTCTATTGATCCCTGATAGCTCAACGGCAGAGCAGTCGACTGTTAATCGACAGGTTCTTGGTTCGAATCCAAGTCAGGGAGCTTTTCACTCGGCCTTTTCTCAGGCGCGGCCTTTATAATTAATTCTATGAACATGATTCAAAACTACGTGCGCACAGCAACCACTTCTTGGCGCAATCAAAGCCCTGCATTTCGAGTCATCCGCTTATGGCTTGGCATCACGTGGATTTATGCCGGTTGGGACAAGGCAAGTGATCCAGGTTTTCTTACTTCTGGTTCTCCTAGTTATATTGGAACTCAACTCTCTGGCTATTCAACGCAATCGCCAGTTGGATTTGCTTTTAACAAACTGATTGAACATGCAGTTCTTGTTGGTGGATTCGTAATGGTTTCTGAGTTTGCAATTGGTTTAGCAACACTTTTATGGGTTGCGCCACGCCTAGCTGCTTTTGGTGGCTTTTCAATGTCGATAGGTTTATGGCTGGCAAGTAGTTTTCATGCCTCACCGTATTTTTTAGCAAGTGATAGTGCATATGCAGTGTTGTGGTTGTCGTATTTGTTACTGATAGTTGGAACTGGGAAACGAAAGGGATTTGAAATGTCTTTAGAGCGTCGTGGTGTATTGCGAGTTGGAATCACCGGAGTTTTAGCAGTTGCTTTTGCTGGTGCGGGAAAAATATTTGCAGGAGCAACACCCTCAACAAACAGTTCCGCGGCTTCAAGTGCTGGAACAAAGATTGTAAAGCTTGCCTCCCTTAAAGTGGGATCAACTTTTAACTTTGCGGCTGCAAATGGAGCACCTGCAGTTCTCTTTAGAACTAAAACTGGAGTCTTTGCTTACTCAGCTATTTGCACACACCAAGGCTGCACAGTTGCTTACTCCAATGCGAGCAAGACTTTGCAATGCCCTTGCCATGGTGCAGAGTATGACCCTTTCAAATCTGCCCGAGTGATAAATGGCCCTACGCAAACTCCGCTAGCCAAGATCAAAGTTTCGGTTAAAGGTGCTTGGGTAGTCCAGGCATAACTTGAGTCAAATGTAGAGGCGGTACTCTTTTCTCATGGCCCAATTCAGATTGCAGATATCACTTCCAGATCGCCCTGGCGCACTTGGCCTGCTTGCATCTGCAATTGGTGCAGCTGGGGGAGATATTCGTGGATTAGTTGTCATTAAATCTGAAGATGGACGTGGTTATGACGACATAACCGTTGCAGTCCCAGGAAGTGATCCCACTGATTTACTTAATGTCTTAGGCGCAATTGGCGGAGTAGAAGTAGTTTCAATTACCCCCGTTGTATAACTTCGGCACCTTGGCTTGGTAGTGAAGTAAAAAAGCGAGGCGCTTTAAATTTTTTATCCGAGAATACTTTTTCAACACTAACAATAGTTTTCTGAGTTAGTTCGGCATGAATTAGTGCGATTGCACTTCCACCAAAACCACCACCAACCATTCGAGCACCCAGTGCGCCTGCTGTAATTGCACCAGTAAATGCGGCATTTAACTCTGGGCAAGATACGTTGTAGTCATCACGCAGCGAAGCATGTGATTGATTAAGCAACTGACCAAGTGCCACAAAATTCTTGGCTTCAAGGGTTGTGACAGCTTCCATTACTCGCTTCATCTCAGTTACTGCATGGCGTGCACGAATGTACTCTGTATCTGTCAATAAATTTCGTGAAGCTTCGAGTTCAGGAACAGTGAGTTCACGCAATGAAGCTATACCCAACTTCGCAACTACCGATTCACATGAAGCTCGGCGCACGGCATACCCACCATCGGTTAATGAATGGTGTGCCTGAGTGTCAATAATTAAAAGCTCAAGCCCGTTAGAAGCTACATCAAATTCAATATTTCTAGTTGATAAGTCACGACAATCTAACAAGAGTGCAGAACCTGCATGCGCCATTAGTGAAACTGATTGATCCATAATTCCGCATGGCACACCTACGTATTCATTTTCACCTTTTTGCGTCAGACGTGCTAACTCTTCAAGGGAATAACCAAGAGAGAAGAGATGATTAAGCGCTGTCGCTACTGAACATTCCAAGGCAGCCGATGAAGATAAACCGGCACCCAGTGGAACATGCCCATCAATCATGATGTCGATTCCGCGTGGCAAGCCCAAAGCCCATATAACGCTAAGGGGGTATCGCTCCCATTCACCCTTTAATCCTGGCTTTATCGCATCTAGGTTATGTTCGACTATTTTGTTACGTCGCTGCATAGATGTTATGCGAACTTTACGGTCATCGC
Organism: Actinomycetota bacterium; assembly: GCA_947450175.1. Lineage (GTDB taxonomy): Bacteria > Actinomycetota > Actinomycetes > Nanopelagicales > Nanopelagicaceae > Planktophila. The sequence goes on along the minus strand of CANFUR010000004.1, from coordinate 12,944 downwards.
GGATTCTTACTGCCGCAAAGGTGCGGTCTTTAATGGCAAAAGGGAGAACAAAGCCGTCGCTGTAATCGATGTGTTCACCAATTAAGTTAACTCGGCCAGGGGCTGCAGCAATAATATCGGGGGCTGCGCCGAAGGTTTGCGCAAATCTCTTATCTATATCTGACATCAAATTGCCTAACTAAAAGATGCCAAAGTGTCAGCAACCATAGATTCAATTCCACGAGTGGGAATCCACCGAAGTTTTGTTTTAGCTTTATTAATATCTGCGATTAAAACCGCGGGATCTCCGGCTCGCCGTGGTGAGTCAATAGTTGGGATTTCATGACCGGCAGCCTTTGATGCCGCACTCACGACCTGTCGTACAGAATAACCATCACCGCTGCCCAAGTTGTAAATCTCATGTTTTCCCGGCTGCAATGATTCAAGGGCTTTAATGTGAGCATCGATTAAATCAACAACATGTACGTAGTCGCGCACGCAAGTTCCATCTGAGGTGGGCCAGTCAGTGCCAAAAATCTTTACTGGATTTTCTTTAGTGCTACGCAAAACATTTGGAATCAAATGTGTTTCAGGATTATGGCGCTCAGCTAACCAACCGCGAGATGACTTATAGGCGCCGGCAACATTGAAATACCGCAATGATGCTGCTGCGATGCCACGGGATGCAGCTTCGGCAGTGATCATTTGATCAATCTCAAGCTTTGTTGCACCGTATGGGTTTGTTGGTTTTGTAGGCGCACTTTCTAGAATAGGGACTTGTTCAGGTTCGCCATATGTGGCAGCTGAGGAAGAAAAAACTAGTTTAGTAACTCCGCTCTTGTGCATTTCATTGAGCAAATTCCGTGAACCTTCAACGTTGACGCGATGGTAAAGATCTGGTTTTTCAACAGATTCACCTACCAAGGATTTACCGGCAAAGTGCATGACGGCATCCACGCCAACAAGTGCTTGCGCAAGATCTCCAGCATTGAGCAATGAGCCTTGAATAAAAGTAATACCAGCAGGTGCGGTATCTGCGTGCCCAGTACTGCAATCATCCAGAATCGATATCTGATATCCCTGAGTTAGCAAAATTTCGACCGCAGTAGAACCTATATAACCAGTGCCACCTGTTACTAAAACATGCATTACAGAACTACTTCACGAAGTTGAGCTGCAGATTGTTCTGGGCGCATATCCATAATGAATGCACCCATCGCAGATTCTGAGCCAGCCAAATATTTTAATTTTCCTGGCGCGCGGCGCACGCTAGTAATCTGCCAATGCAGACGTAACACATCACGTCCAACACGAACTGGGGCTTGATGCCACGCAGCAATGTATGCCATATCAATTCCAAAAACTCCATCTAGGCGTTTCATAACTTCAAGTGCAATCGGAGCGAATGCATCGCGGTCTTGTTCATTTAACCCAGTTAAATCTGCAACCGGGTTAAGAGGTGCCACATGAATTTCAAATGGATATCGAGCGGCGTAAGGTACAAAAGCTATCCAGCGATCATTTCGGGCGATTATGCGCTCCTCATCACGGATTTCTCGGGCGACAATTTCATCGAATAAAACTTTTCCGGTTGAGGCTTTGTACTTATTGGCCGCAGCTAGCATTTTTTCCACTCGTGGTGGAATGAATGAGTATGCATATATCTGACCATGTGGATGAGTCAGGGTTACGCCAATTTCTTCTCCGCGGTTTTCAAAGGGTGCAATGTGTTCGATAAAAATTTCTTGTGAGAGTTCCATCGTGCGATCGATCCAGGCTTCTAGCAAAGTGCGAACACGTTGTAGTGTTAAATCTTTAAATGCTTTGCCATGTTCTGCCGTGAAGCAGATAACCTCACATTTTCCTGCAGCTGTTCCTAAATCAGTATCGGGACCAACTTGATCAGGCAAAGCCCAATCACCAACTGGAGGGCGAAGTGAGGGTGAGCGATTATCAAAAACGACTACTTCAAAATCTGATTCAGGAATCTCAGTTAAAAGCTCACCAGTTGTTGGACACAGCGGGCAGAGCTCTTTAGGAGGCAAAAAGATTCGGCCTTGTCGATGAGATGCCATTGCAATCCACTCATTTACTAAGGAATCTAAGCGAAGTTCTCCAATAGTTGGTTGTTCCTCAACCGCGCGTGCATCTGTGGAGTTACGGCTTTGGCCAGCACTGTCGTAGTAGCGAATCGTGCGGCCATCGGCCATCAGGCGATCATTACGAAGGATGCCGGCGCTTAGTTTTTTACTCTGCTCCATAGTGTCGTTACTCTACCTTTGTGACTAAGCAATCTGCGATTTTGAGCGCTCCAACTTCCTCGTTGCTTATTGAGGTAGTTAATGGGGCCCTAGTTATTCGCCATTGGGGAGCCCCGCTTCTTGGTGAAATCCATGACATTGCAGCTGCGAGTCGATCTTCGATTGCAAATAGTTCGTGGGACGAACCACAGTTTCCTGGTTTAATGCGCGAAAGTGCACGTGGTTTCTTAGGTCGTCCAGCATTATCAGGTCATCGCAACGGTAGCGCATGGTCGACTAAGTTTGAAGTTACTGATTTTCATCACCACAATAATCATTGCGCCGTGACACTACGCGATTTCCATGCCGAACTTGAAGTAGCAATCATTTTTGATTTGGATAATTTCGGAGTTCTTACTCAAAGCGCGGTATTAAAAAATATTGGCGAGAGTGATTATGTAGTTAATGAATTTATCCACTGGCTTCCACTGCCACAAGAGGCCACACAAACTCTAGATTTTGCAGGCCGCTGGTCAAAAGAGCGCCAACCTCAACGACGCGATATTCAAACTGGAACATGGGTTCGTGAATCTCGCGAGGGTCGGAGCGGACATAATTTTTCAATTGCAGATATCGCATTAACCGCCCAAACTTCTTTTCAATCAGGTTCTGCATGGGCAACAAGCATCGCATGGAGCGGAAATTCACATTATCTGGTTGAACGCGGATTTGAAGGGCAACAATCAATTGGCGCAGGTGAACTTTTGCTTCCAGGTGAAGTAGTTCTTGCCCCGCAAGAGAGCTATCAAGCACCAGCACTTGTGGCCGTTTATTCCAGCCAAGGTCTTGATGGTATTAGTTCAGCTTTTCATTCACACCTGCGTGCACGCGATGCACATCCAAAACGTCCTCGCCCACTTACGTTAAATATGTGGGAAGCGCTCTACTTTGATCACGATGAAAATAAAATTATGGCGCTAGTAGATGTTGCTGCCGAGGTAGGCGTTGAACGTGTTGTTTTAGATGATGGTTGGTTTCATTTCAGACGTAATGATCGTGCTGGTTTAGGGGACTGGGTAATTGATCCAGCAGTTTGGCCCAATGGTTTAACGCCAATTATTGAATACATTAATGGCAAGGGCATTGAGTTTGGATTGTGGTTTGAAGGCGAAATGGTTAACCCTGATTCTGATTTATATCGCGCACATCCAGAATGGATTTTGCATGAAGGTGATCGAATCCCACCGCTGTGGCGTCATCAATTAGTTCTAGATCTTGGACATGAAGGAGCATATAACCATGTGCTCGAACAAACATCGGCGGTGCTATCAGCCCACAACATTGTTTATATTAAATGGGATCACAACCGCACCCTTGTTGATGCAGGCCATCTAGGTCATGCTGGAGTACGTCGGCAAACACAGGCCATTTACCGTTTGTTTGCTGAACTCAAAAAGCTGCACCCAGGTTTAGAGATTGAATCATGTGCATCAGGTGGTGCACGCATTGATTTAGGCGTCATTGATTATGTTGATCGTTTCTGGACAAGCGATAACAATGATGCGTTAGAACGTCAAACTATTCAGCGTTGGACTTCTCAAGTTATTCCCCCAGAACTACTTGGAACTCATATTGGTCCAACTCGTGGCCATCAAACTGGTCGTACCTTGGAACTATCAATGCGCGCAGTAACTGCACTCTTTGGTCATGCTGGAATTGAATGGAATATCACTGAAGCTACGCCAGATGAAAGAAAACACCTTGCTACATGGGCTGCTTATTACAAAGAAAACCGTGCACTGTTACACAGTGGAAAATCAATTCGTGTTGATTATCCAGATGAGCATGGGTATCTATATGGCGTAAGCGCTAAAGATGCAAAGAAATTTATTTTTGCTTATGTTCAATTAACCCCAACAGGGGCGATTCATCCTGCCGCACTAAAGTTTCCGGGCCTTGATGCAACTTCTACATATTCAGTGAAAGCGGTTTATCCAGCTGGGAAGCCACGTTTCATGTTAATTTCTCCACCAGAATGGATGCAGGGAATCACAATGTCAGGTTCTGCACTTGCAACAATTGGTGTTACTGCGCCGATACTTGCACCAGCTAACGCATTTCTAATCGAAATTATTAAGCTTTAATCAATCCAATTTAACGTGCGCTCTACAGCTTTTTTCCACTGCTTATAGCCGGATTCTCGAACTTCTCTTGTTGAGGTGGGCGACCATCTGCGCGATTGCTGCCACTGTTTTTTAACTTCATCTTGTGAACTCCAGAAACTAACGGCAAGACCTGCGGCATATGCCGCGCCAAGTGCAGTCGTTTCTCCAATTAATGGCCGAGTGATATCGATTCCCATGATGTCTGCCTGCATCTGCATACACAACGAGTTAGCTGTAATTCCACCGTCAACACGCATTTCAAACATAGGTACCCCACTATCGGCAACCATGGCATCCATAACATCACGTGTTTGATAACAGATGGCTTCCAAGGCCGCCCGCGCTAAGTGGGCTTTAGTTGCCGCACGAGTTAAACCAACAATTGCTCCGCGCGCATCACTTCGCCAGTAAGGGGCAAATAACCCAGAAAATGCTGGAACAAAATAAACGCCGGCTGTATCAGAGACAGAGGAGGCAAGATTTTCCGTCTCGGCTGCGTTGTTAATAATTCCAAGTTGATCGCGTAGCCACTGGATCGCAGAACCGGTAACAGCAACCGAACCCTCAAGGGCGTATTTGGCTGGTTGATCACCAAACTTAAAACAAACTGTAGTCAGTAAACCATTTTTTGATCGAACAATGTCGGTACCAGTGTTGAGTAAAGCAAAGTTACCTGTTCCATATGTTGTCTTGGATTCTCCACGATCAAAGCATACTTGGCCCACCATTGCTGCTTGCTGGTCACCTAAAATTCCCGCAATTGGAACGGCAGTACCAAAAGGTCCGTGAGGATTTGTTAATGCGTAAGTTTCTGATGATGATTTAATTGTTGGAAGCATTGAGCGCGAAACACCAAAAATTTCCAGTAACTCATCGTCCCAGTCAAGTGTCTCAAGGTTCATTAACAATGTACGGCTGGCATTTGTAACATCAGTTAAGTGAACACCGCCTTGCACCCCGCCAGATAAATTCCACAGTAACCATGAATCAATAGTTCCCAGGATTGCATTTTCACTCTTTGCACCCGTGACATTATTGAGCAACCAATGCATTTTACTTGCCGAAAAATAAGGTGCGATAGTAAGACCAGTTTTGAATTGAATTGTTTCCTTTTGGGATGGGCTCAAAGTTTCTAGAAAATCAACAGTGCGGGTGTCTTGCCACACGATTGCATTGGCTAGCGGCGCACCTGTTTTTTTATCCCAGATAAGTGTTGTTTCGCGTTGATTAGTGATTCCGATTGCAGCTAAATCTGAACCCAAAATATTGGCTTGCTTGAGTGCTGCAGCAATGACTTCTTGAACTCGCTCCCAAATTTCACTGGCGTCATGCTCAACCCAGCCTGCCTTGAGCAGAATCTGTCGGTGTTCGAGTTGGTGTTGTCCTACAACTTTGCCAGCATGATCAAAAATCATAAAACGGGTGCTTGAAGTTCCCTGATCCAAACTGCCGACATATCTCACGTAGTGAAAACCTTTCACAATTAAGTTAGGCTTACTCTACCCAGATGCAATGGAGAATCAACGATTATGTTCCGCTCACAGCTCGGACCTGACCAGCGTGAAGCCGCCATTTCTCAATTATCGAGTGAATCTTTTGATGTCTTAGTTATTGGCGGGGGAGTCACAGGAGCAGGAGCAGCCTTAGATGCTGCATCACGCGGACTCAAAGTAGCGTTAATTGAATCTCAAGATTTAGCAGCTGGAACATCATCTCGATCTAGCAAACTTATTCACGGCGGACTTCGCTACCTAGAACAGTACGATTTCAAATTAGTACGCGAGGCGTTGCATGAGCGCGAATTAATGGTCTCATCGCTTTCGCCACATTTAGTAAAGCCAGTAGGTTTCTTATTTCCGCTAACTGAAAAATTTAAAGAACGTACATACGTTGGCGCAGGTCTTGCACTTTATGATGCCTTGCGTGGTTTTCAACGCGCATTGCCGTGGCATAAACACATTGGTCAGAAGCAGATCCATGAAATTGCACCTTCACTTCGTCCAGATCTCATTACAGGTGCAATTAAGTACTTTGATGCACAAGTCGATGATGCTCGCCACACAATGACTATCGTGCGCACTGCAGCAAGGCATGGAGCAGTTATCGCAACACGAGTAAGTGCCGAATCATTAATTCGTGAAGGTAAACGTGTAGTTGGTGTTAAAGCTAAAAATTTAGTTTCTGGAAAAACTATCAACATCACCGCAACTGCAACCGTAATGTGCGCGGGAATTTGGAGCGATGAACTTCACGCTAAGTTTGACCTAAAGCCAGGATACGGCGTAACAATGAGTAAGGGCGTACACATCGTTCTTCCAGGTTCTGCAATTAAATCAAATGCTGGAATCATTCTAAAAACCCCAGTCTCTGTTTTATTCTTAATTCCGTGGGGAGACAAATGGATTGTGGGAACAACCGATACACCGTATACGGGTGATCGAGCAGAACCATTTGCAAGCCGAGAAGATGTTCAATACATCTTGGATCAAGCAAACCGTGTTTTGTCTCCAAAACTTAAAGTTGAAGAAATTATTGGAGTCTATGCAGGACTGCGCCCATTAGTGGCAAATAATAAGAATTCAGCAACAACAAAACTTTCTCGCGAACATACCGTTGATAGACCAGCTGCAGGTTTTGTCAGTATCGCTGGCGGTAAATACACGACTTACCGTGTCATGGCTAAAGATGTAATTGATCGCGCGGTCATTGAACTTCGCGCTATTAAGCCAGAATCAGTGACCGAAAAACTTCCTTTAGTTGGCGCCGATGGCTATTTTGCTTTGGAGCAGCAAGTTGAGCGTTTGAGCCAGACCAGTGGCCTTGATGCAGAAACAATTACGCATTTGCTTAACCGTTATGGATCAATGATTAGTGAACTTCTTGAACTTATAGATGAAAATCCAAAGTTGGCAGTAAAGATTGACCCTGATTTGCTCTATATAAAAGCTGAAATTCAATATGCAGCCAGCCACGAAGGCGCACGTACTGTTGATGATGTTATTTCACGTCGTACACGTATAGCTTTTGAAGCCCAAGATCACGGTGTGCATTTAGCCGATGAGATTGCAGCAATTATCGCCCCGGTTCTTGGTTGGAGCGTTAAAGAACGTAAAGCTTCAGTAACTGCTTATGAAGAGCTTGTAGATCGTGAACTAGAAGCGTTGGATCAACTCTTAGAAGAACACGAAGCTATTAATTCTTAATCTGATTAGCGCATCCATCTACTGAAGGTTTAGGCGTTGGTTTTATTGTTGCTGTCGGTGTTGGTGATGGTGTCGGACCTTGTGTCACGGTGAAGCTAGTTGATTGAAAACTCTGCGCATGTGTTTGAGAAACATCTGTATAAACAACTTTTCCAAGATATGTTCCAGCAGGGATACCTTTAATTGCAAGGGTCCATTCACCGCTTGTTGCACGTAAAACTGTTTGCACAGGCTTGATTGCAGGAATCGTGGCCGGATCAAAAACAAATTTAATTGCACCTGTTACAACAGGAGTTGAATCTGGTCGCACAACCGTGGCTTTGAATGTGACCAATTTGTTAGTTGTGCTGGCAGATTGTGCGTTTATTACCATTTGTGTTGGTTCATTATTTGGCATTAAATCTAGAGTTGATGGGATCCAACTTCCTTTAGCTAAGTTTAAGAAGTCTCCAGCTGTGCCTCTGAAAATATTAAGGTCTAATCGAGTTCCAGGAACACCATATTTTGGTGCGATTCCGCATGATGTGTACTGCCATACAGTCCATTGAGAATCGCAGTTGGAACCCGTCCATGAATGCACGTAGCAACCGCCAGCTTTTAATCCGGGGGAATTAATTGGATTAAATGGATCGATTGCATATTGAGCCAGCCACAATGGATATTGGGCGAGAATTGCACTTTTATCCATAGAACTTTCAAGGAAATTTGAAAATGAATACAAAATTGGAGTTTTTCCAGTTTTAACTTTCAAAAGCCCTAAGAAAGTTTCTGCCCACAAAGTTACATTTGCGCGCGTGGCATATTGTTGACAAGCACCAGAAGTTGATAGTCGGACACATTTATTTTCAAGATCAAGGGCGTAGGGAAGATCTCTCTCGGAATAGCCACCCAGTGAAGCTAAACGCCAAATAGCCTTTTGTGCCTGAGCAGTTGCATCTCGAATAACTGCATCGCGATCAGTTACGTCAGGCAATATCGCATAGTGATAAAAGCCGGTATACAAACCCGCAGCCTGCGCGGCGGAATGATCCATAACTAAATATTTAAGAGACTGCGCATCGGCATCATCGCGAGTATCAGATGCCTTAATCATGACGAATCTAAGTCCAGACTCGTACGCTTTAGCAAAATCAATCTGTTTGTCATTTGGGTGTTGCCACCTACTGATATCAGCGCCATGAATTCGCCCACCTGGGCCTAACTGGTCAATAACCATTGATGGATCGGCAGTTGAAATTTCAGGCACGTTCTTAATGGTGATTGTTCGAATAGGTGAGTAAGTGATTTTGCCTCGCACATTAACCTGTGCGCGATACTTAATGGGAATATCGAAAGAGGTTGCCACGGCGGTGGTTTTCCATGTTCCAGCTTTACTAGTTTTTGCTACAAGTTTCGTTTTTTTCCAAACTCCCGCGGAGTTAGTTTGAATTTTCACACTCAACCCTGATTTGGCGGGCTTGATAGTTCCGTAAAAAGTTACGATTGATTCAGAGGCTGAAGGGGTCTGGCGCACCGACATAGTCAGCGACGTAGTTGTAGCCATAGCTTGAGGGATGCCAATCACAAGTGCCGCTAAAGCAAAAGCAGTTGCGGTAGCACGAAATCTCATAGTTCAGCAATCGAGATATTGATGCCAAATATTTTCGATATTACGTCAATCAAAATCTCATGTTGCTTTATGCGAACGTCTGAGAATTCATGAGAGTTTGAAAGTTTACGGGCATCAGAAAAATCTAAAGTAAGAGTTTTTCCATCGAATTCAGCTAATCGGGCATCAAAAAAAGAAAGCCATGAGACTCGGTCAACTTCAAGGACTGCATCAAGGACTTCGTTCCATCTGTTACGAATATCTTGCAGCTCCATAACGGTTAACATTACCGAGTTGAACAGTATAATTAGTGGTGAGGCGCGCCTAACCAACGGTAATACTCGCCGACTAACTGAACGCGCATATTCATATTGCGATCTGGTTGCACATTTAACTCTTGGGCAACTCGTGAAATCACTTGTTCCACAGACTTTTCACTGACGTAGCGTGTACGACCTATCTGGGCATTGGTCAAACCATCTGCAACTAGGCGCAGCACTTCAACTTGTGTATTTGTTAAATTCGCCATAAGAGAAAGGATTCCTTTTTCCTGAACTGACATATTGCCATTGATCCAGGCAACTTTATGTTTTTCTTTGCCAGCAATTCGTGATTCTGCAATCGCGTTACATAAGACAGTAAAATCGACTATAGATTTTTTTAGCAAAATCTTCGTTCCGGCAGGAACATCATCATTAGATTCACCGACGAGACGCAGATCTGAACAATCTTTGAGAATTACAAGACCAATGTTTGGATTTTCTTTGCGCATATTTACCGCAATTTTTACGGCAGAAATCCCAGCAATTCTCATATCAAGTAAGACCACATCAGGTTGCAACCGCCTCAACAAATTAAGTGCCAGTGATTCGCTCTTAGCTTCACCGATTACATCTATTTCATGTAAACGTAAAGCCGATACCAATGTGGACATTTCAAAAGCATCATCGATGATTACCAATACGCGCTCTTTCATGTCTTTAAGGTTAAACCTGAAGTAAATTATTACTCCACTGCTAGGAAATTACTTTATTAATTGAGAGATGGCTCCAGATATGTGTTCGATTATCATTTCCGCAGATATAGGGCCTCCCCTAGACGCATTTAATGCAGCCTGTGCATGTATGTATGCGCCCGTAGCTGCTACTTCGGCCAACCGATTGTAATCATTAAGAATTTCAATTGAATTAGTTGCAACTAAAGCACCAATTATCCCCGCAAGTACATCGCCGCTACCTGCAGTTGCAAGCCAAGGAGTTGCCTTCGGTAGTTCAATGAGTACATTGTCATTAGCTACATATGTCACTGAACCTTTAAGCAAAACGGTTACGCCCAGAGTCTGAGCTGCGTTAGTCACCCACTTCTTGGGATCTCCTTCAATTGCCTCAGCCGATACCGGGAAACCGCGAGCCTTTAAAAGTGCAGAGAGTTCCCCGCAGTGAGGTGTAATCAAGGTTGGTTGTTCCAATGAACCAGCAAAATAAAGCGCACCGGCATCAAGAACTGTCGGCACGGTTTGTTTTCTTGCCAATGCAAACCATCGGTGACGTAGCAACGTGGTCACATCTGAATATTTCTTAGAAGATATTCCAGAACCTATGAGCCATGCCGATACTTTTCCGGGCGCAACAACGCAGGAAGGAGTGGAATGTAAAACAAGGTGGGCTAATCCGGATGAACTATGAAATCTAATCATTCCGATACCAGTAGCTGCAGCTGCAGACGTTGTTAGAACTGCAGCACCCGGATATTGCGCAGAACCTGTAATAACACCAATAACTCCGCGCGAATATTTATGATCTAAATCGCTCGGAATAATGATGCATTCTTTGACATCACGAGCGGTCCACTTTTTCATTGTTCTGCTCATGAACTCAGCCTATCTCTCATAATTTGCGAGCCGCTACCGCTCCGTCCATACTAAGCACAATTGAAAGCGATAAACAGGGGGAACCATGGACGCAAAGTGCCCAGTAGCACACGGAGCAAACACTCAAGTTAGCGAGTCAAACACATCTTTGTGGCCCAATACCCTGAAATTAGAGATTCTCCATCAACATGATCGCAAGACGAATCCGATGGGCGAGGATTTTGATTATCGCAAAGAAGTTAAAACTTTAGATTTTGCTTCACTAAAAAGCGATCTGTATCAATTCATGACCCAAACACAAGAATGGTGGCCTGCTGATTGGGGACATTACGGCGGGTTAATGATTCGTATGGCATGGCACTCAGCTGGTACATATCGTGTTGCCGATGGTCGTGGAGGCGCAGGTACTGGAAGTTTTAGATTTGCTCCACTTAATTCATGGCCAGATAACGGCAATCTAGATAAAGCACGCCGTTTGTTATGGCCCATTAAGCAAAAGTATGGAAACAAACTCAGTTGGGCCGATTTATTTATTCTTGCTGGAACTATCGCCTATGAAAGCATGGGGCTCAAGACATTTGGTTTTGCTTTTGGGCGCGAAGATGTTTGGCATCCAGAAAAAGATATCTACTGGGGATCTGAATCTGAGCTTATGAAGCTAAGTGATGAGCGATATGCAGATACCACTGATGCTAGTTCATTAGAAAATCCACTAGCTGCGGTTCAGATGGGATTAATTTATGTTAACCCTGAAGGCATTAATGGAGTTTCAAATCCACTACTGACAGCTCAACATGTCCGCGAAACATTTGCGCGCATGGCAATGAATGATGAAGAAACCGTTGCATTAACGGCAGGCGGACACACAGTTGGTAAGGCTCACGGAAATGGAGATGCTTCATTGCTAGGGCCGGCGCCAGAGGCTGCAGATATTTCTGAGCAAGCTTTGGGTTGGATCAACCATACAAAGCGTGGAGTAGGTCGCGACACTGTAACCAGCGGTCTTGAAGGTGCTTGGACAACAGAGCCAACTAAATGGGATGCCGGTTACTTCGAGATGCTCTTTAAGCATGAGTGGGCACTTGTAAAGTCTCCAGCGGGAGCACATCAGTGGGAGCCAACAAATATTGTTGAAGCAGATAAGCCAGTAGATGTTGAAGATTCTTCAATACGTTACAACCCCATGATGACCGATGCGGACATGGCGATGATCATTGATCCTATTTATTTAGAAATCTCAAAGAAGTTTCATGCAGAACCTGCAAAATTAGATGATGCATTCGCACGCGCTTGGTTTAAATTAACGCACCGCGATATGGGTCCTAAGGTTCGCTATATCGGACCAGATGTTCCAACCGAAGAATTGATTTGGCAGGATCCGATTCCTGCAGGTACAACTTCTTATGATGTGCCTGCAGTAAAAACAAAGATTGAAGCCACAGGGTTATCTGTTTCAGAGTTGGTCTCAACAGCTTGGGACAGTGCACGAACATTCCGTGGATCAGACCTTCGCGGTGGAGCAAATGGATCGCGAATCCGTTTGGAACCTGCTCGCAACTGGGAAGGCAATGAACCTGCACGTTTGAATAAGGTTCTTGCTGCACTAGAACCAATAGCTAAGGAAACTGGCGCAAGCATCGCAGATGTCATTGTTCTGGCAGGAAATATTGGAGTCGAAAAAGCCGCTACCGCTGCTGGAGTAAAAATTTCAGTTCCATTTGCACCAGGTCGCGGTGATGCAACACAGGATCAAACTGATGTCGCAAGTTACGCGGTTCTTGAACCAATTCATGATGGATTCCGAAATTGGGTAAAGAAAGATTACGCCGTATCACCTGAAGAACTACTTCTTGATAGAACTCAATTGATGGGCTTAACAGCTCCTGAAATGACAGTTCT
>CANFUR010000003.1 GCA_947450175.1 Actinomycetota bacterium | reverse complement strand
CTTGTATTCGCTGAAGAACAAGGTTCATACCTTGCTGGCGTTGCTGCAGCACTTGCAACAAAGTCAGGAAAGATCGGTTACATCGGTGGAGTACGTATTCCACTACTACAGAAGTTTGAAGCAGGATTCGTTGCTGGTGTTAAGGCAACAAACAAGAAGGCTTCAGTTGATGTTAAGTACGTAACCGAGTTCCCAGATTTCTCTGGCTTCAATGACCCAGCTAAGGCAAAGGTTATTGCTAAGGGAATGATCGATAAGGGCACAGATGTTATTTATTCAGCTGCTGGTGGTTCAGGTGCGGGTAACTTCGCAGCTGCAACTGATGCAGCAAAGGCTGGTATGAAGGTTTGGACTATCGGAGTTGACTCTGATCAGTACCTCACAGCTTCAGCAGCTGAGAAGAAGAACATGCTTACATCAATGGTCAAGCGCGTTGACCGTGCTGTTTATGACGTAATCGCAACTTCAGTTGCTGGTTCATCTGTTAACGACGTTCTAGATGCCAAGGCTGGTATCTACGGTCGTCACTATGACCTAGCACTTGATGGCGTTGGCGTTTCATACTCTGGCGGTTACATCACTAAGTACAAGGCTGCAATCGATAAGGCTGCAGCAGCGATTAAGGCTGGAAAGATCGTAGTTCCAACAAAGCCATAATCACACAGTAAAAAGTGGCATTTGGCCCAACATTGGAGTTAAATCTCCTTGTTGGGCCAAATGTTTTTTATTCATCAACTCAAAGGAGAGTCAATTAAGTGTCAGTAGCTGTAGAACTGCGACACATCTCTAAACGCTTCCCAGGAGTCATCGCCAACAAAGATGTTTCTATGAGCGTTGAAACTGGAACGGTCCACGCCTTAGTAGGCGAAAACGGTGCTGGAAAATCTACAGTGATGAAGATTTTGTATGGAATGCAACGCCCAGATAGTGGCGAAATTTTAGTGAATGGCACAACGGTTCATTTTAAAAATCCAAATGATGCTATTGAAGCCAGCATTGGAATGGTTCACCAGCATTTTATGTTGGCCGATAATTTCACCGTATTGGAAAATGTAATTTTAGGTTCAGAACCACAGCATGGAATAACAATTGATTTTGCTGCTGCACGCACAAAGGTTGTGGAGATGGCAGCCCAATATGGTCTTGAAATTGACCCAGATGTTTTAGTTGAAGAATTAGGCGTAGGCCAACGCCAGAGGGTTGAGATTTTAAAGGTTTTATATCGTGGTGCTCGAATTTTGATTTTTGATGAGCCAACTGCAGTGCTTGTTCCTCAAGAGGTAGACGATCTCTTTAATGCACTCAAAGGTTTGCGCGCACAAGGTATGGCTATTATTTTTATTTCACACAAACTAGATGAAGTTTTGCGCGTTGCCGATGACGTAACAGTCGTTCGTGCGGGATCAACAGTTGCAGAAGTTAAATCAAAAGATGTAACTGCTCGTCAGTTAGCCGAACTTATGGTGGGCAGTGAACTGCCTCAACCATCCACACATGGAGATACTCGCAGACCAGAGATTACTTTGGCGCTTAAAGATGTTTCTATCTCTACTAAATCAGGTAGCCGCGATCTAATCTCACATGTCACATTCAATTTACATGCCGGAGAAGTAGTCGGTATTGCTGGCGTTGAAGGCAATGGTCAGGCCGAACTAGTAGAAGCAATCATGGGCTTGCGTGATTACACAGGCGAGATTGAATTTTCAGGGGCAAATATCAACGATTTATCCGTAGCTCATCGACGCGATTTAGGTATCGGTTTGATTCCAGAAGATCGCCAACGTCAAGCAATGATGATGGAATCTCCATTATGGGAAAACAGAATTTTGGGACATCAGCGCGGAAAGCCAGTAATGAATGGTTTTGTTCTTGATATGAAAACAATTATGACTGACACCAAATCAATCATGGAAGAGTTTGATGTTCGTGCCCCAGGTCCACAAACTTTGGCCGCAGCGTTATCTGGTGGAAATCAACAGAAATTTATCGTTGGACGTGAAATGAGCAAGGCGCCTTCACTTTTAGTTGCCTCACATCCAACGCGTGGCGTTGATGTTGGAGCACAAGGTGCAATTTGGGAAGAGCTTCGGCGGGCGCGCGAAAAAGGTATGGCTATTGTCCTTATCTCTGCCGATCTAGAAGAGCTCATTGGTATGTCTGATCGCTTATTGGTGATGTTGCGCGGAGTCATAACTGCCGAACTAGATCCAGCCAAAACGACTCCCGATCAATTAGGTTCGGCTATGACAGGTGCAGCATGAAAAAACTAAAGTTTTCTACTATTGCACTTGCAATTGCTGCTCCTCTAGCCGCAGCAGTTGTATCAATAACTATTTCTTCACTAGCAGTTCTTGCGTCACATAAGTCCCCATTTGATGCCTACAAAACCATGTGGGACTTCGGCACTACATCTAGCTCCTTAATGCAGATGCTCAATACCGCGACTCCTTATTACATTGCTGCACTAGCAATCGCCATCACATTTCGAGCTGGCTTATTTAACATCGGTGTTGAAGGTCAACTTCGTCTTGGTGCAATCTTTGGTGCTTACTTAGGAGCAAAATTTATTCTTCCACCAGTTCTACACATTATTGCAATCATGGTTATTGCAATGACTATTGGTGGGCTCTGGGCGGCAATTGCTGGATATTTAAAAGTTAAGCGTGGAGTAAGTGAAGTAATTTCAACAATTATGCTCAACTCTTTAGCTGGTGGACTTTCATCATATTTACTCGCTAATTACTTTGTAGATCGCACGACGAATTCAAATAACATGTCTACAAAGACTCTGCCTAAATCAGGCCAGTTCCCGGATTTAATGCCTTTATTGAATAAATTCGGTGTGGAAAATCAACCCGGCGGCGGCGTTTATGGAATGTTAATTTTTGCAATTGCTCTAGGTTTCGTTTTTTGGTTTGTTATTAACCGTACGCGTTTTGGTTTTGAACTGCGGGCATCAGGATCAAATCCGATTGCAGCTAGATTCAGTGGTGTTAATTCAAAGCGAATGGTTTTTGTTGCCATGGCGCTTTCTGGTGCCGTTGCTGGTCTTGCCGGACTACCCGCAGTTTTAGGTGAAACGCATGCATTCAATATGGGATTTCGCACTGGAATCGGATTTTCGGCAATCGCAGTAGCTCTATTGGGTCGCAATAATCCAGTCGGAATGGGCATCAGTGCAATGCTCTTTGGTTTCCTTGAAGTAAGTTCCCGCTCATTAGAGCTCATTGATATTGCACCAGAGACGTATGTGATCATGCAAGGTTCAATTCTTCTTTCATCTGTAATTGCATATGAAGTTGTGCGCAGATACAAGATAACGCTGCAAAGTAAAGAGCTAGCAAAGGCGGTAGCTGAATGAAAATTAAGGCCTTGAAGTTCTTGCGCTATGCCACCATTTTAGTTTTTGTGCTTGCAGTGATTCGTCAGATAACTGGTGCGAGCGATTTAACAAGTGTTGGTACTGCATCTGCAGCTTTGCTTTTATCAGTGCCAATTGTTTTAGCTGGACTTGGGGGACTCTTCTCTGAACGCTCAGGCGTTGTAAACATTGGCCTTGAAGGCATGATGGTTATGGGTGCTTGGGCTGGGGGAATGATTGGATATAAACATGGCCCTTGGTTAGGTTTACTTGCGGCCATAATCTTTGGTGCAGTAGGCGCACTTGTACATGCAATTGCCACAATTACTTTTGGTGTTGATCATGTTGTTTCTGGTGTTGCTATAAATATTATTGCTATGGGACTTGTTCGATACCTTTCTACAATTCTTTACAAGAGCGGAGCATGGAAAGGTCCTTCTCAATCTCCTGATGTGGACTCAATTGGTACAAACTCTCTCCCGGTACTTTCTGGTGGCGACTACTTTGGTTGGAAGAGCCCTGATTTATTGAACTCTTTAGCTGAAAAACACTGGTTTTTCATATCCGATCTAGCTTCCATCCTTCGAGGAATTACAGGCGATCTTTCTTATGTGACTGTACTTGCAATCGCAATGGTGCCTCTATCACTCTTTGTTTTATGGAAGACCGCATTTGGTTTGCGACTTCGTAGTGCTGGTGAAGCGCCAATTGCTGCTGAATCTTTAGGTGTCAATGTTTATGCAATGAAGTACGCAGGCGTATTAATCTCTGGCGGTCTTGCTGGTCTAGGTGGGGGTTTCTTGGCAATTGTTGCTGCAAATCACTACCAAGAAAACCAGATCGCTGGCCGTGGATACATTGGTCTTGCCGCTTTACTCTTTGGAAATTACCGCCCAGGCGGAATTTTGATGGGTGCTGGTTTATTTGGTTTTGCCGATGCTCTCCAACTTCGTGATTCAGCGTCAGTGCATGCATTAATTCTTCTGATTGTTGTTGTCTTAGCCGTACTTATTATTCGGGATATCCGTAAGGGAAAGATTGTTAAAGCTGCACTCACTTTCGCATTTGCTGGTTTATCACTGTGGTACTTCATGGCAGTTAAGGAACTTCCAGGGCAGCTAGTAACTATGACCCCATATATTGCTACTTTGCTCATCATGTCATTGGCTTCACAACGCCTGCGTATGCCGGCAGCAGATGGAATCCCATATCGCCGCGGTGGATTGCGATGACAATAATTGATTGGGATGCATTGCATACCGCAGCGGTAGCTGCCATGAAAACAGCTTATGCACCATATTCAAAATTTCCTGTTGGGGTTGCAGCTTTAGTAAATGACGGTCGAATCGTTTCTGGTTGCAATGTTGAAAATGCGAGCTATGGCTTAGGTCTTTGTGCAGAGTGTGGTTTAGTTTCAAATCTGATTGCCACCGGCGGTGGACGATTAGTTGCAATCTCTTGTGTTGATGGGCAGGGAAATCATTTGGCACCATGTGGACGATGTCGCCAGTTGTTATTTGAGCACGGTGGATCCAATGCGCTATTGATGACCGATGATGGGCCGCAGACTATGGCTGCTATGTTGCCATGGGCTTTTGGTCCTGATGATTTAGACCGCAACGAGCGTTAAATGTCGCAGTTTGAGGCATTTTCCGCAGCTGAAATCATTGCTGCAAAACGAGACCGACATTCGTTAACAGACCCACAAATTGATTGGGTAATTGAGGCATACACACGCGGAGCAGTTGCCGATGAACAGATGTCTGCATTATTAATGGCGATTTTACTCAATGGCATGGAATCTCGTGAAATATCACGGTGGACCGATGCAATGATCAACAGTGGCGAACGCATGAGTTGGTCAGCACTGTCTCGACCAACAGTTGATAAGCATTCAACCGGAGGAGTTGGCGACAAAATTACTTTGCCCCTAGCTCCACTTGTTGCAGCATGTGGTGCGGCGGTACCGCAATTATCTGGTCGAGGACTCGGCCATACCGGCGGAACTTTAGATAAGTTGGAATCAATTCCAGGTTGGCGCGCAGCCTTATCAAACGAAGAGATGCTTAAAGTTTTGCAGGATTGTGGCGCAGTCATTTGTGCAGCTGGGGCCGGTTTAGCACCGGCAGATAAAAAACTCTATGCATTGCGAGATGTCACGGCAACAGTTGAGGCAATTCCACTAATTGCATCGTCAATTATGAGTAAAAAAATTGCTGAAGGAACTAGCGCATTGGTATTAGATGTTAAAACTGGTGGGGGTGCTTTTATGAGTGACCCGCAAAAAGCTACAGAGTTAGCGCATGTCATGGTCGGACTCGGTAAGCGTGCTGGGGTAAAGACAATTGCTCTTGTTACAGCAATGGATATCCCATTAGGTCTGACTGCAGGAAATGCCCTTGAAGTTCGAGAATCTGTAGAAGTTTTAGCAGGTGGTGGACCCGCAGACATTGTTGAGCTCACTGTTTTACTTGCGCGCGAAATGCTAGAAATAGTTGGTATTACAAATATTGATCCAGCGGATATGTTGAAAAACGGTAAAGCTATGGATGTCTGGCGCCAAATGATTAGTGCGCAAGGCGGAGACCCCGACGCAAAACTTCCAACAGCACAAGAGAATCTGACAGTTACTGCCCAATCAAGTGGAACTATTCTTTCTATGGATGCAATGAAAGTAGGATTGGCAGCATGGCGATTAGGTGCGGGCCGCTCGCGCCAAGGAGAAGCCGTTCAAGCCGGTGCTGGGATCGAAATTCACGCCAAACCAGGCGATCTCATTGCTGCCGGAGCCCCACTTTATACATTGCATACTGATACACCGGCAGCATTTGCTCGCGCGCAAGAATCTTTAACTAACTCAGTGACAATTGGCGATTTACCAAAGGATGCAAAAATAGATAGATTGCCACTTGTACTCGAACGAATTACTGATTGAGAGCCATACGTTGAGCCTTACAAGTACGCCATCACCCGCACAGATTAAACGCGTCCCAAAAGTTTTATTGCACGATCACTTGGATGGTGGATTACGCCCACAAACTATTATTGATATTGCTGGCGAAATTGGTTATACCGCTCTACCTACTCATGATGCAGCAGAACTTGCGATCTGGTTCCGTGAATCATGTGATTCTGGATCATTAGTTAGATACTTAGAGACTTTTTCTCACACTATCGCCGTTATGCAGCGCCGTGAAGACATTATCCGAGTAGCACGCGAATGTGCACTAGATCTTGCACGCGATGGAGTTGTCTACGCTGAAGTTCGTGGAGCTCCTGAACTCTTTACCGAAAAGGGTCTTTCAATGGCCGATGTAGTCGAAGCTACTCTTGAAGGTTATAAGCAAGGGATGGCAGAAGCTAAAGCCGAAGGTTATGAGATTAAAGTCTTCTCACTATTATGCGGCATGCGTCAGAATAAACTTTCCCAAGAAGTTGCCGAACTCGTCGTTAAGTATCGTCATCAAGGCGTAGTTGGTTTTGATATTGCTGGACCTGAAGATGGATTTCCGCCAAGTGATCAGAAAGATACTTTTGATTATTTGCGTAAAGAAGACGCACATTTCACGATTCATGCTGGTGAGGCTTATGGGTTGCCCTCTATTTGGGAAGCTATTCAATTATGCGGGGCAGAACGTTTAGGCCACGGTGTTCGCATTATTGATGACATTGATTTCTCTGGATCAGAACCAAAGTTGGGCCAACTTGCTTCATATGTTCGTGATCGTCGAATTCCATTAGAGCTCTGCCCAACTTCTAATCTGCAAACTGGTGCTGCCAAGAGTTATGCCGAGCACCCAATTGGAGCTCTAGCCCGCCTGCGTTTTAGAGTCACCATCAATACTGATAATCGCCTAATGAGCCAGACATCAATGTCATTTGAGATGGAAGAGGCAGTTAAAGCTTTTGGTTGGGATTTTGCTGAACTGCAGCGAGTAACAATTAATGCCATGAAGAGTGCATTCATTCCTTACCCAGAGCGCTTAAAGATTATTGATGGCGTCATCAAACCAGGCTATACGAAAATTTCTACTGAGTGATGATTGATTTTAATAATCCCACTTTTGTTGCTGATCCATATGAACAGTTAAAAGAACTTCGAGATATCGGCAAACCAGTTTGGCACGATGCTATGCAGCTCTTTTTGGCCGCTCGGCATAGTGATGCTAATGATGTTTTTAGAAACAAGTCATTAGGGCGAATCTTTATTGACAAGAAACCAGATTTTGAATGGGAGACATTTAATTGGCTTCACTCAGATTCAATTTTAGATAGCGAACCGCCCAAGCACACTCGATTACGCTCTCTCGTAGCGAAGGCATTTAATCGAAACAAGATTGAGGGTATGAGACCTGCCGTTGAAAGAATCACACAACAACTTCTAGCAGCCATAGACGTAAAAGTTAATTCTGGAGAAAATTTCGATCTCATTTCTGATTACGCAGAACCTCTGCCAGTGAAGATAATTGCTGACCTCTTAGGGTTTCCTGAATCAGAAGAACATTTGCTTCGACCTTGGTCACAGTCAATTGTCAAAATGTATGAAGTTAACCCCTCAGAGCAGTATCAAATTGAAGCGAAAAAAGCTGCAGGTGAGTTTGCTGAATATGTTCGCGATTTAGCCGAGTATCGAAAAACTAATCCAGGTCAGGATCTCATCACTGATTTAGCAATGGTTGAAGAAAATGGTGAAAAACTAAATTCACATGAGTTAGTAGCAACATGTGTCTTACTGCTAAACGCTGGACATGAGGCAAGCGTGAACGCTTTTGGAAATGGAATGGTTGCCGTTCTTAAACGCCCAGAACAAGTCGCGCTGCTACAAGATGACCCACGAGGCGTAACGGATACGGCTCTAGAAGAATTCATGCGCTTTGACGCTCCGCTTCACTTATTTGAGCGCACAGCCACCGTAGATACTGAAGTTGGCGGAGTGAAAATTGAGAAGGGGCAAAAGATTGCTGCCCTTATTGGCTCAGCTAATCGCGATGAGACAGTCTTTGAAAATCCAGATGATATGGATTTAATGCGTGATCCAAATCCACACATTGGTTTTGGTGCTGGGATTCACTTTTGTCTAGGTGCACCGCTTGCTCGATTAGAAATGAGTGTTTCATTGCCAGCTCTTTGGGAAAAATATCCCACAATGGCTTTAGCGAGTGAGCCGATCCGTAGACCAACTTTTGTTTTACGGGGTTATGAAAGTGTAGCTATTTCAGTTTGAGAAGGATATGAGGATTGTGCACCTTTTCGTGTCACGGTCATCGAGGCAACTTTGATTCCCAGATTCATGGCTTCGATACTACTTTTTCCACTTGCTAAGGCAAAAGCAAAAGTTCCAACAAATGCATCACCGGCACCGGTTGTGTCAACAGCACCAGTTTTTGGTGCAGACAATCGTGTAATTGCACCATCATCTGCAATTAAAACAGCTCCCTCTGAACCTAAAGTTACAATTGAATTCTTCCCTGGTCTAAAACCGCTTAAAATCTCATCATTTGTTGGTAACTCTCCGCAGAGTTCTTTGAACTCGGTTTCGTTAGGAATAATCCAATCAGTAAGCTCAAGTAGCTCCTTACTAAGTGGCTGATATGGGGCAGGATTTAAAATAGTTAGGCACCCACGCTTCTTAGCCGCACTAAATGCAGCTAATGTAACTTCTTGTCTTATCTCACACTGTGCAACTACTACAGCTAAATCCTTAATTGAGGTGATTGCTTCAACAGCTCGGTCACTTTCAATTTCATAATTGGCACCAGGAATAATCACAATTCTATTTTCACCATTGCTATCGACCCAGATATGGGCAACTCCATTGGGGGTATCACTTCGGTCTACAAAATTAGAACGTATACCCAGAGAATTAAAGTTTTCTGCAATCGAATCACCAAAAAGATCGTTTCCCAACTTGCCAATAAAGTGGACTTCGGCGCCGCAATGAGCGGCAATAACGGCTTGGTTAGCCCCTTTTCCACCGAATCCAGTTGTGAATAAATCACCCTCTAAAGTTTGTCCAGCAACAGGAATAGTTTTTACATAGGCAGTTAAATCGATCATCGCACTGCCAACTACCGCTATGACTGCTTTACCCATACCGCTAGGCTATCGCTTATGGAAAAAACTTCAATCATTCTTGATGTTGATACCGGTGTTGATGACGCTTTCGCGGTGCTCTTTGCTGCCCGACACCCTCAAATCAATTTGTTGGGCATAACATGTGTTGATGGCAATACAAATGTTGATCAAGTAATTGCAAACACATTTAAAGTTTTGGATGCAGCTGGTGTTGGTGACATTCCCGTTGCACGCGGCGCAGTCAGACCCTTACTTGGCAAATCAGAGTATGCCGAATATGTACACGGTGCTGACGGCATGGGAGATTTGGGCATAGCTCCATCTCATAGAAAAGTTGATCCACGTTCGGCGATCGAACTTCTCAGGGATTTAATTGAAGAATCTAAAGATCCAGTTACTTTAATTCCAATTGCCCCTTTAACAAATATCGCTTTGTTTTTGCGCGCTTTTCCAGAAACAGCCAAGAAACTACATCGAATTGTTTTGATGGGGGGCTCGGCATCTGCAGGCAATGCAACAGCTGCTGCTGAATTTAATGTATGGCATGACCCAGAAGCCGCAGCAATTGTTTTCCAAAGTGGAGTTCCAATCACTATGTACGGCCTTGATGTCTTCATGCGTCCTGGGGCAACAAGTGAAGATGCTGCAAAACTTTTACAATCTAAAGAGCCGGCAGGACAATTTGCAGGAACTTTGATTGCCGCATTCATTGAACGCCTTCATGTATCACCAATAACCCTGGGAGACTATGGCGCTGTTGCTTGTGCGATACGTCCTGAACTCTTTACTACCGAAATTTTCGATGTCGTTGTTGATACTTCACAAGGGCCAGCCCGTGGTCAAACTATTTGTGATCGACGTGCACCGTTTCTAAAGGCATTAGAGCCAAATGACCTGACAGATGCAGCATCAGTTCGCGTAGTCCTTGATTTAGATGTTGAAGCGGTGCAGCAACTATGGTTTGAAACCATTGAAAAAGGCTGGTTATAGCCCTATCGGATGCCAGACAGTCTTATTTTCCATGAAGGCCAGAATGCGTGCCGGATCAGCTGAATTAAAACTGTAGACGCGCTTGAGATTTTCAGTGGCAACAGTTTTTAGCTCTGCGTGCTTCTTTGCACTTAGCCCAGAAATATCAAAACCATCGATATCCATATGCGATGCCATCCACGGTGCAATTTCATCTTTCTTGCCAGTTAAAATATTAATAACTCCGGCAGGTACATCACTCGTTGCAATTACCTCAGCGAAACTCATGGCAGATAGTGGTGCCTTAGTACTTGCTAAGACAATAACAGTGTTACCACCGACAATGATTGGTGCAATGGCATCAATTAAGCCAAGTAGAGAAGGTGTCTCTGGAGCTATCGCTGCAATGACTCCCATACTTTCAGGAATCGTGAAGTTGTAATATGGGCCTGCAACTGGATTAAGTGCACCTGAAAGTGATGAAATCTTGTCAGTCCAACCCGCATACCAGACCAACCGATCAACTGAATCAGTAACTTCTTTCTCGGCCTTAGCTTTAGTTACTCCCGTAACGTTAACAATTTCATCTACAAACTGCGCACGGCGTCCTTCTAACATTTCTGCAATTCGATAAAGAATTTGCCCCTTGTTGTAAGCACTGGCCTTATTCCACCCCGCCTGGGCAGCTCGAGCTGCAACGACTGCATCCTTTAAATCTTTTCGAGAAGCTAAGCAAGGATGTGCGATGAATGCACCTTTAGCATTTTTTACTTCATAGGTTCGGCCAGATTCTGTCCGTGGGAATGCTCCATTAATAAAAAGCTTGTACGTCTTTTTGACATCTATGCGATTACTCATGTGAGACCCCCTTCAAATAAGCAGATAAGCCATGTCGTCCGCCTTCGCGACCCCAGCCAGATTCTTTGTAGCCACCGAAAGGTGACGTAGGATCAAATTTATTAAATGTATTTGCCCAGATGACACCGGCACGTAATTGCTGTGTTGCCCATAAAACTTTTGAGCCTTTCTCGCTCCAAATGCCCGCAGATAAGCCAAACGGTGTGTTATTTGCTTTATCAATAGCCTCTTGGGGAGTTCTAAAAGTTAGAACCGAAAGCACGGGACCGAAGATTTCTTCACGGGCGATGCGGTGGGCTTGTGTTACTCCAGTAAAAATAGTTGGTGCAAACCAGAAACCTTTGCCAGGCAAATCACAAGGTGCACTCCAACGCTCGGCTCCTTCTGAATCACCAGCAGCAGTTAGTTCTCGAATCTTTAAAAGTTGTTCTTTGCTATTGATTGCACCTAGATCAGTATTTTTATCCATGGGATCACCGACACGAATCGTTGCCATTCGGTATTTAAGCTTTTGGAGTACTTCATCAGCAACGCTCTCTTGCAATATCAGACGTGAACCTGCACAACAGACGTGACCTTGGTTAAAGAATATTCCATTGACTATACCTTCTACCGCTTCATCGATAGCTGCATCTTCAAAGATGATATTGGCGGCTTTACCACCTAATTCTAAAGTCACACTTTTATTTGTAGGAGCAACTGCTCGGGCGATTAATTTTCCAACTTCAGTTGATCCAGTAAAAGCGATTTTATCAATTCCAGGGTGATTAACAATGAGAGCGCCAGTTGAACCATCGCCAGTAACAATATTGACAACGCCTGCAGGTAATTCGGCTTGCTGGCAGACTTCTGCAAATAGGAGCGCAGTTAGAGATGTTGTTTCTGCAGGCTTTAAGACAACTGTATTTCCAGCAGCTAAAGCTGGTGCTACTTTCCAGGCCAACATTAATAGTGGAAAGTTCCAAGGAATGATTTGTCCGGCAACCCCGTGTGGTTTTGGCGTCGTACCTAAGCCAGCATATTCAAGCTTGTCGGCCCAGCCAGCATGATAAAAGAAATGTGCCGCCGCTAGTGGAACATCGACATCGCGTGATTCACGAATAGGTTTTCCATTATCCAAAGTTTCCAATACGGCAAATTCACGTGAACGCTCCTGCATGATGCGAGCAATGCGAAAAAGATATTTTCCGCGCTCTTTGCCGCTCATTTTTGACCATGTTGTTGTGTATGCCTGACGCGCAGCTTTAACGGCCGCGTCTACATCAGCTTTTCCGCCGAGTGCGATCCGTGAAAGTACTTCTTCTGTCGCTGGATTAATAGTGGGGAAGTGCTTATTACCTGATATAAATTTGCCACCAATGAAGTGGCCATATTTTGGCTTAATCGAAACGATCGCGCGCGACTCCGGAGCCGGCGCATATTCAAAAGACAATTTTTCCTCCATCAATCAATCGTTACGTACTGAGGGCTAGCGTAGTAGCCATCATCCATTTTCATGCGTTGCATTAATAGGTCATTAAGCAAGGCGCTTGCACCAATTCGAAATAGAGACGGTTTTAGCCACTCTGGTCCGGCAGTTTCATTTACTAGGACTAGCTGTTTGATTGCATCCTTAGTATTTCTTATACCGCCCGCAGGTTTAACGCCAATTCGTACATTGGTCATGGCATAAAAATCACGTACTGCTTCAAGCATCACAAGGACAACAGGAGCCGTCGCAGCAGGTGCAACTTTGCCGGTAGAAGTTTTAATGAAGTGCGCACCTGCAGCCATTGCCAAAAACGAAGCTTTTCGAACATTGTCATATGTGACAAGCTCTCCAGTTTCAAAGATGACTTTTAGATGTGCTTTGTTTCCACATACTTCGCGGATTTTTACGATTTCATCAAAAACTTCTATGTATCGTCCTGAAAGAAAAGCGCCTCGATCTATGACCATATCAATTTCAGATGCACCGGCATCAATGGCATCTTGAGTATCTTGAATTTTTACTGGCATTGATGCGCGCCCTGATGGGAAAGCCGTAGAAACTGCAGCAACACCAACGTGTTCTCCGCCAATTTGATCTAGATGCGCTCTAGCAATGCCAACCATGTCGTTATAAACACAGACTGCACCAACACTTGGAACGCTTGAATCTGTGGGATCCGGGCGAACTGCTTTCGAACAGAGTGCTTGAACTTTTCCAGGTGTATCTGCACCTTCTAACGTTGTTAAGTCCACCATCGAAATCGCTGTATCGATCGCCCAACGTTTTGATGCTGCTTTGATACTGCGCGTAGCCAGTATTGCAGCACGGGCATCGGCTCCAACTTGATCGACACCGGAAAAAGAAGCTAAGTATTTTTTCAGGGAAGCTTCAGTGCCATCGACTAAACCGTAATAACTCACGATAGCAATTCCTTCAACGGGGCTCGTAATTGATCTAAAACTAATTGTGCAGTAGATGAATCTTTTGCAATAACCTCAATGTAACACTTCATTTTTGCCTCAGTGCCACTTGGACGAATAATAATTCGAATACCACCGTTAAGCCACATTCGTAATCCATCGGTTGGTGGTAATCCATCGGTTGGTGTAGCTAAATCATCTATGGATTCAACTAGGCGACCGGCAATCTCTTTCGGTGGATACGCCCGTAATTTGCCCATGATTTCATTAACTTGTGAAAGCTGTGTCAAGCGAATTGATATTTGCTCAGTGGCATGAAAACCGTGCCGCGCCCACACCTCATCAAGCAAATCTAAAATCGTCTTATTCTCAGCTGCTAAATCAGTGGCAATTTGTGCCAATTTAATTGCCGCCGAGATTCCATCTTTATCATTTACAGTAATCGCATCTACGGCGTAACCCAGAGCTTCTTCATATCCAAAAGTTAAACCATCTATCTTGGCTAGCCACTTAAAGCCCGTTAACGTCTGCTTATAATCAAGGTTGTAGTGCGCTGCAATTTTGCGCAAAATTGATGATGAAACAATGGAATTAGCAAAGATTCCTTCAGAAATATTGCGCGCGATTGATTCGCCTAACACAACTCCTAGCTCATCACCGCGCAACATTCTCCATCCTGTAACAGGATCTTTAACTGCAGCGGCGCAACGATCTGCGTCAGGGTCATTTGCTATAACTAAATCGGCATCAAAAGTACGGGCAGTTTCTAGCGCAAGATCTATAGCGCCGGGTTCTTCAGGGTTTGGGAATGCAACGGTTGGAAAATCTGGGTCAGGTTTTGCTTGCGCATCAACCAAGATGGGTTGAGCAAAGCCAGCCTTATGAAAAACATGCTGTAACGTTTCGGTTCCAACACCATGCATTGCTGTGTATACAATCTTTAAATTTCCTGGGCGATGTGCAAGCCCGGCAGTGATACTTACATATTTATGAACGACTTCCTCATCTAAAGTTGTCCATTCTTTGCCGCGCGGTTGTGATGCAAGCGAGGCAATAGCATCAATCTTTGCTGCAATTGATTCATCAGTAGGAGAAACTATTTGTGAGCCCCGGTAGAGAATGCCATCGACAGTTCCACCTAAGTAAACTTTATAACCATTATCTTGCGGCGGGTTGTGGCTCGCTGTGACCATGATGCCGACATCACACTTTAAATAATTTGTTGCAAAAGCTAGAACTGGTGTTGGAAGTGGGCGTGGAAGTACGTAAACCTTCATCCCTGCGCCATTCATTATTTCTGCAGTTTCAAAAGTGAAATCCTCGGACCCATGTCGGGCATCACGCCCTATAACGACTGTAGTTAAATTGCGCTCCTTCATATATGCGGCAATTCCCGCAGCTGCGCGGCCGACAACAGCGCGATTCATTCCTGAAGGTCCTGGGCGAACTGGGCCACGCAGGCCTGCGGTTCCAAACTGTAGAAACCCAGAAAATGAAGTAGCTAGTTCTACTTCATTATTTGAATCAAGCCACTGCTGTAGTTGGGCAGCAGTTTTTGGATCTGGATCATCAGCAATCCACGCCTTAACTTCTTGTAAGAGATCCATGTTCCTAGAATAACTTCGGAATTACCCCTTTGAGAAGAGCGCCCATTCGATCTGCAGCGGCCTTTCCAGCGGCAATAACTTCTTCATGATTAAGTTTTTCACCGGTCACACCAGCTGCAGCATTAGTAACTAATGAGATACCAAGAACTTCAGCGCCAAGTGCATGAGCCGCAATTGCTTCGGGAACAGTGGACATACCAACTAAATCTGCGCCCATTGTGCGCATCATTAAAATCTCAGCAGGAGTTTCATATGTCGGTCCGCGCCAATGTACATAAACACCTTCTTGAAGTGAAGCGTCTTCTGACTTAACAATTTCACGGATGCGCTTGCTATAAAGATCTGTCAAATCTACAAATGTTGCACCTGAAAGAGGCGATACTGCCGTTAAAGAAATATGGTCACGAATTAAAACAGGCTGACCAACTGTAAAGCTTTTATTAATTCCACCGCAGGCATTAGTGAGAATAACAAC
The DNA here is from genome assembly GCA_947450175.1 of Actinomycetota bacterium. GTDB lineage: Bacteria > Actinomycetota > Actinomycetes > Nanopelagicales > Nanopelagicaceae > Planktophila. The sequence continues at coordinate 21,044 of CANFUR010000003.1, read as the reverse complement.
TTTGCATCCAGCTTTTACTGCCGCCCGCACACTATGCACAACTGGTTCAACACCTTTACCTTCATAAAGATGCGTGCGGCCAAGAAATACGAGTGCGCGCAATTTCTTACCGTTTGAATCAATTTCATACGAGCGCACTTTGCCTGAGTGACCCTCAACAGTGGGAGGAAGAAAACCAGTTAGATCTTGCGCGTTGCATTCGTATGCAGGAGTACCAAGTGCATCAACGGCGCTCACCCAGCCTGATCCCATTACAAGTGCAACATCATGGGCTGCAACACCTGTGCGCTCTGCGATTTCTTTGGCCGCAGAAGTAGCGGCCGCTAAAGGATCTGTGTATAGGAGTTCGCTATTTGTCATGCATCAATGATGTCACAAAGTGCGGTCCCACTTGAAACCGTGGCACCAATGACAGCATTTAAATTAGAGATAACACCAGCTTTATGTGCCATTAATGGCTGTTCCATTTTCATAGCTTCAAGGACGAAAATTAAGTCACCAACTTCAACCCGGTCACCTTCATTAACTGCGACCTTTACTACGGTACCCTGCATTGGACTAGTTAAAGATGCGCCGGCAGCACCGCCGATCATTGATTGCTTTGCACGGTGGCGCTTAACAACTGGTTTTGGCGCGTGAACTAGAACTTCAAAGCGTTTGCCATTTACTTCAGTGATCAGGTGCTCTGGCGCCATGTGAGTTTCTAGAGGAAGTGCAGTTGCCTGGTACATCGCTATTTCATTGTTAAATTCATTCTCAATATAACTTGTATAGATTGAGAAATCTTGTGTGAATGCTCGATCTTCAACTATTGCACGGTGGAATGGGAGCGCGGTTGCTAGACCTTCAATAGTAAATTCTGCCAATGCTCGGCGGGCACGTTCAATAGCTTGTTCGCGAGTAGCGCCAGTAACAATTAATTTAGCAAGCAAGGAATCAAAGTTTCCTCCGATTGTGTCACCATTTTTAAAGCCCGCATCAACACGTACACCAGGACCAGTTGGAATTGTCCATTGCGTGATTCGACCTGGTGCTGGTAAAAATGAGCGGCCAGGATCTTCACCGTTAATACGAAATTCAATTGAATGTCCTCGTATTATCGGATCATTAAATCCGAGAGATTCTCCCAAAGCGATACGGAACTGTTCACGTACCAAGTCAATGCCTGTAATTTCTTCACTGACTGGGTGTTCCACTTGTAAGCGAGTATTAACTTCTAAGAATGAAATAGTTCCATCCATGCCAACTAAGAATTCACATGTACCGGCGCCAATATATCCAGCTTCTTTCATGATTGCTTTACTTGAGCGATATAGTTCTTGCTCTTGAGCTGGCGTCAAGAAGGGAGCAGGAGCTTCTTCCACTAGTTTTTGATGACGACGCTGAAGTGAACAATCGCGCGTACTGACAACAACTGCATGACCATGTTTATCAACTAAAACTTGGGTTTCAACGTGACGTGGTTTATCTAAATAGCGCTCAACGAAACATTCTCCGCGACCAAATCCGCTGATTGCTTCACGAACGGCTGAGGCAAACAACTCTGGAATTTCTTCCATTGTGCGAGCAACTTTTAATCCACGCCCACCACCACCATGAGCAGCTTTAATCGCAACAGGCAGACCGTGCTCTTTCGCAAAAGCTAGAACTTCTTCATGACCTGCAACTGGATCCTGCGTGCCTGCAACAAGTGGCGCTCCAGCTTTTGCCGCAATTTTTCTGGCAGAAACTTTGTCACCTAGTGCTCGAATGGCAGACGGTGGAGGCCCAATCCAAATCAACCCAGCATCAATTACAGCTTGAGCAAAACTTGCATTTTCAGATAAAAATCCATATCCAGGATGAACAGCGTCAGCGCCTGATTCTTTTGCAACTGCAATGAGTTTTTCAATATTTAAATAGGTTTGTGTTGCAGTTGTTCCCTGAAGTGAATATGCAGCATCAGCCATTTGTGCATGAATTGCAGTGCGGTCTTCTTCCGAATAAACAGCAATACTTTGCAAACCATGATCTTTGCAGGCCCGAATGACACGGACGGCGATTTCGCCTCGGTTAGCAATCAGAACGCGTTTCATTGCATCACCTTAACCTCTGGCCATGAATATCCAAGTTGATCAAAAGCTTTGCGCAAAAATGGCATCGAAACTCCAACGACATTTGTGTAGTCGCCTTCAATTGAAGGAATGAATGGCGAACTAAAACCATCGAGAGTAAAACCACCAGCAACATGCAGTGGTTCACCACTTGCTACGTAGTCTTTAATTTCAGAGTCAGTCATATCGTCAAATGTAACTTTGGTTGTGACGATGCTGGAAATTTCTTTGTCTTTTGAAGTGTCGATGATGCAGTGACCAGTATGCAGCAGTCCAGAATTTCCCCGCACGCGTGATGCACGCTCTATTGCGATTTCTGGTGTTGCTGGTTTGCCCAGTGATAAGCCTTCAAACTCAAAAGTAGAATCGCACCCGATAATTATTGCTGGAAAATCGATTTGTTCACGAATTGTGTGTGCCTTAGTAATAGCAAGGGCAATGACCATGTCGGCAGGGGTCATTGAGTTAAAAAATTCAGTTTCTTCATCAACATGGCTGACCATAATAGTTGGCTTTAATCCCGCAGATTCAAGCAAGCGGCGCCTAGACGTAGATGCAGAAGCTAAAACAATTCTTGGCATGATTTATGCGTTCTTTCGTGAGCCGAAAGTAATTTGATGAGGCAGTGCTTGACGAAGTTGCGGTAAGCCAAAAACACTTCGGCGCATGACTGGCTTTAACTCTTGACGATTGTGTTGTGACATAGCAAATTCAATTGCCGCTAATTCTTCAGGAGTGGGATTCCCTTTAATAATTGAAAACTCCATTAGAGCGGAATATTTCCGTGTTTGCGAGCTGGCAAAGTGTCGCGCTTAGTGCGTAAAGTTCTAAATGCTTTGGTGATGTATGCGCGTGATTGATTTGGTTCAATAACTGTATCGATAGTGCCGCGCTCAGCCGCTAAATATGGATTAGCTAGAGAAGCGTTGTAGTCGTCAACGAGTTCAGCACGTTTGCCTACAGGATCTTTTGCATCAGCGATTTCCTTACGATACAAAATATTAACTGCTCCCTGTGCTCCCATTACTGCGATTTCAGCAGTTGGCCACGCAAAGTTAATATCGCTACCAAGATATTTAGACCCCATGACGATGAACGCACCGCCATAAGCTTTCCGTGTAATAAGTGTTACTAGTGGCACAGATGCTTCTGCATAGGCATAGAGCAATTTCGCTCCACGACGAATAATTCCATCCCACTCTTGTTCAGTTCCCGGCAGGAAGCCTGGAACATCAACGAGAGTGAGGATTGGGATATTGAACGCATCGCAAAAGCGCAAGAAACGAGCAGCTTTTTCGCTGGAGTTAATATCAAGAGTTCCAGCTAATTGATTAGGCTGATTTGCAATTATTCCAATGGTTTCACCTTCGATACGGGCAAAACCAACAACTATATTTGGCGCATAGAGGGCATGGACTTCTAGGAATTCACTTTCATCAACTAAGGCTTGAATCAAAACCTTCATGTCGTATGGCTGATTTGGGCTATCTGGAATCAAAGTATCGAGTGCAATATCCGTAGCTTTCTTTTCTAAAAGCTCCGTTGGTGGAAGATGCGGCGCTCTATCCATGTTATTTGAAGGCAAATAAGAAAGTAGAGCTTTTACATAATCGATAGCATCAGCTTCATTTTCTGCCAAATAATGTGAATTACCAGTACGTACATTGTGAGTACGAGCTCCACCGAGTTCTTCCATTCCCACTTCTTCGCCTGTCACAGTTTTAATTACATCTGGACCAGTAATAAACATATGTGAAGTTTCATTTACCATCACGGTAAAGTCAGTAAGAGCTGGTGAATAAGCCGAACCACCTGCACAAGGCCCAAGAATCAAAGAGATTTGAGGAATCACCCCAGATGATCGAGTGTTAAGTCGGAAGATTTTTCCGTAACCAGCAAGAGATGCAACACCTTCTTGAATACGCGCCCCACCAGAGTCATTGATTCCAATAAGTGGAATTCCGCTCTTTAACGCAAACTCCGCAATCTTTACAATTTTTTCTGCATGAACCTCACCCAAAGAGCCACCCATGATTGTGAAGTCCTGTGAATACAAAGCTATTGGTCGCCCATCGACTGTGGCTGTACCAATCACAACACCATCACCATAAGGACGATTATTTTCCATTCCAAATTGTGTTGAACGGTGGCGCGCAAACTCATCAATTTCTGTAAATGAATCTGGGTCAACCAACATTTCTATTCGCTCGCGGGCGGTATTTTTACCCTTGGCATGCTGCTTCTCAACGGCGCGAGCAGAGCCAGCGTGCACGGCTTCCTCAATTCGCGCTTGAAGATCCTGAATTTTTCCGGCAGTTGTATGCAGATCACGGCTCATACCCCTACGGTACATGTCATGGGCAAGCAAATGCTAAGAGCGGCGCTGGATAAGGCTCTGATCAACTCATTAATTACGCAGTACTGGCGAGTAAGCGTGGTTGATGTCACCGCATCGACTCAGACCACATTGGTGACACGAGCAGCTGCCGGAAAAGTAAAACCAGGTGATGTCATTACTGCTAATTTTCAGAGAGCTGGACGCGGAAGAATGTCCCGTACTTTTGAAGCACCAAAAAATACTGCGCTCTTGTTTTCCTTTTATTTGAAACCTGCGAGAAAAAAAGAAGATTGGGGTTGGATTCCCTTAATCGCAGGTGTATCTGTTACGCAATCTCTTAAGAAATATAACGCAAGCGTGAAATGGCCCAATGATATTTTGATCAATGAAAAGAAAGTATCAGGATTGATTGCTGAAGTTACAGGTGATGGAGTTGTAGTTGGTATTGGAATTAACGTGGGAATGACGCACGATGAATTACCAGTACCAACGGCAACATCACTTGCAATCGAAGGTGTAACTGATATTGATAGAAATCATCTATTAGCCAACGTGCTAACCGAGTTTGAAAGTATTTTTACCGCTTGGGATCAAGGAGAAGATTCTGTGGGCGGTATATACAAATCTTTGTGCGGAACCCTTGGAACCAAAGTTCAGATCCACTACCCAAATGATTTAATTGAAAAAGGAGTAGCAGTCGATATTTCAGCCCTAGGTGAGTTGATTCTGGACTCCGGTACACATGTTCAGGCTGGTGACGTAGTTCATCTACGATAAGGCTGTGAGCAATCAATTTCCGACTGTTGGAGTAATCGGTGCTGGGCAACTTGCCCGCATGAGCGTTGCACCAGCTGCAGCCCTAGGCGTTAATCTGCTATTACTTGCAAATAATTCTGATGACAGTGCTGCGCAAATAACTAATCATATTGTTGGAGATTACAGAGATCTGGAAACCGTTCGAGCATTTGCAAAAAAGTGCGACGTAATAACTTTTGAGCACGAACTTATTCCGCTGAGCATCATTAAAACTCTAGAGGCTGATGGTGTAGTTGTTCGCCCAGGATCTGCAAGTTTTATATATTCTCAAGATAAAGCGGCAATGCGTGATCGTTTAGCTAATTTTCCTTCGCCAAAGTATGCAGTGGTTACAAATGCCCAAGAAGTCACAGAATTCCCGGTTATTGCTAAGACTATTACAGGCGGATATGACGGACGTGGTGTTTGGAAATTAAATTCATATGAGGAATTAGCAAGCATTCTCAAAGAAGTTGGGAAAGTATTAATTGAAGAACTAATAGATTTTGACTTTGAAATTGCCGTAATGGTCGCTCGTTCACCACATGGTCAAGCAACAACGTGGGCACCAACACAAACTGTGCAGCAGGATGGTATTTGCACAATGACGATTTCCCCAGCGCCTCAGCTTTCCAACGAGATGAGTGAAAAAGCGCAAAAACTTGCACTTGATATAGCCAATGAGATTGGTGTTGTTGGCGTGATGGCAGTTGAAATCTTTGTTAAAGGTGACGAGTTCTTTCTTAATGAGTTGGCAATGCGTCCACATAACTCGGGCCACTGGACAATTGAAGGTTCAGTTACTTCTCAGTTTGAACAGCACCTGCGTGCAGTTCTAGATCTACCTCTAGGCAATCCCGCTATGACCGCGCCGATTGCTGTCATGGGAAATATCTTGGGTGCAGAAAAAAAGGATATGTATCGCCCCTATCTCCACTTAATGGCTCGAACACCGAACTTGAAGTTTCATCACTACAAGAAGGATGTACGCCCAGGGCGCAAGATTGGCCATGTTAATTTGCTTGGCGATAACCTCGTAGAATTAACTCAAGAAGTTCAACATGCCCTTGATTACATGAGTGGAGAAATTGATGAGTGATGTAGCAATCATCATGGGTTCAAACTCTGATTGGCCTGTAATGGAAGAGGCAGCAAAAACTTTGGACCAACTTGGAATTTCTTATGAAGCAGATGTTGTTTCCGCCCATCGCATGCCACTTGAAATGGTTGAGTTTGCACAAACCGCAAAGACAAGAGGTTTTAAAGTAATTATCGCTGGTGCAGGTGGGGCGGCACATTTGCCAGGCATGGTTGCATCTTTGACTACATTGCCCGTTATCGGAGTTCCAGTAGCATTAAAAAATCTTGACGGAATGGATTCATTGCTTTCCATTGTTCAAATGCCAGCAGGAGTTCCAGTTGCAACAGTAGGAGTGGGTAATGCAAAAAATGCCGCATTATTAGCTGCGCGCATTCTAGGTATTTCTGATGCTGTAATTAGCACAAAGGTTAGCGAAGCATTAAAAGAAATAAATAGTGAGGCTAAAGCAAAAGGTGCGAACCTAAACGCTCGCCGTACAAACAAGACAGGTTTCTAGTTTTTCTTTCGATACTCAATTGCAGGACAACGGTCCATAATTGTGAGTAAACCAGCCTCTTGTGCACGATTTATTGCTTCATGATCGATGACGTCTAATTGTAACCACACGGCCTTTGCACCGATTGCTATCGCTTCATCAACTACTTTTCCGACATGGGATGAATTAACGAAGCAATCCACAACATCTATTGATTCTGGAATCTCTCCGAGGGTTTTGTATCCAGTTTCACCATGCACCATTTCGGCACGAGGATAAACAGGGATTATTCGATGTCCTTTATCTTGCAATAGTTTGGCAACACCAAAGGCTGCGCGATCTGGATTATTTCCAAGACCAACTACCGCCCAAGTTTTCATGGCTAGGACTTGATCGATGGTGTTTTGCTCGTTAATCACTACGTCCTAAAGCATGGAATTTCCAACCAGCATTTCGCCATAAATCACGGTCGAGCATATTGCGGCCATCAATAATGATTTTGTTTTTAACTAATCCTGAAATAACTGAGGGATCAATAGCGCGGTATTCCTTCCACTCAGTTAAGTGAAGTATTAAATCCACACCTTTAACTGCGTCGTTGACTACTTCTGTGTACTCAAGCTTTGGGAAACGCTTGCGGGCAGGCTCAATACCCTTAGGGTCATGAACAACCACTGCTGCACCGGCTGCTTGCAATTGTGCAGCAATATCTAAAGCTGGAGAGTCACGTACGTCATCGCTGTCTGGTTTGAAAGTCGCACCTAAGACAGCAATTTTGTACTTAGTTAGATCTTCTGAAAGTTCTGAGCGGACAACATCAATAACACGGTGGCGTGCGCGCAAGTTAATTGCATCGATTTCACGTAGGAATTCGAGAGCTTGCTTGGCTCCCAATTCTTCGGCACGCGCCATAAATGCACGGATATCTTTTGGCAAGCACCCGCCACCAAATCCAATTCCTGCTTGCAAAAATTTATTTCCAATACGTGGGTCATAACCAATGGCTTTTGCAAGAACAGTTACATCCCCGCCTGCTGCTTCACAAACTTCAGCCATTGCGTTAATAAATGAGATCTTTGTTGCAAGAAACGAGTTTGCAGCAACTTTTACAAGTTCAGCCGTAGGCAGATCTGCTCGAATCCAAGGCGTACCTAAAGCAATGATCGGTTCATAAACCTGTTTTAGAATTTCTTCTGCACGATCATTGGCAACACCAACAACTAAACGATTTGGTGTCAAGGTATCTTCGACTGCAAAGCCTTCACGCAAAAATTCGGGATTCCACGCTAAATCTGCCTGAGGAGCAGTCTTTGCAAGTTGATCACGCAGCGACTGCGCGGTACCAACTGGAACAGTTGATTTCCCAACTACAAGTGATCCATCTTTTAAATATGGAGCTATCTCGGCCACGGCAGAGCGAACATAGGTTAAGTCTGCAGCTAGACCATCTTTACTTTGTGGTGTTCCCACACAAACAAAATGAATATCTGCATCTTTAACTGCAGAAAAATCCGTTGTAAATGAGAGGCGACCAGTTTTCATCTGATCGGCCAGTAATGTATCTAGACCTGGTTCATAAAAAGGAAGCTCGCCTCTTTGAAGCATTGCAACTTTGTTTGGATCTGTGTCTACCCCGATTACGGTGAAGCCGAGTGAGGACATACAAGCCGCATGCGTGGCGCCTAAATATCCGCAACCAACTACTGAGAGAGTCAAAGTCATAGGCGTGAGTTTACTTCAGTGCTCCGCAAGGATTTTCATCGGCGGTACGAGTCTTAAATTTATCAATCACAGTTGGAGTAGCTGAGGCGCTCGATGAAGCTGATGGAGATGGGGTTACTTCATCGATAATTGGCAAATCCTCACGTAATCGATTAAATAAATCCGGTGCTAAGACTGAATCCCAGGTCACGACTGATCCAAGTCCGGGTACGCGCGCGTTGGCATTACCTAAAGGAATAGTCAAAGTACGGACTTTACTAGGGGAAAGATTTTTTAGCTGCTTAGCTAAAACAATCAGGTCATTACGATTGAGCTCCGAGTCTGTTTGAACTGTGGCAATTGCAGCGTTAAAAAAATTCACTAATTTAATTGGATTAAGAAGTATGCCAGTGCTAGTCACCTTGCGCAATACCGCGCTCATAAACTGTTGCTGACGTTGCATGCGCCCTAAGTCGCCCATTCCGTCAAAGTCACGAGTTCGCACATATTTGAGAGCTTCAATTCCATCAAGAGTATGAATTCCAGCGCTCATTACTAAGTGGCTATTTGGATCGTTAATATCTCTCTTTGAGCAAACCTGGATGCCGCCTAATGCATCAACCATTCCGGCAAATCCAGCAAAACCAATTTCAACGTAGTGATCAATCTTTACATTAGTTTCTTGCTCAATAGTTTGAATTAACAATGGTGCACCACCCCAGGAAAAGGCTGCATTTATTTTGCCTTGAGCTGCTGGAATTATTCTGCCCTTATAGGAAGAAGATTCATGTTCAGGGATTGTTACTAGTGAATCTCTAGGGATAGAAATAATTGTGGCTTTATCACGTGCCTTAGATATGTGAACAAGAAGCATGGTGTCAGAGCGTGCACCAGCTGCAGACTTAGTAGTACCCACTCGTAATAATTTCGATTGTTCTTTGGTTAATCCAACACGTGTGTCCGAACCGACTAATAAATAGTTAAGTGCAGAAGTAGGTTTGTCGGGCCGTTTGGTAAGTGAACCGAAGACATCGACTCGATTAATTGCTCCGCTGACTTGGCCTAAACCCAGCCAAGAAAAGGCAGAGATCGCAACGACAGCAAGGGACAGCGATGTAATAATTCGTATGGGCCGCGTCGCTTTCACCGGGTAAGACTACTTGGGCGATACGGTGTAGGGGTTATGACGACATCAGCAAATGAGTTATATGGCTCACCGGAGCCTAAAATCTCTGTCATCCTGCCGGTTCTCAATGAAGCCAAATATTTAGAAGAGGCTGTGAATGCAATTCTTGACCAGAATTTCGCTGGTGATTTGGAAATTATTCTGGCAGTTGGACCATCACAAGATGGGACCGAGAAAATTGCCCAGGCATTGGTAAAAAAGGATTCGCGTATTGTCGTGGTTGCTAATCCATCCGGACGTACCGCAGCTGGATTAAATTGTGCGTTGGCTCAAACACGTTACTCAATCATTGTTCGCGTTGATGGACACTCTAAGATTCCAAACAACTATCTCTCACTTGTTTACGAAATTTTAAAGGAGAGCGGTGCGGTAAATGTTGGCGGCATTATGGCTGCTGAAGGACAAAGTATTTTTGAAAATAGTGTTGCACGAGCAATGACAAGCTCACTAGGTGTTGGAGCTTCTCGTTTTCACACTGGAGGTGGTGCAGGGCCAGTCGATACGGTCTATCTAGGTGCTTTTAGGAAGCAAGCTTTGTTAGCCGTTGGCGGATTCGATGAAAGATTTACGCGCGCACAAGATTGGGAGTTGAATTTTCGATTAAGGGCTTCCGGGGGAATTATTTACTTTGATCCACGATTAGTTGTTACGTATCGACCACGCGGAACTGTACGTGCGCTCGCCAAACAATATTTTGAATATGGTCGCTGGCGTCGAGTCGTCTCTCGCAGACACGAAGGCACAATCAATTACAGATATTTAGCGCCTCCATTTACAGTACTTGGAGTTCTGACATCTGTTATTTTGGGTTCTCTAGTTTCTCCAGTCCTTTTCATTCCAGCGTTGACATATGCGTTATTTATTCTTATTGCATCGGCGAGAATTGGGAAATCACTTACAGAGTTTGTCTCACTGCCACTTATATTGCTCACTATGCATATGACATGGGGTATTGGCTTTCTAACATCACCAAAGTCATTGGCGCCTAAGGTAGCCTTACGACCGTGAGCACGCCGCTGCAGGTATACGAGCCGTTTCGCGCTGGCCTGCCGCCACTTCGCACATACTGGAAATCCTTGTGGGCACGTCGAACTTTTATCTCTGAGTACTCACGATCTGAACTACGTGAACAGCATTTTGATTCAGCATTTGGCCAGTTATGGTTAATTTTGAATCCACTTCTCTTGTCTGCAGTGTATTTCTTGCTCATCGTTATCATTCGAGGCTCTTCTGATAGCACACGGTATGCACACTTAACCGCCACATTGTTTCTTTTTTACTTAGTATCAAACTCTCTGACTGGTGGCGTGAAGTCGATTACTGCTGGACAGCGTTTGATTTTAAATACTGCATTCCCTCGTATCATGCTCCCAATTTCTGCTGTTGTGATTGCAGTAATTAAATTCTTGCCAACTCTGGCCGTCTTTTTAGTGATTCGAAGTATTTTGGGACTCGCCTTTTCATGGGAAATGTTATGGGCTATTCCAGTGTTACTTATAGCCATGCTCTTGGCGCTTGGGCTTGCAATCACGATTTCATGTGTCAATGTTTATTTTAGAGATATAACAAATTTCTTGCCTTACATGAATCGTACGCTCCTTTATCTGTCGCCGATTCTTTATGAAGCAAGCGATTTGAAGTCAAAATTAAAAACCCTCGAATTATTCAACCCACTCTTTCCAATTCTTGATAGCTGGTCTCGTGCCTTAGTTCATGGCCAGGTTCCCCATATTTCACATTTGCTGATTGCTCTTGGTTGGGCTGTTGGGATCTTTTTAATTGGCACTTACTTCTTCTTATCAAGGGAGCGTGAATTTGCCGTCCGTCTCTAAACCACATAAGACAAATGAAATTGCGGTTTCAGTTCGTGATCTCAGCCTTACGTACACAACTGCGATTGATCGCCGTCCAACTTTAAAAGCTCGGCTTAAAGCGATGGGTCGTGGCGGAAAACAAACTCGTGTAATCAATGCTTTAGATCACGTAAATCTTGATGTTGAGTATGGTCATGTACTAGGAATTATCGGAACAAATGGAGCAGGTAAGTCTTCGCTGATGCGAGTAATGGCGGGAATTGTTCCGCCAACGCTTGGTCGTGTTGAGGTCTACGGAAGCGTAAGCACTTTGTTGGCTCTAGGTGTGGGTTTTAATCCTTCATTAACTGGTCGAGATAATGTTTACCTTGGCGGCTTAGCTGCGGGAATGTCACGTGAGGAAATTGATACCCACTTTGAAGAAATAGCTGCATTTTCAGAGCTAGGAGAAGCAATTGATGCACCAATGCGCACTTATTCATCAGGAATGTATGCACGTCTAGCTTTTTCTGTTGCCGCAACTGTTCGTCCAGATATTTTGATTGTTGACGAAGCTTTAAGCACCGGAGATGCAAAGTTTAAAGAAAAATCGTTGAATCGAATCAAAGAGCTTCGTAGTGATGATCGTGCTTTGATTTTGGTCAGCCATGCAATGGCAACCCTGCTGGATGTTTGTAATGATGTTGCCTGGATTCACAAAGGTAAACTTGTTATGCGCGGTGAGCCCAACACTGTAATTAATGCTTATCGTGAATTCTTGCAGGTAGGAAAGAGCGCAGCCATAGATGAGGACGTATAAAGCTTTTCTAACTCTTCTTTTTTTATTTACTAATGTGATTCCTCAAGCTCATGCCATTGATATTCCTCAATCTTTTTCATTTACTGGTTCGGGATATGGCCACGGAGTTGGCTTGAGCCAAATGGGTGCTAGATCTATGGCACTTGCAGGACAAAGTTCTGATCAAATTCTTAAATATTTCTATAAAGATATCGCCATAGAACAGCTAGATGATTCAAAAATCTTGCGTGTAAATATTGGGCATTTGTTAAATACCGCAAAAATTACTAGTTCAACAAAAGATAGTCTGATACAGATATATCAAGGTGACATATCAAATCAAAGCGACGTTCTTCCTATCGCATCGGGCACTTCACTTAGTTTTTCAATTATTGGTTCGACAATCAGTCCAAAAGTAACGATTGGAAACACTTCTGTCGTATTTGCAAGAAATAAGTTTTTTACAGTTCGCTGGAGCGGTACACGTTATCTAGAAGGTCCTGACACAGTAGTAGCCGTTAATAGTTCTGGGTTGACACAAAAATATCGCTACGGGCAGATTCAATTGAAGGCAGTTAAGAGCCCTGCTGGATACCGAATCGAAATGACTAATTCAGTGCGGCTTGCAGATGAATATTTATGGGGTGTCAGTGAAATGCCCTCTTATTGGCCGGTAGCTGCATTAGAGGCTCAAGCAATCGCTTCAAGAACGTATGCATTAAGTAAGGCAGGAGTTTATCGAAATGCCTGCGATTGTGATTTATATGGAGTTATTACTGATCAAACTTTTCTAGGTTATGCAAAAGAGATTGAAAAAAAGTATGGAGCGATTTGGAAAGATACAGTTACGCGCACAGCTGGTCTAACTATTACACAAGGCGGAGCACCGATTACTGCATATTTCTTTTCATCCTCTGGGGGAAAGACTGAGTTGGCAGAAAATGCGTGGGGGAGTACAAAGGCCTATACCCAAATAGTTGATGATCCTGGTTCACTTGATCTGACTTTAAATCCACGCTTTGTAACGTGGAATCGAGAGGTACCACAAAGCGTCGTTGCAGCTGCTTTTGCTTTACCTGACGTTGAATCTCTTGAAATTCTTAATACAAATGAAAGTGGGACTGTCGCTCAAATTCAAGCAACTTCGAGTGATGGTATGAAAGTAGTTTTAAGAGGTGAAACATTTAGAAGCAGAACGAAGATTCCTTCTGCTTGGTTTACTTTAGTTAGCGTGCAAAACTGAATTAAGCCCACCCCAAGCACCGGTGCGATTAATAGCTTCAAGTGCTCCATCTAGTGAATTACGGCGAAAGAGTAAATTATGTCCCCCAGATAAAGCTGCAGCTTTAACGATTGCACCATCAGGTAGACGAATCTTTGAGGCAGCAGTTATGTACGTACCAGCTTCGATGACACAGTTATTACCAAGGGAAATTCCACATCCAGAGTTTGCTCCAAGTAAAGTCTTTTCACCGATTGAAATTACCTCTTTACCTCCACCGCTTAAAGTTCCCATAATTGAAGCACTGCCCCCAATATCGGAACCGTCACCAACTACAACACCAGCAGAAATTCGACCTTCAACCATAGAAGTTCCGAGTGTGCCAGCATTGAAGTTAACAAAACCTTCGTGCATCACCGTTGTACCCGACGCTAAATGTGCACCAAGACGAACTCGATCTGCATCGGCAATACGAACTCCACTTGGAATTACGTAATCCACCATTCGAGGAAATTTATCTACTGAGAAAACAGTGACATGACCGTACTTGGCCTTTAAGCGTGCACGTGTTAATTCGAAACCTTCAACTGCGCATGGTCCAAACGAGGTCCACACGACGTTATTGAGCAATCCAAATATTCCATCAAGTGCCAAACCATGTGGTTTGACCAGGCGGTGTGAAAGTAAATGCAATCGCAAGTATGCATCCGCAGCATCTTTTGGAGCTTGGGTGATGTCAATCTCAAGACTCACTATTTCCCTAGTAATCGCGCGCGCATCATCATTTCCAACCAAAAGCATTAGTTCACTTGGAATTTCTGCAGTAAGTGCACTCAACGTTGGTGAAGGAAACCAGACATCGAGAACTTTGCCTGAAGCAACAGTTGCAATTCCATGGCCTGATGCGAGAGTCGTCATGTCCTAAGCCTAACCCCTATCCTTACCCGCATGCGCATTGCAGTCTTCTGTTCATCATCACCAACAATCGACCCAAAGTACGTTGACCTTGCCTTTGAACTCGGTACAGCTATCGCATCCCAATCATGGGAATTAGTCACGGGCGGCGGACACATTTCAATGATGGGCGCAGTATCGCGTGGTGCACGTGAGGCGGGCGGGCGAACTATAGGGGTTATCCCACAGGCACTTGTAGATATTGAATTTGCTGATCACGATAATGACGAGCTGCATGTAGTTCAAACAATGGGTGAGCGCAAAGCGATGATTACAGATATTGCAGATGCATTTATTACTTTGCCAGGCGGTGCCGGAACTTTGGAAGAGTTTTTTGAAATTTGGGTTGGTCGTTATCTGAAATTTCATAACAAACCCGTAGTTATTTTAGATCCATTTGGTATCTATGGTCCTTTGCACGAATTAGTTGAGCACTTAGAAGTTGAAAACTTTATTAAGCCAGGAATGCGTGATTTAATTTTATGGACAACTAATGTTAATGATGCAATTAAAGGTTGTTCATGATGTCTAATAATCACATCGCTATCTCCTTAAAAATTAACGCACCTATTCAAAATGTTTGGGATTCACTAGCTCAGTGGGAAAAACAAGGTGATTGGATGTTGCAGACAAAAGTCTGGGTTACATCTGAAATTACTGAAGGTGTCGGTACGCAAATTTCTGCATTTACTGGAATTAAAAAACTTGGAATTCTTGACACTATGGTAATTACAACTTGGCAACCACCGCACACCTGCGATGTGGTTCATACTGGAAAAATTATCAAAGGTAGCGGCAGATTTCATTTGCGTGAAGTCGGTACTAAAACAACAATTTTTGATTGGTCTGAAGAAATAATTGCCCCACGCCTGCTCTTCTTCCTTTTGTGGCCTGCGCTATATATAGGTGTGCGCATCTCACTAGCCCGCTTTGCTCGAACATTCGGCTAAACCCGACGTCACGGTATTAGGCATTCAATGCCAGTAGCCTTAGTTCCATGAACAAGCCCACCACATTGGCCCAGGTGCTTGCTGCGTTGCCCGAAGAAGAGCGGATCATTCTGACCTTGCATTACTTACGAGGATTGTCATCAGCAGAGATTGCAACAATGCTTTCGGTGCCAGAGCGCGCAGTTGACGCGGTGATTTCTACGGGCAAAGCCAGACTGAGCGCGCTTTTGGGCTTATAAGTCCTGCACGATTTCGCACTGGCACGCTAAATGCGAGATACTTCTCCTCTTGAACTTTCCCCATCAATCTTTGAAGGAGTCTCCACATGGCAGCCATGAAACCTCGTACCGGTGATGGTCCAATGGAGGTAACAAAGGAAGCTCGTTCACTAGTGATGCGCATTCCTCTTGAAGGCGGCGGCCGTTTAGTAGTCGAACTCAACTCTGAAGAAGCCAATAATCTCAGCGCCGCACTTCATGCAGCGGTTGCATTAGTTAAGAAGTAAATGACCTGCAGGCGATAGCCTTCAACGCATGTTCTGGACACTTAAAGCTGCAAAGCCCCAACTTAGCGCCGCAATTAGTGCTAACTCAATTGCCGTCGCTTTTGCCAAAGATCTTTCAGGAAGTTATGTATTTTCTGCCCCAGCATCATTGATTTCTGAAATCGAAAAATATTTCCAAGTAGTACTTCAAGATGAACTCTCATTTTTTTCACCTACCGGTAAAGCTGGTGAACTATTTGAAATTCCAGTTAGCGCGCAAGATGCACAGGCTGATCGAATCTTTCTTGTTGGAATTGGAGATGCATCGACTGCATCATTCCGCGTTGCCGCCACAACTATTGCGAGAAAAGTACGTGGAAAAAATACATCAGTTTATTCTGCTTGCGCTATAAAACCGGCAGATGTCAAAGCACATGCCATCGCTTTAACACTTGGAGCTTTTCTTTGGAATTTAAAAACTGGCGAACCGGCAGGGAAGCCAAATTTCTTAGTTGCAACAAATGAAAAGGAAATTATCAATGATGCGCACACTATTGCAAAAGCGATTACGCATGCTCGTAATATGGTTCATACGCCTTCTAATATTAAGAATCCTGCGTGGATGGCTTCTCAAGCTCAAGAGTTCGCCAAAGGCACCGGACTCAAAGTAAAAGTACGGGCTGGAAAAGAATTGAAAGAGTTTGGAGGACTACTAGCTGTAGGTATGTCTTCGCCTAAGCCTGGCCCACGATTCATTGAAGTTGAATATTCTCCTTCAAAAAAGAAAAATTCAGTTAAAGCATTGCCCCATGTTGTTTTAGTAGGCAAAGGAATAACTTACGACACGGGTGGAATAAATCTTAAACGCCCATATGACTTAATGATTCCTATGAAAAGTGACATGGCAGGTGCAGCTGCAATTCTTGCGACTTTGACTGCGCTAGAAGAATTACAACCAAATATTCGTGTTACAGCGCTAATGATGTGCGCTGAAAATGCATTTTCAGGAAGCGCCCAACGCCCCAGCGATGTCATTACACACTACGGCGGAACCACTGTAGAAGTATTTGATACTGATGCTGAAGGACGCCTTGTTCTAGCCGATGGTCTTGCATATGCAGATAAAAACCTTGATCCCGATTATTTAGTAGATATTGCCACACTAACTGGATCAGCGACTTTAGGCTTAGGCCGACAATATGCCGCGATGTATACCCGCGATGAAAAACTTGCTCGTGATTTTGAAACTGCAGGATATGAATCTGGTGATCGCGTCTGGCATATGCCTCTTATAGATGATTACAAAGATGCATTAGTAAGTGATGTCGCTGATTTTAATCACAACGCTAAGAAAGCCAAGTACTCAGCTGGATCAGTAACTGCCGCCCTTTTCCTTGAGCATTTTGCGGGTAATCGTCGTTGGGTGCATTTAGATATTGCAGGTTCAGGGCGAAGCGATAGTGACTCAGGTGAAAATCCAAAAGGCGGGACTGGTTACGGAGTCCGTCTTTTAACCCAGTGGATTATGACTCTACAATGAAATTAGATCCACACGCATATTCTGAAACCTTTATCGCCGAAGATCCATTTAAATCACATGCCCGTGCACGGGGTATTGAACTTGGGACTCTCGATGTCAGCCCAGGAACCGGTGCCTATCTTCGCCATTTGGCTTTTACTCTTTCTGCACAATCAGTTGTAGAGATTGGCACAGGAGCAGGCGTTGGCAGTTTGTGGCTTCTTGATGGAATGTTAAACAGCGGAACTTTAACTTCAATCGATGATGAGATGGAGCACACGCAAGCTGCAAAAACCGCACTGACTGATGCCGATATTTCACCTACCCGATACCGCCTTATTACTAACTCCGTCCTCGATGTAATTTCTAAATTAACTGATCATGCATATGACTTAGTTGTAGTTCGACATGATCCAGAGGATTTAGCTTTCATTATTAATGAAGCACACCGAATTTTGCGGAGCGGTGGATGTCTAGTTATTGATGGCTTTTTTGGCGGCTCAAAAGTAAATGACCCTGCTCAAAGAGATGCCAAGACGGTAGCCCTTCGCGATGCTGGGAAAATCATTAAGAATGACACAGAACATTGGGTGAGTACCTTGATTCCAGCGGGAGATGGATTGTTAGTTGCTACAAAATTGTAGGAAGATAGGCACATGATTTTTCCTAAGAAGCACTCAGTGGAAACCGTAAGACCTTGGTGGGAAACAAGTACCCCGCCTAAGTCTGCAAAAAGTAAAATCTTTATTACCGCTCTCCTTGCAAGTTGCCTAGGCGGATTCCTTGGAGTAACTGCAACAGGCGGAACAATATTTAGCAATGCCAATATCGTTAATTCTTCAAGCACAATTGAACGTGCACCTGACTCAGTTGCTGGTATTGCTCAAAGAGTTTTACCTTCAGTTGTATCGATCAACACTCGTTCAGCCACTGGCGGAGGAACTGGATCTGGATTTGTATTTGATAGCAACGGATATATTTTAACTAACAACCACGTAATTGCTGATGTAGCCGATGGCACTGGAACACTTCGCGTAACCTTAAATAATGGCGATGTCTATGATGGAACCATCATAGGTCGCGACTCATCATATGATTTAGCGATAGTTAAAATTAGCGCAACTAATCTTCCAGCTTTAGAGTTTGGCAATAGTGACACAGTTGCAGTTGGTGATCCGGTAATAGCAATTGGTTCACCTCTTGGACTTTCAGGTACCGTAACTTTAGGAATCATTAGTGCAAAAAATCGACCTGTAACTGCTGGTGAATCAGGAACCGAAAGTTCATTTATTAACGCACTTCAAACTGATGCGGCGATCAACCCAGGAAATTCTGGAGGCCCACTTGTAGATGCAACAGGTGCAGTAATTGGAGTTAACTCTGCAATTGCTTCACTTGGATCAACTTCACAGACCGGATCTATTGGTTTGGGTTTTGCAATTCCAATAAATCAAGCCAAAAAAACCGCTGACCAGCTAATCAAATCTGGGAAAGCCACATATCCAGTTCTAGGAGTTTCATTGGATATGAACTTCACTGGAACCGGTGCACTAGTTGCGAAATCAAATAGCGCAATTTTAACTGGTGGACCAGCAGCAAAGGCAGGCCTTCGAGCCGGTGACATCATCACTAAATTTGAAGGCAAAGCAATTAATGCTCCCGAGGAATTGATTGTGGCAATTCGTGCTAAAAACGTTGGCGATAAGGTCACTCTGACATATACCCGGAACGGTAAAGAGGTCACGGTCTCTGTGACCTTAGATGCTGCCAAGAACTAAACATTCATTTTGTAGGTAGGCTTGGCTCATGTTCTTCGACATCGGCGCGGGTGAAATTCTAGGCTTAGCTATCCTTGGAATGATTTTGATGGGTCCTGAGCGCTTACCTAAAGCGGCCGCAGAAGCTGCACAGTGGGTTAAGAAACTTAGAGCATTGTCTCAAACAGCTACATCTGAATTGCGGGAAAACTTAGGACCAGGCTTTGAAAACTTACAACCAGCAGATCTGCACCCAAAAACTTTTGTGAAGAAGCAATTAGGTGAATTGCTAGATGAAAAACCAGCAGCACAATCAATTCGCCCAACTGCAAAGATTGATCCAGACCTTATATGAGCCTAATTGACACACTTTCACAAGCATTAACCACAGTTCAAGATCCAGAGCTACACAGATCAATCACAGATCTTGGAATGGTTGAAGATCTTTCTGAAGAAAATGGCGTTGTTACCGTAAAAGTCTTGCTTACAATTTCCGGTTGCCCCATGCAAGATCGTTTGCGCAACGACATTACTACCGCATTAACAAATATTGAAGGCGTGAAAAACGTAAATTTAACTTTTGGTGTTATGACCCAAGATCAGCGCGATCATGTTAAAAAAGTAGTTCGTGGGGGCCGTGAAAAAACCATTCCATTTGCTCAGCCAGAGTCTTTAACACGAGTTATAGGCATTGCTTCAGGAAAAGGCGGTGTAGGTAAATCATCAGTAACTGCAAATCTTGCTATTGCTTTTGCTAAGAAGGGTTTACAAGTCGGAATCTTAGATGCCGATGTTTACGGACACTCAATTCCGCGTTTAATGGGTTTAATGGGTCAACGTCCCACCGCCATCGATCAGCTATTTATACCTCTTGAATCCTTTGGGGTAAAAGTTGTTTCGATGGAGATGTTTAAACCAGAACGCTCTGATCCAGTGGCCTATCGTGGCCCGCTCTTACATCGCGTACTCGAACAACTTCTTTCAGATGCTTACTGGGGTGACTTAGATGTCTTACTCATCGATTTGCCACCTGGCACCGGAGATTTAGCAATTTCCCTCGGCCAACTTATTCCTAACTCTGAAATCGTCGTTGTAACTACACCACAAATTGCTGCTGCAGAAGTTGCTGAACGTGCGGGAAGAATTGCACACCAAATTCATCAACGCGTGATTGGCGTTATCGAGAACATGTCTGAATTCACTTGTCCTACATGTGGTGAAAAAATTGCTTTATTTGGAACTGGTGGAGGAGAAGAAACTTCTCGGCGATTGTCAGCACTTGTCGGCATTGATGTTCCACTATTGGGCAAAATTGCTTTTAATCCAGCGCTACGCACGGGTGGAGATGACGGAGTCCCGCTAGTAGAAGCTGCACCAGAAACTGATCCAGCTAAAACAATCTTTGAAATTGCAGAAAAATTAGTCAAGCGAAGCAAGTCATTAGTAGGCGTACGACTGGGTATATCTCCGGAGAGCAATTGAAATCGCAGGAAGATTCGCGCGATAGTCACACCGCGATCCCAGCAAAGCCAGATCTAATCCGACTAGGTGTTGGAATTATGGGTATTGGAACTTCTGGCCCACTTATCGCGATGAGCGCGATGCCTATCCCCACACTTATTTTTTGGAGAAATCTTGGTGGTTCATTACTGACATTGCCCTTTGCTCTGCGACACCCACGCCATCGCGAAGGAATTAAGTGGGCGATACTTGCAGGATTTGTTTTAGCTATTCACTTTGTAGGATTTTTCTTAGCAATGCGTTGGACAAGTGTTGCAGCAGGAACTGCACTTGTAGCTCTGCAACCAATCTTTGCCGCAATTTTTGTAAAGCTTAGCGGCGGTCACATACCTTCTAAAGCATGGCTTGGAATGGT
>CANFUR010000002.1 GCA_947450175.1 Actinomycetota bacterium | reverse complement strand
TCCTTTCCTTATTCGCGCAAATTTGTTTTACCCCATAAATTAAAACCCGAAGCTATTGCTGCGGCTCAAGTTTCAACTGGCGCACTAACTTTGTTGCCGTTCTATTTAATAGATGGAATAGCAAAAGATGAATATCGCCCGGGTCCCGTCCTTGCGATGATTGCACTAGGAGTATTTGGCAGTGGTTTTGCTTACATTTGGAACTTTAAGATTATGGAAGCTGCAGGAAGTGCAATCGCCAGTACGGTCACTTACGTGACACCTGTGGTGGCCGTAATTGTTGGAATTATCTTTTTAGGCGAATCAGTTGTTTGGAATGAACCAGTTGGTGCCTTGATTGTTTTGCTTGGGGCAGCAATTGGCCAGCATCGTATAAAGCTATTTAATCGATCTTGAATCCATCTTTGATTGGTCCTAAATCAATACCAGCTGCAGTGTGATTGCTGTCTTCACCGCGTGCTAATTGAGCTGCATGGGCTTTGTTATGCCAGCGCTCTTCAATTTTGCCGTATTTCCACAGCACTAATGCCACAGTCCACACCACAACAAAAGCTCCAACAATGAAGTACCCAGCACTATTTAAATTAAAAGCCAAAGCATAATCCCAGAAGCTACCTGTCAGATTTAACTGACGCGCAAAGACTTGGCAGAGTTCTAAACCACCAACAAAGAGTGCAACGGATACTGAAAGTCCAGTGATGATTATGTTGTAGTAAACCTTGCGTACTGGTTTTGAAAAAGCCCAACCATATGCAAAGTTCATAAATGATCCATCGATTGTATCTAGCAAGCTCATTCCGCCAGCAAAAAATAATGGTAGTGAAATAATTGCCCACCAAGGCAAACCTGCTATAACTGATGAGCCAGCAAGTACGAGCAAACCAATTTCAGTTGCAGTATCGAAACCTAAACCAAAGAGAATACCCAAGGGATACATCTTCCATGATGCATCGATTCGACGAGCAATTGGACCAAAGAATCGCATAAGCAAGCCACGTGAATTCAAATGCTTTTCTAACTCTTCCTCGTTATAAGTACCTTTACGCATTTGAATAAAAACACCAACGATTGATACTAAAATCATTAAATTGAGAATCGCGATTAGCATTAAGAAAACTCCACTGACAGTTGTACCAACTAGACCTGTGTAGTGGTGAAGCTGTGAGTTGTTATCTTTGAGCTGGGATCCAAGTGCCTTAATTCCAAAGTTAAGTAAAATTGCAAGAAAAGCAACAACCGAAGAGTGACCTAAGGAGAAAAAGAAACCAACAGCAAGTGGTCGCTTGCCTTCTGACATTAATTTACGAGTTGTGTTATCGATAGCGCTAATGTGATCGGCATCAAATGCGTGGCGCATACCTAATGTGTAGGCCAGGGCTGCAGTTCCCCAACCGAAAAGTGATCCATCACTTAACTCGTATTTGCCAGTAGTTGCTTTCCACATTAAAAGGGCGCCAGCTAGGTGAAGAAAAAGGATGAAGCCAAACATTGCTCCCATGCGGCGCCACTCATCTCGAGTAAGCATCTGGCGAAGCGGCGTGCGCTCAACCTGCTTCACTACGACGTTCATGCTGGCTCCCTAGATGCGAATGATTTGCAAGTACAAATGGTAAGTCACGCTCAAAGGGCTGTCTATTTGAAAGGCGTTTAAGGTTGGCAGATGAAGCTCGCACTGGTCTGTGCTCTTGTGATTGGGGGGATGACACCTGCCGCGGCCCCAGCGGCTCAATGCGCATGGCAATCGGGTTGGGCCAAAGTTGAGAATGCAAAGGTCGGCAATAAAGGGTGGGATAGAGATGTTGCGTTGCGCTTTAGTGCAGATTATTCACGGCGCAAAGATGCCCAACGCGTAGAAGGTTATTTTGATCAGACAAGCATTAGTTGTGGACAAAGTGCATCTTTAAATCTTGTTGGAGCAAAATCAGCCGATATTTCGCTGTATCGAATTGGTTACTACAACGGTGCTGGCGCTCGCTTGATTCAAAGAATTAAATCTGCAACACAAATTACCGCTACACAAGCAACCCCGCCCGGCCAATATTTAGTGAAATTAAAAGCTCCTGGAAGAGTTTCAACCTTTGTTCCATTAATGATTAGAGGATCGTCAAAGAGTGAGATTACTTTTGTCTCTTCAGTCTTAACTTGGCAAGCATATAACCAGTGGGGTGGATCTTCACTTTATAAAGGCGCTGATGGGATGCGTGAGAGTAAAGCCAATTCTGTTTCATTTGACCGACCTTATGATGGCGATGGTGCTGGGCAATTTCGTTACATGGAACAACCACTTGTACAAATGATTGAACAGTTGGGAATAGATGTTAATTATTTGACTGATATAGATTTAGATAAGGCGCCAAAGATTGATTCTGCTTCAATTATATTTGGTGGCCATAGTGAATTTTGGACTCAATCAATGCGTGATGTGATTGAAAATGAAATCAACCAAGGAACAAATCTTTTAATCTTTGGCGGCAATACGGCTTACGCTAAGACTGAACTTGAAGGCAGAGTTATGAATAATAGAATTCCGTATCGCGATATTAATCAACCAGAATCAAAGTTCATAGGATCCCAGTTTTTCTCACTAGGAATCAAGAAAGATTTAGAAGTTCAAGTTGATAGCAAATGGCCTTTCAACGTTTTGGGCACAACGGCAGTAATTAGAGGTATTTATGGCTATGAAGCCGATACGGCAATGGGCACTAAAGGCCCTGGTGTAGAGGTTTTGGCACGAGCCAGTATCAGCCCAACCGAGAAAGGCTTTGTAGCGATGAGTACGTATTACACGGCCCCCAGTGGCGCTGCTGTGCTCAATCTGGGCACAAATGCGTGGGTCTGTGCGATGGCTAATCGCTGTCCTTGGGGCCATACATTTGATGCACAAAGCGTGCAACAAATCCGACTAGTAACTGCCGCCATTGTGAAGCAGGCAGGGCGAAAAGAGATGGGCAATTGGCGCCCCGCGTTCATCGATATTCCCACTCGAAATTAACTCCTTACATATAGAGTCTGGCTCGTGAGTGAAGATGACGGCATGGAAGAAATCATCACCGAAGAGATGCTCTGGGATCGCATTCCAGAAGTTGATGGCGAGGAGCGCGCCAGTACTTATTACGAATTAAGCGCCAGAATCTATGCGCGTGGACAATACGACGAGGCATTAGCACTCGCCGAAACAGCACGTGATATTTATTCAACACTTGGAGAAAGTGCACCAAGTGAGGGTCTAGCACAGGCGTATTCAGCGATTGGTTATAACTTAAATCAGTTAAAGCGCATGGATGAAGCTGCAACTGCTATGAGCAAGGCAGTTGAAATCTTGCGTGAGAACAAATCACCGATTGCTCTTGAACTTGCGTGCACACTTGGCGAATGGTGGTACACATCAAAGCAATATGACAAAGTTGTCAGCACCATGAATGAATGTGCACAAGAGCACTTAGTTGATGGAAATGAAATTGGTGCAGCAAATGATTTGCACTTAATTGGTTGTGCTGAGCGAGAATTAAAGAACTTTCAAAAAGCAATTGATTCTTTTAAAGAAGCGCGCGCCTTATTCAAGCGAAACAAAGAAGTTATTCACGTTGCACGATGTGATCAAAAAATCGCTTCGTGCCTGATTGAACTTGGAGAAGGCGAATTAGCTTTAGAAACTGCGCGCAAGGCCATGGATGTCTTTGAAACTGGCCATGATCACCGCCGTGAAACTTTTGCTCAATTTGAATATGGAAAGGCCCAAATCTTGCTAGAAAAATTTGATGATGCCCTTGCCACGCTGGAGCAAGTTCTATCTATCGTGAGCGAAGATGAGCCCAAAGATTTTGAATTTATAGTTGATGTTGAAACCCGGATCGCAAAAATTATTCGTATGCAAGGCCGAAATGATGAAGCTGATGAAATTGAGCGACGATTAAAAGCTGTTCAAGATGCTTTAGAGGATGAAACTGAAGCGTAAGAAACAAATAGAACAAGGGCTCCGATTAAGGCACCGCCCGCAGCAATAATTAAAGGCCACTGAGTTGCACCCTTACTCCACATAGCACCACCCCAAATTCCGGCACCGAGAACTGCAAAGTTCATTGATGCTTGGTAAACGCCTTGTGCGCGTCCACGGTGATCGGCTTCGCTTATTCCCGCAATCCATGCCTTACCAACACCATCGGTTAGTGCAGGAAATAATCCGTAGAGAGCTAGAGCGATTAATGCAACTGTGTGATTTTGAGTCGATCCCAATGTTGCATACGTGGCGGCAAAAGCGACCAAACCAGCAGCGTAAACAATGCGCGGTGAAAACTTATCTGCAATTGCTCCACCAGGAAAAGCAGCTAAAACAGTTACTGCGCTAAAGAGCATGTAAGAGAGAACGACTCCATTGGTTGAAAATCCAATGTCATGTAAGCGAAGGAGTAAGAGAACATCAGGGATATTTGTTAGTTGGATTAGAACAAGGACCGTAATTGCTTTCTTTAGTGGAGCAGGTAGTGGTGTCTTATCCTTTTTAACTTTTACTTCTGGTTTTATAGGTTTAACGAAATTTTCTTTAACAAACAACGTTAGTAGCCCAGAAATTATTGCTGGGATTAATGCCCACTTAGCAACCGCGCGAACATCACCATTGAGCATCGCTAAACCGATAAGCGCAATTCCAGGCCCGATAACAGCACCGATATTGTCACCAGTTCGATGGAAGCCAAAAGCCTTGCCCAGATTTACTTTATCGACAGAATCTGAAATCAATGCATCGCGAGGAGCCCCACGCATTCCTTTTCCGATTCGATCTGTTACACGACCTAAGAAAACTAATGGCCATGATGTTGCAACAACAACTAATGCTTTACCAAAACCTGCCAGTGAGTAACCAGAGATAACAAAAGGTTTGCGACCTAAACGATCACTTGATTTACCACTAATTAACTTTGTAAATCCCGCTGCAGCTTCGGCGCAACCTTCAATGAGCCCAAGGGCCAGTGGTGCTGCACCAATAACGCCAGTCAATAAAATTGGCAGTAATGGATAAAGAAGTTCACTTGCCGCGTCTTGGGCTAATGAAACGAGAGTGAGAAGAATTAAATTGCGCGTTAACCAAGTTTTCATCATCGAGGCAAGTGCTGCAAAGCCCAGTGGTACATGGCAATTGCTCCAGCGGCTGAGGCATTCATAGAACGCGTTGAGCCGTATTGATTGATTTCATATAACACTTCGCACACTGCAATTCCCTCATCCGACATTCCCGCGCCTTCTTGTCCAAATAAGAGTACGCACTTTTCAGGTAATTGGGCGCTTTCTAGCTGCTTAGAACCTGGCATGTTATCTATTCCGATAATTGGTAGTTCGTTTTCTTTACACCAAAGCGCAAAATCCTCAACAGTTGGATGGTGGTGAACGGTGAGGTACCTGTCAGTCACCATTGCACCGCGTTTATTCCAATCACGTTTTCCGACTATATGAACACCAGAAACATTAAACGCGTTAGCAGTTCTAACGATAGAACCAATATTTAAATCATGTTGCCAATTTTCAATTGCAATCTGCAGCTTGTGTCGTTTTGAATCTAAATCCGCAACGATGGCTTCTACGCTCCAATAACGGTAATGATCTAGGACATTTCTGCGATCACCATTCAGCAATAACTCAGTTTCATATTGAGGACCTTCTGGCCAAGGCTTTTCATGTGGACCAACACCAACTACTGGGAAAAATTCACCCGGTCCAATAGAGGCTGGGGTTGTTGGAGAAGACATAGAGGCACTCTAAACTGAATCCATGTCATCAATCAACAGCCTTCTACTTGTCATCCATATTCTCTGCGTAGTAGGGATCCTGGCGCTTTTATTGCTCCAATGGAATAAGAGCCCAAGAAAACTTAATCCTGGAATCTTGCATGCAGGGTTAACTGCCCTCATAGCAGGAGTAGCGATGGTGGGAATGTTTTCTACCGTTCATCCAGATGAAACGCTTAACCATACAAAATACGGAATCAAACTTTTAGTTCTCATAGTTATTTTGGTAATTGGTTATAAAAATGTCAAAAAAATTGAGTTAGCCAAGAACACATGGTTGCTACTTATTGGACTAACAGTTACAAACATTCTTATCGCCTCAATGTGGAAGTAATATGTCAAAGCGCACGCGTATTTTTATATTCGTTCTTGTACTAGTCACTTCAGTTTCTCTAGCACCAGCACGTGCTGTGCTTTCTCCTGCTTCAATTCCAGCTGTTTTTGAAGAGTTCCTTCAAACTCCAGTCTTAGCTAATCCAGCATTCATTTTGATTGATGAAACAACGGGCGAAGTTGTTTATGGGAAGAACGCGCTTTCACCTCGTAGACCCGCATCAGTGATGAAACTCTTTTCTGCAGCTGTAGCAATTAAGTACCTTAATCTGCAATCACGCTTGGCGACGACGGTTTCATTGGGAGTAAACGAAAAAACTCTGGTGATTCAGGGTAGCTATGATCCTTGGATAAGTTTGAACGACACCGTGGCAAATAAAATGGATCGCACTTCATTGCCCTATTTGAGTTTTAACGCTTTAAATGCTGCGAAAAAGTTGAACCACGGCTCCTTAAAAGGATTCACAGTGTTGTATTCAGATTTGTATGCCCAAGACGTTGCTAACTTTAAGGCTTTTTGGGCGCAGCGCGGCTTTAATCCTGTAATTAAGGAAGTAAGTAGTGAAGAATCCACATTAAATGCAGGTGAATTTGTAGTCGGAGATCAATCACCAAAAATTTCTGAGATTTTGAAATACACACTTCTGTGGAGTGAAAACAATCTAGCAGAGAGATTGGGTCGACTTTCTGCGCGGGCTGCCGGATATTCATTTGATGATAAAGGTACTGCCCAAGTTTTTGCAGATCTGCTCGTGGAACATGGGATTGATTCCAGCAAATTAGTTGCTATAGATGCAAGTGGATTGTCGCGAGAGAATCGAATTACGGCAACCATGATGGGTCAACTACTTTATCAACTTCACAAAGACCCCAAATATGCATTTCTGTATGAGGCATTGCCAGTTGGTGGGCTCTCTGGAACTTTACGCACACGGTTTGTAAAAACTGCACCAAATGCAATTGGTTTAGTGCATGCAAAAACTGGTTCACTTAATGGAACTATAACTTTGGCAGGTTATGTGCAATCAACAGGACGTGAGTATGTTTTTGTAACTTTGGCAGATGAAATTTCCCGTGGAAACGCAGCTGGGAATAAGGCACGGGCAGCTATTGATAGATTATTAGGAAGAGTTGCTGCACCAAATATTGCTACTGAGATGTCAGCAGCAACGCCCTAGTTAGTCGTCTTCACCTTCGTTGTTATTTTCTCCGCCTTGGTGTTCATTACCTTCATGCTCATTACCTTGGTGCTCATTACCTTCGTGCTCGCCACCCGTAGGCTTTTTTCCAAGTGGATTAGCAACTCCGGGTGTTGACGGTGCCTTAGGTGCTACTGGTGAATTTGTGACTGCTGGTGAATTTGTAACTGCTGGTGTGGGAGCAACAGATTCATTGTCCTGAGATCCTTTAGCTGGAGTCAATGAACTTAGTGATGCACCTGAATCTTTTGTCTTTGAAACTTGTGTAGATGGCGCAGTTGTTTCTGACTTAATAGAACTCTGGTTTGAATTATCGGCAGGAGCTACTGTTTCAATAGCGTTTGCTGGAGCCTCATCCTGTGTTTGTGCAACTACTGTCCCAACACCGATTATCGCGGCAGCAACAACAATTGCCATGATTGGTAGACCTTTAGAAATCTTGCGGGGCGATGCTGCGTTATCGGCATCTGCAATTTGGAACCATTCAGGCTTCTGGTCTGGGGACATTGGGTAATCCTTTCGTTGAGGAAAAAGTAACCTCTATAACTGAGAACGGCCTGAGTTAAATTTGAGAATAATGCATGAATTGTTGGGTAATCTTACTCGGTGAGCACAACTTTACGAGGCTACCTGGATCTGATGAAACTCAGGGTCGTAGAACTCCTCCTAGTCTCAACGCTGCCGGCCATGGTCTTGGCTGCAAAAGGGCTTCCTTCATTTTCACTGGTAGCCGCAACGATATTGGCTGGAACATTATCTGCTGGAAGCGCCAACGCATTTAATATGGTGATCGAAAGCGATATAGATAAATTAATGGCACGTACTTCAAAGCGACCAATTGTGACTGGTGTTATTAGCAAAACCCATGCAGCAATATTTGCGTCGATAATAGGAATTATCTCGTTAGGTATGTTTTGGTTTTTAACTACACCACTCGCAACATTCTTTGCTTTAATTGCGATTGCTTTTTATGTTCTTATTTATACGATGGCACTCAAACGCAGAACTTCACAGAATATTGTTTGGGGTGGCGCGGCTGGATGTATGCCTGTTCTAATCGGTTGGGCAGCGGTAACAAATTCACTTTCAGCAACCGCGGTTGCATTTTTCATGGTTATCTTCTTTTGGACACCACCTCACTTCTGGGCGTTAGCAATAAAGTACAAAGATGATTATTCAGCAGCCGGAATTCCGATGTTGCCGGTAGTTGCAACAAAAGCTCGTGTTCATAAAGAGATGTGGTTTCACACAATTATGATGATTGTGTGTTCAATTTGGTTAATAAGCTCGGCTGGTCTACCACTGTGGTCAATGGTTGTAACTGTTCTGCTTGGACTTGTGTTTGCTCGAGAACTAGTTGCCCTAAAAGAAGGTTCAGATACTTATGGTAAAACTGCTGCCAAGATTTTTCAGTGGTCTATTACTTATTTAAGTTTGTTATCCGTAGTACTTGTAGCTGCTCAACTCAGCGCTTGATCTAAATCTTTAATCAAATCACTTGAATGCTCTAAACCAACAGATAATCGCAGTACTGATTCTGTAATCCCCATCTCGGCCTGAACCTCTGGAGCCAAACGTCTGTGAGTACTCGATGCTGGGTGCGTAATAAGTGACTTGCTATCACCCAAATTATTAGAAATATCAATGACTTTGAGCTTGTTCATGAAGTTAAAAACGGCTTGCTGATTAGCGGCAAATTCAATACCAATAGTTGTTCCGCCACCTGACATCTGCTTTTTAGCAAGCTCGTATTCTGGATGAGATTTAAGGCCAGGGAAGCGAACTGTTTTGATTTCCTTGCGGCCCTCAAGAAATTCGGCAATAGCTTGCGCATTCTCGGTCATACGCAGAACACGCATTTCCATGGTTTCTAATGACTTAACTAAAACCCAAGCGTTAAAAGCGCTTAGTGCTGGACCCGTGTGGCGCACAAAAGGCAGTAGCTTTTCAAAAATATATTCGCGCGAACCGAGTAATGCACCGGCTAATACACGGCCCTGGCCATCAATGTGCTTTGTAGCTGAATACATAACAACATCAGCACCAAGTTGTAAGGGTTTCTGCAAGATAGGCGATGCCATTACATTGTCAACAATCACTGTTGCACCAACTTTGTGTGCAAGGTCGCTTACCATTTGAATATCAACAATTTCGAGCAGGGGATTACTTGGCGTTTCAATAAAGACTGCCTTTGTTGGTTTACTTAAAGCTTTGGCCCACACTTCTGGGTCATTTCCTTTTACTAATTCGAAAGTCACGCCCCACTTTGGTAAGAATTCGGTAATTACAACATGGCAAGAAGAAAACATCGCAGCTGATGCAACTACATGGTCACCTTGCTCAACAATGCAGGCAAGAGATGCAAACATTGCAGACATTCCAGACCCAGTTGCCACACAGAAATCAGCGCCTTCAATTGCTGCCAGGCGTTGTTCAAACATTGCGATTGTGGGGTTATGAAAACGGCTATATAGAAAGTGATCTGTTTCTTCAGCAAAAGAAGAGAACGCTTCTTCAGCAGATGAATAAGTAAAACCACTATTTAAGTAGAGTGCTTCAGATGTTTCGCCAAAACCTGAGCGCGCAAGACCTGCACGCACTGAATGAGTTTGTGGGTGAAGCTCCCACTGCGGTTCTTCGCGCTCATTAAGCGGGCGGTGGCCCCAAGGTCGTTTACTCATGGCTAAATTGTGGCAGAGTTACACCCATGTCAACTACTGCAATCTCGGTTACAGATTTAAGCAAGAAATATGGGGATCAAGTTGCGGTCTCACACGCCACCTTTGAGGTCCCGCTTGGAACTATTTGTGGCTTTGTTGGGCCCAATGGATCGGGCAAAACTACAACAATGCGAATGTTGTTAGGACTCATCTCTCCAACCGGTGGCACAGGTGAAATATTGGGCGAATCTATTAAGCACCCAGAGAAGTATCTGCCACGCGTAGGCGCGATGATTGAAGGCCCAGCTTTTTATCCGGCGTTGAGCGGTAAGGAAAACCTCAATGTTTTGGCAACGTTAGGTGGATTTTCTACTGACCGAGTGCAAGGCTTATTAGAACAAGTTGGCCTAGGCGATCGCGGAAAATCAAAGTTTAAAACTTACTCACTTGGAATGAAGCAGCGTTTAGGTATTGCTGCAGCCTTGCTACCAAATCCAAAATTATTAATGCTAGATGAGCCAACAAATGGATTAGATCCAGAAGGTATACAAGAAGTTCGTTCCTTACTTAGGTCGCTAGCGAATGAGGGCACTTCAGTATTTGTTTCTTCACACTTACTTTCTGAGCTTGAATTAATTAGTGATTATTTAGTAATGCTTCGCAAAGGTGAAGTTGTATTCACTGGAAAAATGACTGACTTGATGCTGGCACAGCAACCTGTAATCATTGCTAAAGGAATTAATGAGAGCGATTTAATTAAACTGCTAGCAATTGCAGAACAAGCTGGACATCATGCAGTTATTCGAGACGGAGCTGTTCATGTCCAAGGGCCAGCGGATTGGGCAGTTGATTTTAATCGCGCAGCTTTTGATGCAGGAATTACCTTGGCCCAGTTGACTCCGCAGCTACCCAACCTTGAAGAAACCTTCTTTGAAATGACAGGTGACAAATAATGTGGAATGTTGCTTTAGCTGAACTCCGTAAACTTCGCCGTCCAACTTTGTTTTTCGGAACAATGGGAGCCGTTATTTTCTTTAGCGCTCTTTTTTCATCTTTGCTTTTCTTGCTCATTGATTCTCCGCAAGGTAACTCAGATCGCGGCCGCATGGTTGGCCGTGATGTTCTGGGTCTTGCAACTGGCGGAGTTCAAGGTTTTAGCAGCGTGGGTGGATTCTTAGGAATAATTGCGCTTTGTGTGTTCGCTGCGCAAACCGCACAGGAATATACCTATGGAACCCTTCGCAATTTATTGGTTCGCCAACCTGGGCGCTTAAGAATTTTGCTCGGAAAATTCATTGCAATGAATTTATTTGCCTTAGTAATGATTGTGCTCTGTGCAATCGTAAGTATTGGTGCATCAGTCATTCTTGCACCAGGTGCCAAAGTTACTACTGATCTTTGGTTTGGTGCCGATGGCCGCCATGCAATATTTACTACCTTTATAAACATCATAATTTCAGTCGTAGGCTTTGGAACCATCGGTATGGTGCTTGGCTTATTACTTCGTTCTCCAATTAGCGCAATTTCATTAGGTGTTCTATGGCTATTGATTGTTGAAAATCTATTAATTGCAGTAAAAAACTCATGGGAACAATGGTTGCCTGGCGCCCAACTCACTGCGATTGCTTCTGGTGGAAGTTCAACTGGACGTTTGGCGGGAATTGATTATTCGCATGCACTTCTTGTCGGTGGAATTTATGTTGCCGTCGGTGCAGCGATAGCTTCGTTCCTATTTGTTCGTCGTGATGTAGCTAATTAGAGACACCAACACTTAAACCCATAGTTTTCTAAGGATTGCCATTTATTCTTAAGACCTTCCCCCGGAGGTCTTAACTTGAAAAAATACCGAGCGATTTCACTCGCTCTAGTTCTTGGACTGACGCTGACAACAGCGCCGGCTCTGGCAAAGACCCCAAAACCAACCTTGGCAGAGATTGAAGCCGCAAAAAAAGTTGAAACTGCAAAAAAGAAAGCTGCAGAGGCGCAAGCAGCAAAGTTGGCTGCAGCTAATCAAACTCTGCGAACCTTAACTGCAAAAGCAAACGCAGCAACTGCACTTTATGTAAAAGCTCAAAAAGAGTTAGCGGTTGCAGTTGCAGCGGCAAATTCCGCAGCTAAATATGCATCAGAAACTGCGGCAGCAGTTCAGGAAGCCCGTCGTGTTATTGGCCGACTTGCTGCAAATGCATACATTATGGGTGGAAGCATGACCGATATCGAACCGTTATTAAGTGCGAATGGTCCACAAGATTTGATTGATCAACTTAGCACTTTGAGTACTTTAGGAACTAAAAACTCAATTGCACTTGAGCGATTTAAGGCAGCAGAAGTTGTTGCACGCGCAGCAAAAAAAGCTGCCGATGAAGCAAAGATCGCACAACAAAAAGCTACAGAAAAAGTTGCCGCAGCAAAAAAGGTTGCAGATGATGCAAAAGCTGAACAAGCTAAAGAAGTTGCAAAACTACAAAAGGTGCAAGATGCATTAATGAAAGAGCTACTGAATGCCAGAAAAGTACGTACAACTTTAGAACAACAACGACAACTTGCATTGCTGGAAGAATCCCAAGCTAATCAAGCCGATAACACTCCTGGCCAAAAAAATATATGGCCAGACATTGGTTTCAAGGGCCGCTCAACTGTAAGAACGACACAAGCGCAACGTGATAAAGCCGTTGCATACGCTAAGGCCCAAGTTCTTGCTCGCAAGCGATATGTATGGGGAACTCAAGGTCCAAGTACTTTTGACTGTTCAGGACTTGTCTTTGCCGCTTATCGCGCGGCAGGTTTGAATTGGCCTGATTGGGATCGCCTTAACTCGGCGCTGTATTCGGGGTACACCAAGCATGTTTCACTCAATGACTTAGTACCTGGAGATCTTTTGTTCTACTCCTACAAGGGAACGATTTCTACAATTCATCACATCACCATTTATGCTGGAAATGGAATGATGTGGGAAGCCAACTCTACGCCTAAAGGCCTTTTGTACTCGAATATCTACAGCATTAAGGGCTTAATGCCATTTGGTGGTCGGGTCTAGTCTTACCTCATGAGTTCACAGCTGCCAGCTATTCGCAGTGCAGTCCGACCATTCCTAGAAAAAATGGAGGCCGGGGACCGCATTGTTGTAGCAGTTTCAGGTGGTGCAGATTCACTTGCACTTGCCTACGCAGTTTCAATGGAGGCTAAGAAATTGGCATTTCAAACATCGACAGTAACAATTGATCATCAACTTCAAGATAAATCAAGTGATCAAGCCGCAACCGTTGTTGAACAGATGGAAAGCTTAGGTATTGCATGTACAGTCAAAAAAATTAAAGTTGAAATAACTGACGGCCTAGAATCTTCAGCACGCAGAGCACGTTACGAAGTGTTGGATGGATTAAATGCAGATGCTATTTTTTTAGGACACACACATAATGATCAAGCCGAAACCGTTTTATTAGGACTCTCTCGTGGTTCAGGTACTCGTTCACTTGCAGGCATGGCAGACGTAAATGGAAAATATATTCGACCATTTCTTACAATCACTCGCGAGCAAACCGAACAGGCATGTGCTGAAATTGGTTTGATTCCTTGGAATGATCCACATAATAAGGATTCACAATTTGCGAGAGTACGCGTTCGAACACAAGCACTTCCAGTTTTAGAAGAAACTATAGGTCCGGGAATTTCTGATGCATTAGTACGCAGTGCAAGGATTCTTCGTGATGATGCCGATGCACTTGATCAATGGGCCGAGCAGGAAATTTTAGGTTTAGATCTTCATGATTTGGATTGCACGTACTTACAGGGCCTGCCCAAAGCTATTCGCTCCCGAATTATTCGCCGGGCAATCTATGCCGCCGGTGCCCCCTCAGGATCGCTCACAGCCGAGCATGTAGGGGCGATCGAGGCCCTAATTTGTGCGTGGAATGGCCAAGGCCCGGCTCATTTGCCCGGCGGTGTGAAGGTTGAGCGATTTTCGGGCAGACTTTCGCTCTTACGTCACCAACTATAAGGAGCACCGTGGATTTAGCAGCAGTCGCAGGCGATATCGAACGTGTCATTGTCACCGAAGAAGCTTTGCAAGCGCGCATCAAAGAAATGGCTGCGCAGATTGATAAAGATTACGAAGGTAAAGATCTACTTCTTATCGGAGTACTAAAAGGCGCAGTAATGGCCGTTGCCGATCTTTCACGTGCATTACAACGTCACGTTGAAATGGATTGGATGGCAGTTTCTTCTTATGGTTCAGGCACAAAATCAAGTGGTGTGGTGCGCATTCTCAAAGATTTAGATCGAGATATCACTGGCCGAAATGTTTTGATTGTCGAAGATATTGTTGACTCAGGCTTAACACTTTCTTGGCTCAAATCAAATCTTGAATCACGTGGTGTTGGAAGCGTAGAAATTCTTTCAATCCTTCGCAAGCCAGAAGCTGCAAAAGTGCATGTCGATGTTAAATACGTTGGATTTGAAATCCCAAGTGACTTTGTTATCGGTTATGGTCTTGATTTTGATGAGAAATACCGCAACCTTCCATTTATTGCTGTGCTTGCCAAGCACATGTATTCATAAGAATTAATTCCCCAACGAATCGAGAAAACTGAGTTATGACTGAAGTTAAGAAACCAAAAAAGACTAGTCCGATTAAGAAGAGTTTTTCTGGCAAAACTCCAACTAAGAAGCCAACAACTCGTTCTGGTCGAATTCTCCGCGGACCTCTTTTCTGGATTCTCGTTGCCATTTTTGCAGTTTCAATTTTTGGTCAGATTAGTGCTGCAGGAAATCGATATACGCAGATTGAAACTTCTCAAGCCTTGGATGCAATCGCACAATCGAAAGTTGAATCAGCCGAGATTGTTGATAAAGATCAAAAAATTAGATTAATTCTAAAATCGGGTTCAACAATTAAGGGCGGGACTAAAGTTGAAGCTTCTTACGTTGCCCGCCAAGAACCCACCCTGGTTGATGCTTTAACAGGTAATCCACCATCAAAGGGATGGAATGTACGGGTTCCATCTCAGTCATTATTAGTTTCATTCTTAATGTCGATTGTTCCCTTCTTGCTTATTGGCTTCCTTTTCTTCTGGATGATGGGCCAAGCCCAAGGCGGAAATAAGGTCTTTCAATTTGGGCGTTCGCGCGCCAAACTTCAGAGTAATGATGTTCCAAAGACAACGTTTAAAGATGTTGCCGGAGCCGATGAAGCAATCGCAGAACTTGAAGAAATTAAGGATTTTCTTGCTAACCCAGATAAGTATGGAGTTCTAGGCGCAAAGATTCCAAAAGGTGTATTGCTCTTTGGTCCTCCAGGAACAGGTAAGACTCTTCTTGCGCGCGCAGTTGCCGGTGAAGCAAATGTTCCATTTTACTCAATTTCTGGTTCTGATTTCGTAGAAATGTTTGTTGGTGTAGGAGCCGCACGTGTTCGTGATCTTTTCAACCAAGCAAAAGAAAATGCGCCAGCAATAGTTTTTGTTGATGAAATTGATGCAGTTGGCCGTCAACGCGGTGCCGGTATGGGTGGCGGACATGATGAGCGCGAACAAACGCTTAACCAGTTATTGGTTGAGATGGATGGCTTTGAAGAAAATACAAAAGTTATTTTAATCGCCGCTACAAACCGACCAGATGTTTTAGATCCAGCATTGTTACGACCTGGTCGTTTTGATCGCCAAATTGCAGTTGATCGTCCAGATCTCAAGGGACGTGAAGCTATTCTTGCAGTTCACGCAAAGAACAAACCACTTGCCGAAGATGTGAAATTACTTGATTATGCACGACGCACACCAGGATTTACTGGCGCAGATCTTGCTAACGTCTTGAACGAAGCTGCTTTATTGACGGCTCGTGAAGAAAAGAAAACCATTGGTAATAAAGAGTTAGATGAATCAATTGATCGCGTAATGGCTGGACCACAGCGTAAATCAAGAATTATGAGTGATTCTGAGCGCCGCGTAACGGCTTATCACGAAGCCGGGCACGCACTTGTGGCGCACGCATTGCCACATACAGATCCAGTTCACAAAATTACAATCATGCCGCGTGGGCGAGCACTTGGTTACACAATGGTTCTACCCGATGAAGATAAATACTCAACTACGCGAAACGAATTACTTGATCAATTAGCCTATTCATTAGGTGGGCGAGCTGCTGAAGAGTTAATTTTCCATGATCCATCAACAGGTGCATCTAACGATATTGAAAAAGCTACTGCCCTTGCGCGCGCGATGGTCACACAATATGGAATGACAGAGGCAATTGGTGCAATCAAACTAGGTGGCGCTAGTTCAGAACCGTTCTTAGGACGTGATTACGGACATCAACGTGATTACTCAGAAAATATCGCAGCAGTTGTAGACCGTGAAATCCGAACTCTTATTGAAAATGCACACCAAGAAGCATTCGATATTTTGGTAGCAAACCGCAAGATTCTCGATGAAATGGTGATTGTGCTTCTTGAGAAAGAAACTCTCAATAAAGAAGAGATTGAAGCAATCTTTAAGAAGGTGCGTGCTGTAAAACCACGTCCAGCTTGGACAGGTTCACCAACCCGAATTCCGTCAGAACAACCACCAGTTGATGTCCCAGAGCGCGTCGTAGAAGTTGCCGAAAAAGTTAAGAAGCCAACTCGCCGGAAGAAGACAACAAGTGACGATAAGTAAAGTTTCCGTCACTGATGGTCGCGCCAAGGGTCCATATGACCAAGAACGCGCCGAGAGAGCAGTTCGTGAACTCTTATTGGCTCTCGGTGAAGATCCAGATCGCGAAGGTCTTAAGGAAACTCCAGCACGTGTCGCACGTGCAATGAAGGAAAATTTTGAAGGTTTGTGGCAATCACCTGAAGATGTGCTGACTACAACTTTTGATATAGGGCATGAAGAACTAGTAATTGTGCGCGATATTGAGATTTTTTCCCATTGCGAACACCACTTAACACCTTTTCATGGTGTGGCACACGTTGGTTATATCCCGAGCGGAAAAATTACTGGGCTTTCAAAGATTGCGCGTTTAGTGGATATGTATTCACGCAGGCCACAAGTGCAAGAGCGTCTTACTACACAGATTGCTGATGCGATGGTTAATATTTTAAATCCATTAGGCGTAATTGTGATCATTGATTGTGAGCACTTATGTATGTCGATGCGTGGAGTTAAAAAATCTCATGCTCGCACAACAACGAGTGCGGTACGTGGGGTCCTACAAAATACTGTCACACGTGCTGAAGCGATTAGCTTAATTACAAATCGGTAACCACCATGATTGTCATGGGAATTTTGAATGTGACACCTGATTCATTTGCCGATGGTGGACGCCACAATGATTTTGAAGCCGCAGTTCGTCGTGCCCATGACATGTTGGCAGAGGGTGTTGACATTATTGATATTGGTGGTGAATCAACTAAACCCGGTGCCGAACGTGTATCAGAAGCAGAAGAGTTTGATCGTGTAATCCCAGTCATTAAAGAGTTGGCTAAAAGCGGTGTGCGGATGAGCATCGACACAATGCGTGCAAGCACGGCTAAAGCTGCGATTGAAGCCGGTGCTCAAATAATTAACGATGTCAGTGGGGGATTAGCTGATCCAAAGATGTTAACTACCGCAGCAGAGTTGCAGGTCCCATACATTGCAATGCACTGGCGTGGACATTCAAAAGATATGAACTCTTTAGCCGTTTATGACGATGTAGTTAAGGATGTGATATCCGAACTCCAAGAGCGTATTAGTGCAGCCTTATATGCTGGAATTACTAAAGACAAATTAATTATTGATCCAGGTCTTGGTTTTGCTAAAGATGCTCAACACAACTGGGACATCCTCGATTCCATCGATAAATTTGTGGCTATGGGTTATCCCGTATTAATCGGGGCTTCGCGCAAACGTTTTCTAGGAGGAGATAATCCAGATGAACGTGAAGCTGCAACTATCCGGCTGACCAAACGACTATCTACTTCTGGCATTTGGGGAGTTAGAGTTCATTCTGTGAAGCCACATAAGGATGCGTTAAAAGTATGAGCGATCAGATATTTCTAACCGGGATACATGGTTTTGGCTATCACGGATTATTTGAACATGAACGCCGCGATGGACAGGATTTTTATGTTGATGTTGCGCTAACTGTTGATTTAGCACCGGCTTCACGCAGTGATCTAATTGATGACACAGTGAACTATGGCGAAATAACAGATTTAGTTTTCACACATATTACTTCTGATCCCGTAAATCTTATTGAAAAATTAGCTGGCCGAATCGCCGAAAACATTCTTAAAGCACATATCAAAGTGTCTGCTGTAACTGTGACAGTTCATAAACCACAAGCACCGGTCACTGCAGTTTTAAAAGATATCGCTGTTCAGGTCACTCGCACGCGATGAAAGCAGTTATTGCTCTAGGGGCAAATATCGGTGATCCCAAAGAAAATTTAGATTTAGCCGTTGCATTACTAAAAGAAGCCACAGAGTTTCTAGATGTATCTTCTTATTACTCAACGGCTCCAGTGGGCGGCCCTGAACAACCTGATTACTTAAATGCTGTGTGTGTAGTTGAAAGTGATTTGCCAGCTGTTGATTTACTAGCACTTTTGCACGGCATCGAAAAATCAATGGGCCGCGAACGCATTGAGCAATGGGGTCCACGAACTATTGATCTGGATCTCATTCAATTTGGATCATTGCTTAGTGCTAGTGACGAGCTCCAACTCCCACATCCTCGAGCACATGAGCGACGCTTTGTTTTAGAGCCTTGGCATGAGATTGAACCTGATGCGATACTCATTACGCATGGGAAAATTGCCGAGCTTTTGGAGCAATTACCTAAGTAACCCTAAACTTAGCCATATCTTGCCCGGTACCTGAAAGGACTGGAGCCACACGATGACTGTATTAGTGCCGACAATGGGCGCCTTGCATAAAGGCCACCAAGCGTTGATCAAACGTGCGCGCAGTTTGAGCAAAGAAGTTGTCGTAAGTATTTTTATAAATCCGCTTCAGTTTGAAAATATCGATGATCTTGAAAAGTATCCGCGCAGCCCTGAGAGAGATATTCAATTAGCAACTTTGGCTGGTGCCACGGAAGTTTGGATGCCTGATTATGAAGAGATTTACCCAGGTGAAATCAAGAAGTTAAGCGCAGGTTCGTTAGGTAATTTATTTGAAGGTCATGCACGGCCGGAACATTTTGATGGTGTCGTAACTGTCGTCAATCGCTTGTTTGAAATCGTTAAACCTGCGATGGCCGTGTTTGGCGAGAAAGATTTTCAACAGCTTGCAATTATCAAGGCGATGAAAAGTTCCGTGGAAATTATTGGTGTGCCAACTGTGCGCGAATTTGATGGTCTTGCTCTTTCGTCACGCAATGTGCGCCTAACCGAACAAGGCCGGGTAAGTGCAAACGTTATTCACCGTGCATTAGCTGCGGCTCGCCTGGCTCCAACTATTGCGATTGCGCAAGAAGTCATGGATACAACGCTTTCAACTGAAGCCGGATTTAAAAAAGATTACGCAACGATTATTGATGAAGATACTTTTGAAATTGCCACAGATGATGTTCGCAATAAGCGCGGGATTATCGCTGGCTGGATTGATGGTGTTCGCTTGATTGACAATATGAAAATGGGAGTCTAAATGTTGCTTACAATCGATGTTGGTAATACAAATACTGTGCTTGGAGTATTCAATGGCACCGAACTTGCACGTTCCTGGCGCGTTAAGACCGATCCTCGAAGCACTGCCGATGAACTTTGGTTGCAATACCGCTCACTCGTAGAGGGCTATGAAATTACTGGATTATCAGTGTGCTCAACAGTGCCTGCAACACTTCGCGAACTTCGCTCAATGATCGATGATTATTTTTCAGATACCAGAGTGACAATAGTGGAACCTGGAATCAAAACAGGAGTGCCATTGCTGGTCGATAATCCAAAAGAAATCGGTGCAGATCGCATCGTTAATACCCTTGCCGCTCACACACTTTATGGTGGCCCTGCAATAGTGGTTGATTTTGGCACTTCAACTAATCTCGATGTTGTTTCGCCCAAGGGCGAATTTTTAGGTGGCGCCCTAGCACCTGGAATCGAAATCTCCGTTGATGCACTTGCTGCTCGTGCTGCACAGTTGCGCAAAGTTGAACTAGTTCGCCCAAAAAATGTTATTGGTAAAAATACGGTTGAAGCTCTGCAATCTGGAACTATCTTTGGATTTGCAGGCCAAGTAGATGGATTAGTTGATCGAATTTCGGCCGAACTTCTTGAAAGCTATTCAGCGGCGCCAACAGTTATCGCTACGGGCGGCTTGGCCCCTTTGATTATTGGTGTTTCAGAAACAATTGACCATCATGAGCCGGATTTAACTCTGATAGGCCTACGTCTGATTCACGAACGAAATGCTTGAGTCGGTAGACTTCGGCACATTATGAGCACAGAAAACACACCTGTCGAAGAGGATCTGCCTGAGCAGCTTCGTATTCGCCGTGAAAAGCGCGTAGCCCTACTTGCCGGTGGGACCGAGCCTTACCCAGTTTCTGTGCCCCGAACTAAAACTTTAAAAGAAGTTCGCGAAAAGTATTCAGCACTTGAAATTGATGTTGCTACGGGAGATGTTGAATCCTTAACTGGTCGTATTATTTTTAAGCGTGATACTGGAAAGCTTTGTTTTGCAACTTTGCGTGAGGGCGATGGCACAGAACTTCAAGCAATGTTTTCATTGGACAAAGTTGGTCAAGAATCTATTGATTCTTGGAAATCAGATATTGATTTGGGTGACATTGTTTCTGTTACCGGCGAAATTATTACCTCAAAACGTGGAGAACTTTCTATCCTTGCAAACTCATGGACCTTAGCATCCAAATCACTTCGTCCATTGCCTAACGATCACAAGCCAATGTCTGAAGAAACGCGTGTACGTATGCGTTATGTAGATTTAATTGTTCGACCTGAAGCTCGCACTAATGCACGATTGCGCCCGCAAGTGATGCGCTCTTTACGTGAAACTTTCCATAACCAAGACTTCACCGAAGTAGAAACACCAATGTTGCAGGTTATGCATGGTGGAGCTGCTGCACGCCCATTTAAATCTTTCTCAAACGCTTATGACATGGAGCTTTTTCTACGCATCGCACCAGAGTTATTTTTAAAGCGCTGTGTAGTAGGCGGTATTGAACGTGTATTTGAAATCAATCGAAATTTCCGCAATGAAGGTGCCGACTCCTCACATTCACCAGAATTTGCAATGATCGAGAGCTATATGGCCTATGGAGATTGGAGAACAATCGCGGACTTAACGCGCGAGCTTGTTCAAAATGCAGCGATGGCAGTTGCAGGTTCTCATGTTGTTACTCATCACGATGGTCGCCAAGCAGACTTAGGCGGAACTTGGCGCGAAATATCCTTGTATGACGCTATCTCTGAAGGTGTTGGCCAAACTGTAACTGCGCTGACTCCGATTGATGAGTTAAAAGCAATTGCAACAAAGCTAGGAATGAAAATTGATCCTAAGTGGATTACAGGAAAATTAGCTGAAGAAATCTTTGAGCACGTTGCCAAGGATCAGTTGATTGCTCCAACATTCGTTATGGGCTTCCCGGTAGACACATCACCACTTGTTCGAGCACACCGTGAACTTCCTGGAGTTGCAGAAAAATGGGATCTTTATGTGGATGGTTTCGAACTTGCAACAGGGTATTCAGAGTTAATTGATCCAGTGATTCAACGTGATCGTTTAGTAGAACAAGCAACTCTTGGATCAAAAGGTGATCTTGAAGCGATGCAAGTTGATGAAGACTTCTTGCGAGCAATGGAGTTCGGAATGCCACCGACTGGTGGAATGGGAATGGGCGTCGATCGTTTACTAATGGCGCTAACCGGACTTGGAATTCGCGAAACAATTTTGTTCCCACTAGTAAAGCCAGAGGTCGAATAAGAATGCTTGTTGTTCGTCCAGCAAAAACAAAGGATGTTAAATCTATCCGCGCGCTTGTAGATTCATATGCTGCACCCGGACAAATGCTTGCAAAAGAAACTGTGACTCTTTATGAAAGCGTGCAAGAGTTTGTAGTTGCAGAACTTGATGGCGCAGTTGTTGGTTGCGGAGCGCTACACATACTTTGGGAAGATTTAGCTGAAGTTCGCACAGTTGCGGTCAAGAAAGAATTAAATCGCCAAGGAATCGGCCATAAAATCCTAGAAGCGATCATTAAACGTGCTAGCGAAGTTGGCGTAGAGAAGATTTTCTGTCTTACGTTTCAAACCGAGTTCTTTGGCTCCCACGGCTTTGAAGTAATTGAAGGAACTCCGGTTGACCCTGCGGTGTATTCCGAACTTTTGCGCTCATATGATGCTGGTGTGGCCGAGTTCTTGGATCTTGAATCTGTGAAGCCAAATACCTTGGGCAACACCAGAATGCTCAAAAAACTAGCCTAGATATAGCCACAGCCGGGCATAAATCGCCCACCTCTTGGGTTGTAGAAGTCAGTAGCTTTCCACCTCGCGAGCGTGACCCTGCAGGTATTAGGCTAAAGCGAAGACCACAGGAAGAGAGCCCCGCCCATGTTTGAGCGCTTTACAGATCGAGCCCGTCGCGTTGTTGTGCTGGCCCAAGAAGAAGCTCGCATGCTCAATCACAACTACATCGGCACTGAGCACATTCTGCTCGGCTTAATTCATGAAGGTGAAGGCGTTGCTGCAAAGGGTCTCGAATCTCTCGGTATTTCACTTGAAGGCGTTCGCGCACAAGTTGAAGAAATTATCGGACAAGGTCAGCAAGCACCAAGTGGACATATCCCATTTACACCGCGTGCAAAGAAAGTTCTAGAACTTTCACTTCGCGAAGCGTTGCAACTTGGTCACAATTACATTGGTACCGAACATATTTTGCTTGGTCTTATCCGCGAAGGTGAAGGTGTTGCTGCACAGGTTCTTGTAAAGCTTGGTGCTGACCTTAACCGCGTTCGCCAACAAGTTATTCAATTGCTTTCTGGTTACCAAGGTAAAGAAGCTGTACAAACAGGTGGCCCAGCCGAAGGAACACCTTCAACATCTTTGGTACTTGATCAATTTGGTCGCAACCTGACTCAAGCTGCCCGCGAAGGAAAGCTTGACCCAGTTATTGGTCGCGAAAATGAAATTGAACGTGTGATGCAAGTTCTTTCACGTCGCACAAAAAATAATCCAGTTCTAATCGGTGAACCTGGTGTAGGTAAGACTGCAGTCGTTGAAGGTCTTGCACAAGCGATTTACAAGAACGATGTTCCGGAAACACTGAAAGACAAGCAACTGTACTCACTAGACCTTGGTGCACTTGTTGCTGGCAGCCGCTACCGTGGAGATTTCGAAGAGCGCTTGAAGAAAGTTCTCAAAGAGATTAAAACTCGCGGCGACATCATTCTTTTTATTGATGAAATTCACACACTTGTTGGTGCCGGTGCTGCAGAAGGTGCAATTGATGCAGCCAGCATCTTGAAGCCAATGCTTGCACGCGGTGAATTACAGACTATCGGTGCAACAACTCTTGATGAGTATCGCAAGCATGTTGAGAAGGATGCAGCTCTTGAGCGCCGCTTCCAACCAATTCAAGTAAAAGAACCATCAGTTGCTCACACAATCGAAATTTTGAAGGGTCTTCGCGATCGCTACGAAACTCACCACCGCGTATCTATTACCGATGGCGCACTAGCAGCAGCGGCAAATCTTGCCGATCGTTATGTATCAGATCGTTTCTTACCAGATAAGGCAATTGATTTAATTGATGAAGCAGGCTCACGTCTTCGCATTAAGCGCATGACTGCACCTGCAGAA
Organism: Actinomycetota bacterium; assembly: GCA_947450175.1. GTDB lineage: Bacteria > Actinomycetota > Actinomycetes > Nanopelagicales > Nanopelagicaceae > Planktophila. Next base: position 23,191 of record CANFUR010000002.1, on the reverse strand, counting down.
CTCCGCGCATTTGATGACAAAATCGCAGATGCCCGCAAAGAAAAAGAATCTGCAATCGATGGTCAAGACTTTGAAATGGCAGCATCACTTCGCGATAAGGAAAAAACCCTTATCGCTGAAAAGCATGAAGCTGAGAAGAATTGGAAAGCAACTGATCTGGATAAGGTCACTGAGGTTGATGAAGAACTCATCGCCCAAGTTCTTTCTGCATCAACTGGAATTCCAGTCTTTAAGTTAACAGAAGAAGAAACTGCACGACTTCTTCGTATGGAAGATGAACTTCATCACCGAGTTATTGGACAAGATCAAGCAATTAAGGCTTTGTCACAAGCAATCCGCCGTACACGCGCTGGCCTAAAAGATCCACGCCGTCCTGGTGGCTCATTTATCTTCGCTGGACCGTCAGGTGTTGGTAAGACTGAACTTTCTCGCACACTTGCATCATTCTTATTTGGTGATCAAGATGCCTTGATTCAGTTGGATATGTCTGAATACTCAGAGCGTCACACCGCATCACGTTTATTCGGTGCACCTCCAGGATATGTTGGTTACGACGAAGGTGGACAGCTAACTGAAAAAGTTCGCCGCCGACCATTCTCTGTTGTTCTTTTCGATGAAATCGAAAAAGCACATCCAGATATCTTCAACTCGTTGTTGCAGGTTCTTGAAGACGGTCGCCTAACGGATTCACAAGGTCGCACCGTTGACTTCAAGAACACTGTCATCATCATGACTACAAACCTTGGTACTCGCGACATCTCAAAGAGCCTAGGTCTTGGTTTTGCTAACAGCGATGACGATCAAACAAATTACGAGCGCATGAAGGGCAAGGTCAATGAGGAGCTTAAGTCTCATTTCCGCCCTGAATTCCTTAACCGTATTGATGACGTAATCGTCTTCCACCAATTAACTAAGGATCAGATTATTCAAATTGTTGATTTGATGATCAAAAACCTTGATGATCGTTTGCAAGCAAAAGATATGGGTATCGAATTAACACCTGCAGCCAAGGATTTACTTGCTGCACGCGGTTATGACCCACTTCTTGGTGCTCGTCCATTGCGTCGCACAATTCAGCGCGAGATCGAAGATGCGCTTTCAGAGCGCATCTTGTTCGGTGAACTTAAGGCAGGTGAAATCATTGTTGTAGATGCAGAGGGCGAAGGCACTGATGCAATCTTCACATTCAAAGGTGCAGCAAAGGCCGAGACGCCTGATTCACCTGAAAATTTAGCTGAAGCACCAACCGCTTAAATCTAAATTTTTCGCCACATAAACTTTGAAGAAGTTTCCAATGGCCCAGACACGTAATCACGGTTACCGTTGCGCCTATGCAGATTTCGCGCCGTAACTTATTTAAAGCGGTAGGTGCAATTGGTGCTGTGACTATTACAGCAACTGCCGGTGCAAAACTTCTCACCCACAAAGCAGTGGTACAGATAAACAGAGTTAAAGCCGCAATTCCTAAAGCTCTAAAACCACTTGCGCCACCACCTCTTGATCCTGCCTTACAAACACCGGGACTTTCACCACTATTTACACCTAATCAAGATTTCTTTCGAATCGATACCGCATTCACCGTTCCGCAGATTTCTTTAGATAATTGGAAGTTAGAAATTGTCGGACTAGTTTCTAAACCAATAACACTTACTTACGATCAATTAATTGCTCGTCCAACCTTTGAACTCGATGACACAATCTCGTGCGTTTCTAATGAAGTTGGCGGCACATTAGTTGGAAATGCACGATGGCAAGGAATTCGTTTAGATGATTTGATCAAAGAAGCCCAGCCACACGCAGATGCAGATCAAGTTATGGGCTATTCCGTCGATGGATTTTCGGCGGGCTTTCCACTTGCAGCCTTAGATGGGCGCGATGCGATGATTGCAATTGGGATGAACGGTGAAGCTTTGCCAGATAAACATGGATGGCCTGCACGAATTATTGTGCCTGGGCTTTATGGTTATGTATCGGCCACGAAATGGCTTATGCGAATTGAACTAACTCGCTTTGATCAAAAACATGGGTACTGGATTGAACAAGGTTGGGCAGAACGCGGTCCAATTAAAACTCAATCTCGAATCGATACCCCTTTAAATAATGGAGAGATTTCAATTGGCCCAGTTGCAATAGCAGGAGTTGCATGGGCCCCGCTAGTAGGAATATCTAAAATCGAAATTCAAATTGATAATCAACCATGGCGCACCGCAACTCTTGGACCAGAGATTGCCAAAACATCATGGCGTCAATGGTGGATTGATTGGAATGCCACCAAAGGCAATCACCGTATTACTGTTCGCGCAACCGATGGTGATGGCAAGGTTCAATCACAAGCCAACGTGCCCATTCTTCCTAACGGTGCAGAGGGCTGGCATACAATAAACGTGAAGGCAATTTAACAACAGCAGGGTATTCTCTAACTATGACTAAAAGACAAGAATTTCGAATATTAAAAACTTATTCAGAGTTTGAAATTCGTGAATATGCGCCTTGTGTAATTGCTGAAGTTAAAACTTCATCTAAGTACTCAGATGCAGCAAGTTCTGCTTTCGGTTCACTCTTTAGCTACATTTCAAAAGGTAATAAAACTGAAGCAAAAATAGCCATGACTGCTCCTGTAATAACTGCACAAAGATTCGATAACCTCAATGAAGATGAGTGGTTTGTCTCATTTGTAATGCCCGCAGGAAGCTCACTTGCAGACATGCCCCTTCCAATTAATTCAAGTGTTGTCTTGCGTGAACTTGGTGCAGAGATTTGTGTTGCTGCATCATTTCGTGGGAAAGCAACTACCGCGTTGTCTGCTAAGAAAATTGCCGAACTTCGTGCTGCGGCCGAAAAGGAAAACGTGACACTCTCTGACGAAACCAGAGTTGCCCGCTTTGATCCACCATTTAAGCCAGGATTTATGCAGTACAACGAGATTGTGATTCCAACTATTTAAGCGTCACCGGCAAAAACCTTTAATGGATCGCCACTAAGTCGGAAAACTGTCCATTCATCCATTGGTATTGCGCCAATGGATTTATAGAGCTTAATTGACGGTTCATTCCAATCTAGAACCCACCATTGGAATCTTTCGTACCCGCGCTCAACGCAGATTTTTGCAAGAGTCTTTAGAAATCCCATTCCGAAACCTTTGCCACGGTAATCAGGATCAACATAGAGATCTTCTAAATACATTCCGGGTTTACCAAGCCATGTTGAGTAATTAAGGAACCAGATAGCAATTCCGATTACTTGGCCATCTACTTCGGCAACATGGCAAAAGGCGGTTGGATTGTCGCTAAATATTGTTTCTTCAATTTGTTGCAATGTGGCTTTAGCTTCTAGCGGTGCTTTTTCATACTCTGCTAAATCTTTAATGAGTTGCAGGATGCGTGGTCCATCTTCTTTAACGGCTACGCGGATCCCAGACATATTCATTGAGGGAGTCTATAACGCTTGCGGGGGATAGCTTCTATGAGTAAATCTTCTTGCAGGGTTTTTAGCGCTTTTTCTATTTGTGATTCATCAGGCCAGAGTTTCTTAATTGCGTTCTCGGTAAGTGATTCGTTATCACGCAGGGCTTGAATAATGGTTCCCCGGCATTTTCTATCGGTGCCATGCCAATCTTGTGATTTGCGCACTAAATCAGTTTTCGGATAACCATTTTTGCGCCAGTTACATTGACCAATTACTGGGCATTGTTCGCAGATTGGATTCTTAGAAGTGCAGACAAGTGCGCCTAGTTCCATAGTTGCGGCGGCCCAGATGTGTGCATTTTTAGTTGGTTGAAGTGCAAGTCTTGATGCTTTTTCTTTAGCTGTTGGTGCAGGCTTTGGGTGTTCGTTGCCATCGATGATGCGGGTTAATAACCTGCGAATATTTACATCCATCACTAGCGTTTGTTGTTCAAAGGCAAAGGCAGCGATTGCAGCTGCGGTGTATTCGCCAATTCCAGGCAATGTTTTTAGAGTTTCAACATTTTCTGGAACTTGGTTATTAAAATCTTCCGCGATAATGTGCGCGGCGGCATGTAAGCGCAGTGCCCGGCGCGGATAACCAAGACGCCCCCACGCCGTAATAACTTGGGCGGGTGATGCTTTAGCTAAATCTTTAGGTGTTGGCCAACGATTCATCCATTCATCCCATTTAGGGAGAACCCGATTAACTGGGGTTTGTTGCAACATATATTCGCTAACCATGACACCCCAAGGCGTTGTCGTGCGCCAGGGCAAATCGCGTTTATTTCTCTTAAACCAGGAAGTTATCGGCTTTTCTAGCTGGTTCATTCGCCAGTTATTTTTACCCGTTTGAGTGCTTGGTCAAGGCGTGAAACTTCAACAATTTCCATTCCGGCGATTTTTGTTTCAGATCCAGTTGGAACTAGAGCACGTTTAAAACCTAAACGAAATGCTTCTTGCAGACGACGATCTACACCACTGACTTTACGGATTTCTCCAGCTAAACCAACTTCACCAATTGCAACTAAATCAGAAGGCAGCGCTAAACCTTTGGCAGCAGATGCAACAGCTAAAGCTAGAGCTAAATCTGCAGCAGGTTCTGACATTTTCATGCCGCCAACAGTTGCTGCATAAACATCGCGGCCGCCAACGCGAACACCCGCACGAAGTTCTAGCACGGCCAAAGTCATTGATGTGCGCGCAGAATCTAGACCTGAAACCACTCGACGGGCATTACCAAAATCATTTTCGCGTCCCTGACTTACTAACGCTTGAATTTCAGCTAGTAATGGGCGTCGACCTTCTAGAGTAACTGTCACGCATGTTCCAGGAACTGGTTCGGCATGACGAGAAGTAAATAAACCTGTTGGATCAAGAACGGATTCGATACCCGAATCACTTAAATCAAAGCAACCAACTTCATCGGATGCACCAAAACGGTTTTTGATTGCGCGAATCAAACGAAGACGTGAATGACGTTCGCCTTCGAACTGAAGAACAACATCAACAATATGTTCAAGAAGTCTAGGCCCAGCAATGGATCCATCTTTTGTTACATGACCAACAAGCAGCAACGTAATATCGCGATCTTTACAAATTCTAATAAGTGCTCCGGCAACTTCACGCACTTGTGTTACTCCGCCGGGTGAACCATCGGCAGTGCTGCTGCCAATTGTTTGTACTGAGTCGATAATTAATAACTGTGGTTTAACTGCATCGATGTGGGCAATTACTGCGCCTAAATCAGTTTCGGATGCAAGGAAGAGTTGTGGATCGATTGCCTTGATACGTTCGGCGCGAAGACGAACTTGTGATGCAGATTCTTCACCGCTGACATAGAGTGCAGGAATTCCTTTAGCGGCAGTTTGTGCAGCAACAGAAAGAAGCAACGTAGATTTACCAACACCGGGTTCACCGGCTAACAAGATTGCCGCCCCTGGAACTAATCCGCCACCAAGTACGCGATCAAGTTCGGATACTCCTGTAGGACGTGCGTGAGCTGCAGATAAATCAACATCGCCGATGGGAGTTGCTTTACTTGTTACATTTCCGGGAACGAGTGAGAGTTTCTTAGGTGCAGCTAACTCTTCAACAGAACCCCACGCTTGGCATTCACCGCAGCGGCCAACCCATTTTTGCGAGCTCCAACCGCATTCACTACAGCGGAAGGGATCCTTTTCAACTTTGGCCATGGGTAGAGCCTAGAACGTTGGACTGACTAATTCTTCTGGGCGGCAAGTGTTGCTGGGTGTTGAATAACAAAGAGCGGCAACGAACGGCTCTGGGCATCCTTAATTCCTGCAACGCGTATGTCGCACAAGCGAGCAAGCTCAGCATAAGCGGCTTCGCCCATAAGTTTTTGAAGTTCATATTTGTTAGAGATATACACCGGCTCAGTACCAATATGTGCGTCAGGATTGCTAGTGCAGTACCAATCGAAATCTTCTCCGCCATCGCCCCATGCAAGACGTTCGTATTCACCGATGACGGTGACTGAATATTCGCGCTCGCCAACTTCACGAGTTTCAAAACTGCGACGCAATGGCAATTGCCAGCAAACATCTGGCTTTGTGTCAACAAAGTGTTTCTTTTCTTTAATTGCTAAATGGTGCAGAACGCAACCAAATGAACCTGTGTAACCTTCAGCTTCATAACCTTTACGGTTTAAGAAAATACAACCATCTTCAACGCGACGAGTTTTGCGATCCCCGTCTTCATCTTTTTCTGAAATACGTAAAGCTCCACCTGGTTTCTTTGGGCGAGCTTCTGAATAAAACTGCCACATGTCAGGAGTTAAGTAAGCGGCAGCTTTATCAGTGCGCTTCTCATCTGCTTCATCGGTGTACATGGCACCTTCGGTGCAGCAACCACTAAATGGCTGATTTTTAAAAACACCTTGGCAACCATCGCCATAAATACAGGTCCAAAATGAGGTCAACCACGTGAGGTCGCACTTAAAGATTTCTTCTTTGTCATTTGGGTCGCTAAATTCAACCCAATCACGCGCAAACCCTGGTTTTATTTCTGACATAGTCGCAGAGCCTACAGGCATAAAGGTAGGCTTGTTACATGAAACAAGTTGGAGTAATTGGGGCTGGCGTTATGGGTGAAGCCCTCATCGCTGCGCTAATTTCTTATGGCGTTTCGCCACAATCCATTGTTATCTCTGAAAAGCGCAAAGATCGCGCTGAAGAATTAACTGCCCGTTACGGAATACGTGTTGCTGATTTATCAGCCAACGTAGAAAAAGCTGATGCTCTGCTCTTAGTAGTTAAGCCACAAGATATGGCGGCGGTGCTTGAAGAAATCAAGGGCAGCATCAATACGTCGGCAGTAGTAATAACTTTTGCGGCAGGTAAGAAGATCTCATTTATAGAAGCAGGTCTTGGAACTAGCAATCCTGTTGTACGAGTTATGCCAAATACTCCAACGATGGTCGGGGCCGGAATGGCTGCAGCATCATTGGGCGTAGGTGTTACTGCAGATCAAAGCGCTTTTGTAATGGGCTTCCTTGGTGCAACTGGAAAAGTTATTCAGGTCTCTGAAGATCTACAAGATGCAGTTACTGCAACCAGCGGATCAGGTCCTGCCTACTTCTTCAGATTTGTCGAAGCCATGGTTGCTGGGGCAAAGGAACTTGGCTTATCTGAAGCCGATGCGACAACACTAACGGTGCAGACAATTGTTGGAGCAGCAAAGCTGCTTGATGAATCGGGCAAAAGCGCAACAACTTTGCGTGAAAATGTAACAAGTCCTAATGGCACAACTGCAGCAGCGTTAGCTTCTTTTGAATCTGACCAGATTGGTGATGTTATTGCCAGCGCTATGAAAGCTGCGCGCAATCGCTCGCAGGAATTAGCGTGAAACGCCTTTTTACACTTGTCGTAATTTCAACGCTTCTTTTTAATTCTCAAGCCTTAGCTGTACCCAAAAAGCCAGTGGTCAAGACATTGAAGTTAATTACGACGGTTTCAAACGTTGATGAGTTTGCGGGCTTAGTGACAAGTGGCACAACAATAGTTGTCTATGGCAACAAAGGCGATAAATCATTTGCCAAAGGCATAGACGTAACAGGAAAAGAGATATGGAATATAGCTTTAGATAACACTTCGGCATCAATTGCAACAGCAGCAACAGTTGATAGTGCGGGAACTATTTGGATTGCTGGTTCAACCTCATTGCAGCGAGCGATGCCGACTCCTTCACCAAGTGTCAGTCCGTTGAATCCAGACAACATCACTGCTGTTCCAGATATTTTTACTACCGACTTAGATGCTTTTACTCTGTGGTCAATAAACCCAAATACACAAGCTTTGTCTCAGTTTTCACTTCAACTAGCATCCCCAATCTTGATTAACGCCATAGCAGTAAATAAGGACGGTTTAACGGCAGTGGGAAGCTCTGGAGCAGTCATCAACTCTGACTTACTTGGTAAAATTTCAAAGCCTGTATTTATTGGTAGCGGCGCAACAAATTTTGAAGCAGTAGTGAAAGCGGCCGATGGATCAATGACAGTTGCTGGCTCCAGTTCTGAAACTCTCAGTGGCAAAAAGTTAGCCGGCAAAGTGGACGGAGTTATCATTAAGCTTTCAAAGATTGGTAAAGTAATTTCAGTTGTTCGTAGCTCTGCACCAAAAGCTTTGCGTAACTGGAACTCTGCTTCAACTTCACTGTTGCTCGGGGGAGAAGTTGTCACTGGTAATAAAATTGAAAGCGCAGTCACTAAGTTTTCTAACACATTTGTGCCGACATGGACCTACAGATTTGCTTCTAGCGGAAAAACATTTACATCAGGATCGACCTATGCATTTCTGCAATCAAAAGGGCCCATAACTCAATTGGCGAACTGGTCGCCTAAAAGCCCAACGCCATTACTCCTAACCTTTGATGCTAAAGGCGCCATCACGGGGGGCTACAGCGCGCCTGTAGAACAGAAAGAGGTACTCGGGCTGTATTTCTCCAAGGCTTTAGGGATTTTGTGCATTAGCGCAAGCGCGGAAACCGTTTCGATTTTTACCCTCAACTAGAGGTAACCTAACTCCCCAAGCACAACGATGAAAGAAATGAGAGCGTGACATATGGGTTCCGTAATTAAAAAGCGACGCAAGCGCATGGCGAAGAAGAAGCACAAGAAACTTCTGAAGAAGACTCGCATTCAGCGCCGTAACGCTAAATAGTAATTACGGTTTTAGGAAGGCCAGCTTTCCATTAACAGTGGCAAGCACATACTTAATTTTATTTACAGTCACCCAGGTGCTCTGAGTTGGTTCAGAGCCTTGGGTGCTTCTGATTAAACGGATTGCAGATTGCCCAAGATCTTTCTTGGTTGTATCAAGGGAACACAATCGATCCTGGCAGTTAAAGAGAATAGTTTTCCCATCAGTTGCAAGATGTTCCCCTGGAGATCCAAAGTTTTCAGTCGTGAGCTTTGAAATATCAAGCGGCTTACTCAATAGTGCCCAGCGAATCTGATTGGGCTTAGGAAATGCTGCAACAGACGTTGCAAGCCAAGAAACCAATACATCCCCATTAATTTTTGACATTGCCACGTCGAAACCAAAAACTGAAGCATCATCAGTTGAAATATCAAGAGTCTGATAGCTCCAAGTATCTGGATCACTTCCAGTTCGAACGGCGATTCGAACTGCTCCAGCAGTTATCTCGTTCCTCTGGTTTTTCGATACAACTGAATCGTATGCAACGTAAGTTTTTGCACCATCAAAGATTGCTTGTAAATGAAAGCCAACATCGCCCGTCGTGCGACCATCGGTTTTACGATCTCCATCAACCATTTCGTAAGTCCAAGGAGTTGACTTGGTTTTCACCGCCCCCAGAAGAACGCCTTGACTTTCATCGCGATAAAAAACTTGAATTCCTGAGGCTGTGGCAACGCATGCATTGCTGACACTGACATCACTGGATGTTCGCACACGCACAGGATCTGCATAATCATTAACTGAAGCACCATTTCCATCGACTATGTCAAAAGTAAAGCGCTTTGCGGTGTACGAGGCGTAGTGAAGATCTTTTTCTATTGAATCGCTATAGAAAATATGAAGAGTTTGCTTGGTTCCGCTGCCATTAACGCACATTGAAATCTGCCCAGTGATCGGATTTGATGTTCGACCACCAGTTCCGCCAGCGCCGTCTACAGTTGTTTTCTTCCAAGTTTTGCCATCATAAGTTGCTAGTTTCAAATCACCGTTCTTTGAGTCTGTATATGCCACTACCGGTTGCCCATTAAATGTTGTGCTAGCTAATGATTTTCCATCTGCATTTGCATCCAAAACTGAGCTCTTCCAACCAGCTTGTGGTGTTACGGCTTTACTGGTGACGGGATCTGATAAGCCGAGTGAGTTTTTTGCTACAACTGAAAACGTGTATGACGTACCGTTTTTTAAACCGCTGATAAAAACTGGACTTGAAAGGACTTTCTTTTCAATACCAGTTTTCAAGTTCTTAACGACATACTCACTGATTTGAGCAGTTCGCATATTTACTGGGGGATCAAAGGTAATAAGAGCTGCTGAGTCTGCGATAAATGCCTGAACATTTCGTGGAACCTCAGGCAATCCTACTGCCACACCTGCAGGAGGTTTATTTCGCATATCTTCCATCATTGCTAATAGCAAAGGTCCTGGCTCTTTAAATATTTCGCCAGGATCTAAGTTTGGCGTCATTACTGAATCTAAACCAGTCTTTGAAAATGTTGCTTCATCTAAATGGCTCGTAGAAGAACCAGACTCGTAGGTTGATGGAGTGTAAAGCTTTGGCTTAACACCGTTGTTAGCTTTTATTCCAAGTGGGCCAGACCAAACAAGTGAAGTTGTTAAAGCTTTTCCAAGTTCAAGTGACGGTGAAGGCAAATCAGCTAAACGTCCACCGTCGGCGGTTTGTGCATAAGCATCATATGGAGTCGGTTGATCCAGGCTCGCTATTCCAAAAAAAGAATCGTAAGAATCATTTGAAAGAAAACCTAGGCCGTGGGCAATTTCGTGCAAGAAAACTGATTCTAAATCGTATTCATTATCAGTTGGAGCACCATCCCCACGTGTATTCCAAGCAGCGCCTGAGTTCACTTGGATAATCATTTCGGGATTAGCTTTATCTAAGTCTTTACCAGCCAATGAATTTGCTAGAGCAGATGCGTACCACAGTGATGGGTCTGGAGCGCCAGCAAAAGCTGAATAGAAATTTGTTGGCCTTGCGCTTCCCAAAATTCCCCAGGAACTTGAGCGTCCCCAGGTTGCATCAACACTAATAGTTACTGGTGATGAAAAATTAGCAGACCACACATCAACTGCTGCCTGAACTTCCTTTTTTGCCCAATCAGGAAAGTTGTTGTACTTGACTTCAAATTTAGATTTTGCAACAGCGTTGCTGACCTTGCCACGAGTTTCTGGCTTTGCACCCGTTGCTGTTCCCGCATAAATATTTCCCCACTGAGTTGCAGGGATAACTTTGTATAACGCTTGTGCTGTTGGGGCAGAAAAAATCGAAGCTATGAGGGCTAGGGATATTGCACTAGCCCACACCTTCATCGAGAGAATTTTCCGCATGGGCGCACACTATCAAGGTGAGATGATTGCCCCATAACTTAGGGTTGAATTAATCCATTCTCTAAGCAAACTGACAGAAAGGCCCAGCGTAATGACCGTGGTAACCGTTTTCTCACGACATGGTTGTCACTTGTGCGATGTCGCAGTGGATGTACTTTCGACAATGAATAATGAATTGAACTTTGAGATTAAAAAAATATTTATTGATGGTAATTCTGAATTAGAAAAGCTGTATGGTGAACAAGTCCCCGTAATTCACATCGACGGTGTACATCATGATTTCTTTAAAGTTGATCCGGATCGATTTAGATTTTCCCTTGAAAAACATCGTCAGCATCAATAATTTTATAAGAGTAACCCTGTTCGGCTAAAAAGCGTTGACGATTTTGCGCAAAATCTTGATCAATCGTGTCTCTTGAAACTACTGAATAAAAAGTTGCAGTGCGTCCATCAGACTTTGGACGCAGGATTCGACCTAAACGTTGTGCTTCTTCTTGGCGACTTCCAAATGCACCACTGACTTGAATGGCAATGGTTGCATCAGGTAAATCAATTGAAAAGTTGGCAACTTTTGAAACTACAAGTGTTGTTAACTCGCCAGATCTAAATTTATTGAAAAGAATCTCACGTTCCTTAACGGGTGTTTCACCTTTGATAACCGGTACTCCAAGTACTTCTGAGAGTTCATCGAGTTGATCAATATATTGACCGATCACTAAAATCTGTTCGCCTTGGTGCTTTTTAACCAAAGCTTCAACAACATCGCGTTTTGTACGGGTAGTCGCACAGAAGCGATATCGGTTTTCAACTTCGGCGGTTGCATACGACAAACGTTCGGTCTCAGTCAGATTTACTCGGACTTCAATACATTCAGCTGGTGCGATGTATCCCTGTGATTCAATCTCTTTCCAAGGAACATCAAAGCGCTTTGGGCCGATGAGAGAGAAGACCTCACCTTCCATTCCATCTTCTCGCACCAATGTTGCAGTCAAACCTAAGCGTCGGCGAGATTGAATATCAGCGGTAAAGCGAAAGATCGGAGCGGGTAAAAGGTGAACTTCATCGTAAATAATTAAGCCCCAATCGTATGAATCAAAGAGATCAAGGTGGGCGTATACACCGTTCTTTTTCTTGGTCATCACTTGATAAGTAGCAATTGTTACAGGGCGAATTTCTTTCTTGGCTCCGGAATATTCACCAATTTCATCTTCGTTCAGGCTGGTTCGCTTTAATAGTTCCTCACGCCATTGGCGTGCTGCAACTGTGTTAGTTACTAAAATTAATGTTGTGGCCTTTGCATGCGCCATAGCTGCAGCACCAACAATTGTCTTTCCTGCTCCGCACGGAAGTACAACCACACCTGAACCACCGTGCCAAAATCCTTCGGCAGCTAACTCTTGGTATGGGCGGATCTTCCAACCATCTTCTTTGAGAGCGATGTCGTGTGCCTGACCATCGACATAGCCGGCAAAATCTTCAGCTGGCCAACCAAGCCGAAGTAGAGATTGTTTAATTTGTCCTCGTTGGCTCGGAAGTACCGCAATAGTTTCTTTATCAATACGAGCGCCAAGAAGTGGTTGAATCTTTTTTGCGCGGATAACTTCTTCGAGCACTGCAGAATCTGTCGTGACCAAAATAAGTCCATGAACGGGATCTGCTTCAAGACGCAGACGTCCATAGCGAGACATCGTTTCGGCAACGTCAATCAAAATTGAATGAGGAACTGCGTAGCGTGAATATTTTATTAAGGTATCAATAACTTGTTCGGCATCATGTCCTGCAGCACGTGCATTCCATAATCCAAGGGGAGTCAAGCGATATGTATGTATATGTTCTGGAGATCGTTCTAATTCAGCAAAGGGCGCAATCGCTCTTCGGCATTCAGTAGAAAGAGGATGATCAATATCTAAAAGCAGCGTTTTATCGCTTTGAACGATTAACGGGCCATCAGTCATTGAGTAAATCCTTAATTAGTTCATGCAAGAACGTGCTTCGAACGTCAAGGGTACTGATGTCCACCCATTCATGCGCTGCGTGCGCGCCATCACCAATAGCACCTAAACCATCAAGAACTTGAGCTCCTGCTGCTGCTGCAAAATTGCCATCACTTGCACCACCAACAGAAGCGTGACCTAGTGGCTTCATACCTAATGCTTTAGCAACTTTTTCTGCACGCTCATAAAGCGCCATAGTTGAAGTAGTTTCAAGTGGCGGACGATTAAACCCGCCAGTTATTTCATAACGTGTTTGTGGATTAACTGGTTTCAAATCCCTTATTGCTGCATCGACGCGCTTTAAATCATCCATCGAATATGAACGGATATCGATATCTAGAACTGCAAGGTCTGGAACTGTGTTTGTTGAGTTTCCGGCACGCAGCATTGTTGGAACTACAGTTGTTGCGTGCTCTTTATTTTCTAAAGCAGCAACTGCAATAACTGCATGTGCAATTTCAACCGTGGAGTTAACACCTTTTTCGGGTTCAAGACCTGCATGTGAGGCTCGTCCATGAATCTTAATTTGGTACATGGCAGTGCCCTTACGGCCCGTCTTTACCATTCCATTAAGAGATGCTTCTAAAACTAAGACAGCTTTAGCATCTGCTGAAATTTGCTTAATAAACTCTTTGCTAGTTGCACTGCCAGTTTCTTCATCAGTGGTGGCAACTAACGCTACGGATCCCGCGATTCCCTTCATTGCATAAAGAGCTTGAACAAATCCAGCTTTCATGTCAAAGATTCCAGGGCCAGTTGCTTTAGTGCCTTCAACTTTCCATAGTGGAGTAAAAGATCCTTTAGGCCAAACAGTATCTAAGTGAGCAAGAACTACTACATCCGGGTTATTAGCCCCCCACCAAAAAACTGGGCGACCATTAACTTCTCGAATTTCTGCTGGAGTTCCAAGAACTCGTGTTGCGATATCGCTGGCTAAACGCACAACATCGTTACAAGCTTGTAGATCCTCTGTAGGAGATTCCAACTTAACGAGTGCTTCTAGGGCGGCCAACATGGGTCAATCCTATAGTGGCGCTACGCCGGTGATGCGGGGAATTCTAAAGGACTGCACTTCTCCCGTTGCGTGATCGCGAGCGATTAAGGCTCCTGCGCTGACGCGGATGGGATCAATGATTCGATGTGTAACAGCGCCATTGTTGTCGGCGTAGCCAATTGAAAGTGATTTTTCTTCGCTGATGTATCTATTAACCAAGTCCATAGTTTCATTTGCCGTGGTGCGAGGAAGTGCACCCAATGCTTCGTTAGCTATTTGGCGCAAATGTGTTTGTTTGTGCGTTGATTTCTCGCCGGTACGGATTGCTCGAATTGCAGCGCTTAAATTTTCAGCAGTAGGAATTTCAATCTCACCGATTACTCTCGGCGGCCTTGGCTTGGTGAGTGCACGATTAGATCGAGGACCGGTGAGCATGATGCCAGCAGTTGATTCACCAGCTGGTAAATATCCAGCTTCTCGTAAAATTCGCATTGTGTCTGTTGCATCGTGATCACAAATAACAACTTCAGGTGCAATTCGGCGAAGCGCAAGTATTTCCAGTCTCTTATCATTCATAATCTGCGAAATCAGAGTCGTATCTTCGCAACGAATAAATGAGGTGGTATTGCCTACTCGCAACTTGCCATGCTTTTTTGATACATCAGCAATCAAATACTCCAAAGGTTGAGGCATTGGAGTTTTAGATGTTTTAGTTAAGAAAGCTTTAATTTCATCACCTGTTTTGCCATGGTCTAAAGCTCGGCGAATCGTTGCTTCGCTAAATCTATAAACCGTTGCGCCACCGCGACTTTCAATCTCAGCCATCATTGCAAGCTGCTGAGATATTTCATGTTCTAAAGGTCCTGGTGCAATTGCTGTGTTATCGCTTTGAATCAAAATGTGATCTACAGTCTTAGGTAAGTCTTGGTTAATAACTGTTAAATCTTCACCCTTTAGGAACTCAACGCCGTATTTAGAAATAGCTCCCTGTCCAGTAATTCCTAGCCATTCAGCTTCACGTAAAGTCCAACTCGCTAACTCCTCCTGCAGAGATGAATTGCGGCGTACAGGTGCACGCCAAGCAACTACCTCATTAAATGAATTTATTTCTGGAGCGATAGCCGGATTTTCTTGAAGAATTGAAAGCGTTAAAGCGCGCACTTTGGCTGCATTCACCCGATCAAGTTCTGGGCCAAGGGCAGCAACATTTTTTGTATCAGCGCGGCCTACGAGTCCGCTTACTCTAGAAGTGATTAACCACTGTGATGCGAGAACTTGCCAGCGATCTGAAGGAGTTTGCATTAACCAGATATCAAATTTATTACTTGGCATTATTCGATCTTCTGCATCGATACTAATAAGTGACGATAAAAATGCGAGTTCAGTAATAAAAGCAGTACATGACTCATCAACACCAAGGCGGGTAGAAAGTATCTTTAAATCGCGAACACCAATTCCACCAGCACGTAGTGCATCTGAAGGCTCATCGGCCCAGAAATTAAGGAGTTCTTCAACCCAGCGTAAGACCGTTGAGATATTAGCAATTGCAGCTAAATCAATCTGTCGCTCATCACGCTTTGTGCCATTGAGTTTGGGTTGAACAATAAATCTCTCTTTATGCACTTTGCCGCCGCGCAAATGAATCGCAACTTCTCGAGGCAAGATTACGGTTCGTTGATCAAGGGGCACAAGGAATTTGTTTTCAAGTAACCAGGAGACTCCAGGACCAGGATTTTTGATATCGCCGACACTTCCACGTGGTGGTCCCCAAATTAATCTTTCAAGAACCTTTTTTGCTTCGGCCGGTGCACTTTCAATTTCAGTTAACTTAACTTTTGCAATTGATGCCGGGCCGAGCCCGGCAGGTTCATTTCCAATAACATCACGTAATTGTGAAGGAAGACGCATTCCATCATCAGAAGGATAAACAAGTCCGATCGAAATCAAGTGATCTAAAGCTTGTGCTGCCGCCTTATCTGTAATTGCAACGATACTTTTCAAAGAAAAAGGTTCGTTAAGTGCGGCCGCAGCTTCTAGCACTTGGAACTGCCATTGATTAAGAGAATCAATGGCTCGAGCTAAACTTGGAGACGAACATGCGCGCACCGCAAGTGATGCGATATCTGGTGGAACTGGAGTTACTAGATCTGGTCTGGCAGAAAATAACTTCAAGAAGGCATCATCATCAACACTACGTAGGTAGTCGGAGAATGATTGCATTTCCATAACTTGCTTACATTACTGGCATTTCGCCTTTAAGGGTTAATCAACGATTCTTTCCGCGCGGAGTTAGCCAAGTTCCAAGAGCTGCAAGTCGGACCACAACAGGGGAAACGATTTTGGCCAAATACCGGGCTCTACGGAAATCGTGGATAGGCCAACCTTCGGTCATGGCGCGCAATGACAAGATTGCATCAGGATTAATTGCAGATGGATTACCAACACATTGAAGCAAGGGAAAATCATTATGACTATCTGAATACGCGTAACAAATTTCTAGGTTAAGACCTTTTTGTTTTGCTAACTCACGAACCGCAACTGCTTTTTCTTTTCCATGTAGAAGGGCGCCAGACATTGCGCCGGTATATTTGCCATCTTTAGTTTCGGCTTTACTTCCAAGTGCACCAGTAAATCCCAAACGTTTAGCAATGAGCACTGCCATATCTTCAGGTGCTGCAGTCACTAACCAAACTTCCTCACCAGCAGTTAAATGTTTTTGTGCAATATCAATTGTTCCTTGCCATAATGCGGGAGAAACATATTGGTCATAAATTTCTTGAGCAATCTTGCTAATATCTTCAACGTCATGACCGCCAATAAAATCTGTTGCAGCATTTTGAAAACGTTGAATCTCTTCTTTATTTTCTTTTCCAGTAAGGCGAAAACGTAGATTGGCCAAAACGAATCTAGAGATATCCTTTTTTGTGAAATATCCACGCTGGTACATGCCCTTTCCCAGGAAATACAGGGTCGAGCCACGAATCAGGGTGTTATCTACATCAAAAAAGGCTGCTCGCTTCGCCGTGAGTGCCATGTCACTACCTTAACGAACTTGCTTCAATTAGGACGCTTTATGCTTTACCAATGAGTTCAACAGTTCATGTCGTCCGGCACGGTGAGGTAGAAAATCCCAACAAGATTCTCTATGGACGCCAACCTGGCTGGAGCCTTTCGGTTCGCGGGCAAGAGATGGCAAAAACTTTGGGCGAATGGTCGCGCACTATCGATCTTGGCGCACTCCATGTCTCACCTTTGCAGCGGGCGCAAGAAACCGCAGCTCCAATAGCAGCGGCACACAATATTTCTATAACTACTGATGAGCGCTTGATTGAAGCCGCAAATATTTTTGAAGGAAAACCATTTGGCGTAGGTGATGGAGTTTTAAAACATCCCTCGTCTTGGCGCCATTTGTGGAATCCATGGAAACCATCGTGGGGTGAACCATATGACGAGCAGATTAATCGAATGCTCGCAGCGATCTTTGCCGCCCGAGATGCTGCACAAGGAAAAGATGCAATCGTTGTTTCACATCAGCTGCCAATTTGGATTCTACGAAGCGCGATTGAAAATCGCAGATTGATTCACGACCCACGCCGCCGCGAATGCTCGTTAGCGTCGGTTACTAGCGTTCATTTTGATGATGAAGGTTTTATCTCTGGACTTACTTATTCTGAACCTGCTCGTCACTTATTGCCAAAGAAGAAGTAATGAAATTAGCAGTTAAATCTTTTGCCTTGCTTACTATCGCGCTGTTGTTAACTGCATGCGGCGGAGGAACTTCAAGTTCTCAAGAAAGCTTCGTTGCTGGAAATGGTTCAGTAAGTTTTATCAAATCTGAAAATAGAGCACAAGCTCCAGCATTGGCTGGATTGACATTGTCTGGAACTAATTACAAATTCACCACTGGAAAAGTTGCGGTAGTAAATGTATGGGCATCATGGTGCTCTCCATGCAGAGCCGAAGCCCCAACCCTTGCAGCCCTTGCAATTAAATACAGTAATGTTTCATTTATTGGAATCTTGACTCGCGATAATCCTGCAACTGCCGAAGCATTCCAACGACGTTTTGCACTGCCTTATCCAACCCTTATCGATGACTCATTATTAATTGGTTTCAAAGGCTCTCTGCCTGCTAACGCAATTCCCTCTACGGTAGTTATAGATAAAAAGGGAAGAGTTGCTGCACGAATTTCGGGTGCTGTGACAGTTGCATCGTTGACTGATTTGATTGAGCGAGTGAGCGCCGAATGAAAGATTTCTTCGTAGAACAGATAATGAGTGGGTTCCTTATTACTGCGTTGCCAGTAGCTTTTATTGCTGGAGTAATTTCATTTTTATCTCCGTGCGTATTACCACTTGTACCGGGCTATCTTTCTTTTGCTGCAGGATTTTCAGTAAATCGTGGCAAAGTACTTTTAGGATCAATTTTATTTGTACTTGGGTTCAGCACGGTATTTGTCTCCTACGGTGCAATTTTTGGCGGAATTGGAAATCACTTAGCAGCTTATGAGGATGTGATTTCGCGAATCCTTGGATTGATAACTATTTTCTTAGGCTTTGTTTTTCTGGGCAAATTTCCATTTGCCCCAACATTTCGACCAACGATTAAAACAACTGGTGGATTAATTGGTGCGCCAGTTTTAGGTTTTCTCTTTGGGGTTGGCTGGACACCTTGCATTGGTCCTGCGTTGGCAGCCGTTGAAACGCTAGCTTTTCAGGAATCAAGTGCGGTTCGTGGTGCATTGTTATCACTTGCCTATTGTTTTGGATTGGGCTTGCCATTTATTGCATCAGGCGTGTTTCTTGATCGCTCAGAAAAGATCCGTAAGTATTTAGTAAAGCGCGGGGATTTAATTTCAAAGATTGGTGGAATATTCCTGATTGTCATTGGTATTTTAGAAGTTACTGGCTTATGGGGTCAGATGATGAATTCAATCCGTTCCCTCATATCTGATTTCATACCGGTGGTTTAAATGAGTCAAGAAATACAGATTCCAGAATTAGGCAGTGTTGGTTTACTGCGCTATAGCTGGCGCCAATTAACGAGTATGCGCACCGCTTTGATTCTCTTATTAATGCTTGGCGTTGCCGCCATTCCAGGTTCTCTGATTCCACAGCGCACACAAAATCCAATGAAAGTTAGTGAGTATTTTAAGAACTCTCCAGAACTTTCGAGATGGATGGATCGCCTCTCCCTCTTTGATGTTTACGGCTCACCATGGTTTAGTGCTATTTATATCCTGCTCTTTATTTCCCTCATCGGTTGTGTTTTGCCTCGAACAATCGAGCATTTTCATGCAGCTCGTGCGCTTCCACCGGCTACTCCTAAAAATCTGGATCGCATGGAGCATCATGCTTCTTGGACTGCACAAGGTGATGAGTTGGACAAAGCAAGAGTTTGGTTTAAAAAAAATCGATTTAGAATTTTAGAAAAAGAAGGTTCCATATCAGCTGAGAAGGGTTTTTCTCGCGAAACCGGCAACCTCCTTTTCCATCTAGCGTTAATTCTTGTTTTATTAGGAATTTCTTTCAGTTCAATTTTCGGTATGCGGGGAGAAGCGATACTCAATGTTGGGGAACGTTTTGTGAATACCCCAACAAGTTACGACTCTTTGCAGTATGGAAAACTCTTTAAAGAAAATAACCTTTCAGATTTTTCAATCAAAATTGATAAATTCACCGCGAAATACAATGTGGAAACCAACGCACCAGAGGACTACACCCTCGATGTCACGTTTGCACAAGGGGACTTAACAAAAATCAGCAAGCGGGTAATTAAAGTGAACTCGCCATTAAAGGTAGGAAATACAAATATCTATTTACAAGCCAATGGATATTCACCAGTGGTAACAGTTAGAGATTCAAAGGGAAATGTAGCGATGCAAGGCCCCGTTCCTTTCTTGCCGCAAGATGCAAACCTTCGATCTATCGGTGCAATAAAAGTTCCTGATGCTGACCCACAAATTGGCTTTGTTGGTTCCTTTGTTCCAACCTATGCGCGCAGTAAAGACAACGGGGCAATTAGCGTTTTCCCTGAAGCCCTTGATCCCAGGCTTTTATTGTCTGCATGGATTGGTGATTTAGGTTTAGATAGTGGAGTTCCGCAATCGGTTTATCGAATTGATACTTCAAAGATGAAGCAAGTGGGACTTAAATCCTTAAAACCAGGTGAGACATTTATTTATCCGCAGGGCTCAATCACATTTGAGGGATACCAGCAGTGGGTCAATCTTCAGATCGTTAATGATCCTGGCAAGAACTTTGCCCTGCTCGGCGGTATCGTTGCCATCCTTGGTTTACTTGCATCGTTATTTACCAGAAGGCGTCGAATTTGGATTCGTGCTGGAAAGTCTATTGAAGTAGCTGGATTAGCTAAGAACGCGGCACCCGGATTAGATATTGAAATGCAAAAGTTTGTAACGATGCTTAAGGGAGAGAATTAAATGGCACGCACCTGGGCATACTTCTCTAACTATCTTATTTATTCATCAATGGCAGTTTATACATTGTCATTTTTTGCTCACGCGATTGAAACTGCATGGGCAGTCCGAATCACAACTGAGGATTCAAAGAAAACTTTGGATTACAAGCGCACTGAAAAAGTTGCGCGTATTGCAACAGCGATGATGATTTTAGGTTTCCTCCTACTTGTTGCAGGCGTTGTTGCTAGAGGTATTTCTGCTGGGCGTGTGCCTTGGGGAAATATGTATGAATTCTCGATTACTGGTGCCATGGCTTTTTCTGGTGCATACCTTGCCGCACTTCGTAAATATGATCTCCGCTGGTTGGGATTATTAGTTTCTATCGCAGTATTGCTGACACTCGGAACTGCGGTTGCAGTTTTATACCGCCCGAGTGCACCTTTAGTTCCTGCACTCAAATCTACGTGGTTAATCATTCACGTCTCTGCCGCAATTATTTCTGGTGGAGTATTTTTATTGGCAAATACAATCGCGGCTGCGTATCTCTATTTAGATGCAATGGAATCACGTGGCGAAAGAACGGCTTGGGCTAAACGTTTGCCTTCACTTGAAGTTCTTGATCAACTCTCTTACAGACTAGTTGCTTTTGTATTTCCACTATGGACTTTTGCAGTTATTGCCGGCGCAATTTGGGCAGAAAGCGCATGGGGTCGTTACTGGGGTTGGGATCCAAAAGAGACGTGGGCCTTTATTACTTGGGTTGCATATGCCGCATATTTACATGCCCGCGTAACTATTGGTTGGCGTGGACGCAAGGCTGCATGGCTGTGTTTATTTGCTGGATCAACATTTTTATTTAATTACGTGTACGTAAATATTTGGGGAACTGGAAAACACACGTATTCAGGACTTTAGGCGTTAGATCTTTCGTAAGAAATCTGGATCATCATCTGGAGGCAAGATTCGACGCTTTGGTCCTCCACCTAAACCTGGGCGCTTAGGTCTTCCAGCGATCCAGTAAGCAATAGGTCCCAGTGTTCCAATTAAAATAATAATTAAGATCCATCCCCACTTTGGCAGATTTCTTATTTGGCTTTCATCTGTGCGTGCGCAATCGATTAACGTATAAATGGTAAAACCAGTTAAGAGAAGAATCGGCAGGATGCGTGACATGGCTTTAGTGTATCGCTAGAGCTAGTGCAAGGAGAGTGGCAAAAATCATTTGCAGTTTGCCTGTTTTCCCCAAGAGCGGAATAAGTGCAGGCCCTTTAATACCTGCAAGCACTGACCGTGAAATCGAAATCGTGATGGGTAGCGCAGCTAATGTCAGCAATGCCCAGGGATTTAAAGTTGCAAGTGCAGATAGGTGAGCAAGGGCAAGAAGTGCAACAAAACCTTGCCGCGCGCGTGTATCTCCTAAGCGAACTGCAAGTGTTCGCTTACCGACTAATTCATCTTGCGCCCTGTCTCGGATGTTATTTACCGCCAATAACGCACATGCCAATGAACCCATGGGTATTGAACTAATTACGCTGACCAAAGTGACTTGCCCTGTCTGGGTGTAATAAGTACCAACAGTTGCAGTTAAACCAAAGAAAATGAAAACTGATACTTCACCTAAACCGCTATATCCGTATGGATTTTTTCCACCCGTATAGCCCCAAGCTGCAGCGATTGCTGCAACACCAATCAAGAGCAACCATGGTGAAGTCAGAAGTGATAACCAGAGGCCAGCGATTGAAGCGATAGCGAAAGAAATAAGCGCAGCCCTCTTTACTTGCTTGGCCGTTGCCAAACCACTTGCAACTAAACGCGTGGGACCAATTCGATTGGTATCGCTTCCCTTAATGCCATCTGAATAATCATTGGCGTAATTAACGCCGATCTGTAACCAAATGCCCACTTTTAATGCAAGTGCGGCACGAAACCAGTTCCAGTCACTTGCAGCTAAAGCCGTAGCTACAACAACGGGAGCAATTGCAGCCGGCAGTGTGCGAGGTCTTGCACCAAGTATCCACTTATTCATGTCCCACCAACTTTGCAAGAGCTATACGATCAGTTTTACCGATACCTAACAGAGGAATTGATTCTAAGTGGTGAATTCCTTTTGGTTTTGACGCTGAACCAAGCGCTGCCTCTAAGTAATGCAAAATTTCACTTTCACTTATTTCTCCGACAACTGCTAAATGAAGAGCCTGCCCCCATTGAATGTCATTAACCGCAAAAGCCGCAAATTCTATTTCAGGGTATCTAATTGAAAGTGTTGCCTCGATACCTGTAAGCGAAATATTTTCACCGCCTGAGATGATTACATCATCGGCTCGACCAAGAATCTTTAATTTGCCATTGATTACTTCACCCAGATCATTAGTTACAAACCAACCATCACTTAGTCGATAAAGCTCTGGCACATTTAAATAAGTTTGCGACATTACTGAACCACGAATCTGAACTAAACCACGTTCATTAATTGAATACTCGACACCTTCTAGAGATTCTCCGTCATATATGCACCCACCAGAAGTTTCTGTCATTCCATAGGTTTCTACAACATTAATTTTTTGGGACTGTGCTTGGTCGCGCAAAGTTGCAGACAATGTGGCACCGCCAACTAATACGGCTTGGGCTTGTTGCAAATGTTGCAGTAATCGATCATCGCCATTGAGTGCACGAAATAACTGGGTAGGGACAATTGAAGTAAAATCAACTTTTGGATATTCACCTTCGTGATCACGCAAATCAATCGGCAATGTTCCTAGTTCCATTGAACGGAGAAT
>CANFUR010000001.1 GCA_947450175.1 Actinomycetota bacterium | reverse complement strand
TCTGATGACTGGATGGCTATTGGGTCTGATGATTGGCAGATTGTTGAAGAGCTTGTTCCGCTGGATTCTGAAAGCAAAGTAGGAAAGCTATATAGAAATTCATTTGAGGCCACAACACTTGAAGAAGTCTTAGCTAAGTTACATGTGGGACATCTTTACTTAACTGGTGCGCAAACCAATAACTGCGTGCGACATACCGGCCATGGGGCGCTAGATCGCGGATACGACGTGACGTTGATAGAAGATGCGCACACAACAACTGACTACACCTTTGAAGGTCAATCTGTAAGTGCGGAAGTTCTAGTAGATGATCTAAATGCGTCATTTACTGAATATGAACTGCCGGGGCGCAAAGCCAACGTTGTAACTGTTGCTGAGGCATTTGTTTAAGGCAATAAAAAACTCCGCCTTCCCTCGATGGCGGAGTTTTTTATTCGGAGAAATCTAGTTACTTAATTACTTAGTTGCTTTCTTTGATTTCTTAGCAACTGGCTTCTTTGTCGCAGTCTTCTTAGAAGTCGCCTTCTTAGGTGCAGTTGCTTCCTTCTTCTGCGTTTCGCCTGTCTCGCTTGATTCATGCGCTGCAGTACCTTCGGCAGCTGCGCCTGAAGGCTTTTTGATTGTTGTAGTGCCAGCTGCATTAGCTGAAACTGATGTTGTTACCAATGCAAGTGCAACTAGTGATGCTGTGAGGATCTTCTTCATGTTGTGCCTTTCGATAGCCCTCGAGTGGGAATGGGGCAACTATGGGCGGGAGAGTTGAGGAAATGGTCCACGGCACCTGAGTGGATGCTGAGAGTTTGGGGCGGGGTGCGAGCCTAAGCGGGAGTGCGCAGGTTAAGAGTTAGAGGTAATTGGAGCGCGTAAATCAGTTCCAGCACGTACGTTGATAGAAATTGTTGAGGTAATTCCATCAATTGTCGCCAATGCTCGAAGGCGGGCAGTTCCAGTGGACGCAGCCAGCGCCGTAGCCACCGTAAAGACCGCACTTGTCACACCTACTGTGGTTGTGACAATGGTTGTAATAGCTCCAGAGCAGACACCAGTGCTTTCTGTCCATGTACCGGCACACTTTTGTAATGTGATTGTGTCTGTGCCGCTAGAAGTTACGGCTTGGGAGATTCCAAAAGATACTAATGCAAGTGGTTTGATGTTATTTACATTGAAATATTGCTGCCAACAACCACTACCAGTTATTGCCGTACCGTTTGCAATACTTGCTGTAGTAGCCAAGGAAATCACAATGTTTCTTGGTGCTGTTGCTTTTATGCTCACAATCTTAGAACCTGTTTGAATTCCAGCTACACCAGCAGTAACCACCATGCCGACTATATAACCGGTGGTTGATGTTGCAATTCCGATGGTTGTGGATCCAGAAGAGATGATTCCAGATGTATTGCGCGCTTGGACGCAACCTGCTGTAAATGTAGGAAGAAGATATGCAGCTGCTGTAGTTGATGCAGATGTTGCACCAGCAACTGCTGCGAATTGTGTTGTACCGACCGACATTGAAGCGGCAGTGGCTTTGGCAGTAACGACAGCTTCGGCCGATCCCAACTCGGTAGGTGCCATAGTTATGGCACCTACCAGAGCTGCGATGGTGGCAAGACGAACAATCCTCACAGTTGTCTTGCCTCCTCTCCGATTGCGTTAAGTCCCGTGACTAATTAACTATTAGTTGCAGTTGCAGTACGTTGTGTTTCAGTAAATGTCCAAGTCAATGTAGGAGTTAGACCTTGGACGGTGCCAACAGGCAATGTTCCATTAGTTGTCACTTCTGTTCCTGCAGGAAGTGCGATCGTAATCTTGAGCGCAGTTGAAGCAGCAGCAGTATTTGATGGAAGGTTCAATGCTGTATTTGAAAGAAGCGTATTGGCTGAGGTTGAAGCCAATACCGCGGTGGTTGTTCCAGAACAAACTCCAGTTGCTTGTGTCCAGGCAACGCTGCACGCGGCAACTGTGACCTGCAAACCATTTGTGCCATCTGTAGTAAGTGTGGTTGTTCCGCTGTCTGCGACTCGCAAAGTAGGCGTAATTGCATCTAAAGTTCCGCCGTTGAGCAAGGTGACGTAACGATTAATTGAGTCTCCCGGAGCCATTGCTGTAATAGCAGTGGCAAAGCCGCCGGATGCACCAGTGGCTGTTTGTGTAAGTTTTAAAGTACCTGTTGTTACTGCCGTTGATGCAGTGGCAACTGCAGTTAACGATGCGAAGACAGAAGAACTAACTAAAG
The DNA here is from genome assembly GCA_947450175.1 of Actinomycetota bacterium. Taxonomy (GTDB): domain Bacteria; phylum Actinomycetota; class Actinomycetes; order Nanopelagicales; family Nanopelagicaceae; genus Planktophila. Next base: position 62,178 of record CANFUR010000001.1, on the reverse strand, counting down.
CTCCGCCACCGACAGTTGCTGCAGCAACTACCACTAATTTAACTGATAATCGAGCTGCACTTTGTATGACTGTTCCAGATAAGAGGTTCATTTAGATCTCCTTGATAGTTTGTAACTCGTTACGGGACTCCGCATAGAGTTCTTTGTAGAGTTGCATTTTCTTTTGATCTTTTGCCTTTGTTGCACGTGCTTCTACATACAGATCCTTGTAGACCTGCTCTAGCCGTAGATTTCTTTCTTTTACTTTCTTTTTGAACATTGATAAAACCAATGCCAAAACATTTGCGACAACGAGCAGTATCATTCCTGCTTGTCGGCCTTGAACTGAAGTGAGATAAACGAGAACTTTTCCGATCCACAATATTCGCGCAATAGTTACGGGAACCTGTTCATCGGGTGAAACTAGGAATGGGTCTTCTTCGGCAGTCGGGTTTGCATCACCTTTAGTGATGATGCGCACCAAGCCATTTAATTGGCGGAGCTCAATAATTCTGTGTGCATATAAATCTGCAGAATTGGCTGAATGCAAAGTGACAATGTCACCAACTTTTAAATCTGAAGCTGGGCGAATTATTGTGATGAATGCATCACCAGGTTGTGCGTAAGGGCGCATACTGCCGGATAAAACAGGTGAAATCCCATAGCCAAATGAATTATGCAAAACAGTTGGGGCTGCAACAAGAGCGATGACAAAAAGAACTGAGATGGCTTTTATTGCTATCGCCATAACCTTTGACTTTTTTCGGGTAGCCCGAATCGCTTTGTTCATGTCGCGAAGGTAAATCAGTAACCTCTCGTAAACCTCACGAAAGTCCGACGTCTACTACACAGTATTTAGGTAACCCCTCAATCGGAGTTTTGTGAGTATGAATATGCATTTAGTCGTGCAACACTGCTCCTACTTAACCAAAGAGAGTAAGGAAAATAGAAATGGCCGATTCAACTAAAAGTATTTTGGTTGTAGATGACAACGAAGATATTCGCGGTCTCCTCTCATTAGTACTTCAAAAAGAAGGTTATGAAGTTAATGCAGCTGTTGACGGAGCGGATGCATTAGAAAAAGCAAATACCTTAAAGCCCGATTTAATTTTGCTTGATGTAATGATGCCTGGCTTGTCTGGTTTAGAAGTTCTATCTGCAATTCGTGAACATAAAGATAAAAAAATAAATGAAGTCCCGGTAATGATGATCACTGCAAAATCTACAATCGATGACATAGATGCTGCTGTTGAACTAGGGGTGTCGTCGTACATTGTTAAGCCATTTCGACCAGCGTATTTGGCTGAAAAAGTCCAAGAGATCTTTAGCGAAGTAATTTAATTATTAACTGAAAACGGAGAGAAGTTAATGAGAAAAATCCTATTTAAAACCTTAGTTTTTGCTTTATTTACTGTGTCTGCAGTGGCATTTATTCCTGCAAGTAACGCTGCCGATGCAAATCCATACGGTGGTGCAAAGGTTTCGCCGCCAGCACCTACTGAAATCATTCTGATAATCTCAAAAGGCTCTGTTACAAAGAAGCTTTCGATGAATGATTTGAAGGCAATGAAGTCAAGCACAATCACAATTCATGAGCCATTTGTTAAAAAGACCCAAAGCTTCAAAGCTATCCCTTTGAAATCGATTTTTGCTTTGGCATCGATTAACGGTGCCGACAAAGTTCAGACAAGCGCTTTAAATGATTACATTTACACAAATACTGCATCTAGCTTTGTAACTGCAAATGGATATTTAGCGATTTCACGAAGTGGCAAAGCTATTGGTTACGACCAAGGTGGCCCGATCCGCATAATTTTCCCTGACAAGAGCAAGTGGTCCAAGTTCCTAGATCCTTGGAATTGGTCTCTAAAGGAAATAAGTGTGGCCTAACTGAGCACTACACAATTTTCCGAAACTGAGGGTATTCACTTCAGAGTTCCTCTGGCGCAGAGGATTTTGTTAGTGGCGATCATCATTAATCTCCTTGTTTTAAGTGGATTTATGATCTCCAGTTCGCGCTTTGCATCAGAAGAAACACGTGTGTTCTCCTCGGCTCAATCCACGGCAACCTCAATCATCTTTACGCAGCGCGAAAGCCTTGCTTATACGATTCGATATTCTGAGTGGCTGGGTGGTTTGATTCCAAAGCGAGATGTAGAAATTGCGCGAGCATTTTTAGCGCAGAGATTGAATGTAATAAATGCCGATGGAACCAGTACTGGTCAAAGAGCTGCTCCTGAATACGTGAATGCACTTAAGCTTTCAGATCAAATTTTGGCTTCTGCTCCATCTGGATTATTGCCTGAAAATATGCACTCGGCGCTAGAGGCCAAAGCTGGTGATTTCATTAATCAGATGTTGGCACAGTCTCGAACAATGGTTGTTGATTACCAACAGGAGCTAGATTCACATATTCGCCTTTCAGCCGAGAAAAGAAGTCACAAGACCTTAATCAATCTTTGGTTACTTCTTGCCTTGATCTTGCTGACCTCGATCTTTCTGATTTCTGGTGGTATTTCATTTAGGAATCAATACTGGCTTGCAAGTCGAAATCTTGACCAGGAAGCTGCGGCGTTAGCGATTGCGATTAAGCGGCTAGAAAGTGCGGAAACGACAGTTAAAACCCTGGAAGAACTCAATCGCAATAAAAATGATTTTATTGCAACCGTGAACCACGAACTTCGGACTCCGTTGACTTCGATTATCGGTTATATAGAAGTGCTTAGATCATTTAAAGTCGATGATCGAGAATCAGATTTTGAGAAGATAACCGGTGTAATCGAGCGAAATTCCAATGTTTTATTGGATGTCATTGGAAGCATTCTTTCATTATCAAATCTTGATTCAGCTGAACAGATCTCAGAGCACGAAAAAGTTTACTTGAAGGAGATTGTTCAAAAGAAGTTCTTTATCCTGTCGCCCTTAACTGATGAAAAGTCCATAACTTTTGAATTTCATGCATCAGAGCTCCAGGATTATGTAATCCTGGGCAATAGCGGCCAGATTTCTCAAGTTGTGCTCAATCTTCTTTCCAATGCAATTAAGTTCAGCCCTGAAGGCTCTCGCATCGAAGTTTCGCTCTCTTCATTTACAAAAGATTCCGGTGATAATTTCATCCGTCTTGAGATTAAGGATCAGGGGATCGGCATCCCTGCCGCCGACGTGCCCAAACTATTTACACGTTTCTACCGAGCAGGCAATGCCGTTGCCAACCAGATTGATGGAACCGGTCTTGGCCTAGCAATTGTTTCTAGAATCTTGGAACTGCATTCGGCAACAATTCGTGTTGAGTCTGAAGTAAATGTGGGAAGCACTTTCACCGTTGAATTCCCACAGTATTTATCTGAGGTAGATTGTTTGATTTCAACGAATCGTCTGAACGTGTTGCACAAGGCAATAAATGCCTTAAAGGCGTCACCGCACAATGAGCTAGAAGCAACCTCACACCAAATGGGCGGGGCAGTAGCTTTTTATAACCTTGAAGCCGATAGCGAATTAATTCTGGATTTTGAAGAGTGGATGCGTGTTAGTCCCGCAGCAGGCTACGACCTTGTACATGATAAAAAAGAAGAGCTCATAGCCAGTTTAGAGAAAAGTTATAACGCACTAATCAAACAAAAGGAGAAACCATGAAAGTAAATGTTTTAGTTGTAGATGACAATGAGGATGTTCGCGCTTTTGTGAAGATTTCTCTTGAAGATGAGGGATATCGTGTTCTTGAAGCAGCTGATGGGATTGCGGCCTATGAGGTTTTCAAATCTCAAAACCCTTCACTTGTTATTTTAGATATCGGTATTGGGCAGCCCGATGGTTTTGAAGTCTGTCGAATGATTCGTGCAGAGTCTTCGGTTCCTATCATTATGCTGACAAGTCGGGCAGATGAAGTTGATGAAGCAATGTGTTTGGCAGCAGGTGCCGATGATTACATCCGCAAACCAGTTTCACCACGAATTTTGAATTTACGGGTGGGCAATCAACTTCGCCGACGTGGCGCAAGTGAAGTTCAAGAGATAACACTTCTAAAAGCTGGGGGATTAACCCTTGATTTAATAAGTCATGAACTACGGGTAGGTACTGCAATCGTGCCACTAACGCGGACAGAGTTTGATTTCATTGAATTATTGATGCACCAACCAAAGCGCGTATTTACTAGAGATCAAGTCTTATCGGCAATCGGTGGGTCCAGTGATTTTTCAAGTGATCATTTATTAGATACCCATGCTTCTCGCCTTCGAATTAAAATCAAGGGCGCTGGTGGACCGAAGGTTATTTCAGCTGTTCGCGCAGTTGGGTACAAACTCTTTTATCCAGAATCTGAGCCGGAGCCAGTTCAGGAGTAATCTAATCGGCATGAGCGATGATGCACTTGGCTTAGATGAGGCTTATTCGGTTCAAAGCCCAGAAGATAATAAGCGGTTGTATGCAAAGTGGGCTGCAACGTATGACTCTTCTTTTGTAGATGCCAAGCAGTATCGATATCCCAAAGCAATCAGCGAAGTATTTGATCAAGTAGTTACTGATTCAGTTGCCCGCGTGCTCGACATTGGTACGGGTACGGGGCTGACGGGCATGTATTTATCGCGTTTACGACCAGATGTAGTTTTAGATGGAATGGATATTTCGCCAGAGATGTTGGAGCAAGCCGCTCTAAAAACGCGCACCAATGGCAGTGCTGTTTATCGCCAGTTATATGAACGAGATTTAACTCAAGATGTTCTCAACGAAAATGCGCCCTATGAAGCTTTGATTAGTTCAGGCACTTTCACTCATGGCCATTTAGGTCCTGAATGCTTGCGCAACTTATTGCCCTTACTTGCAAATAACGGTTGGTTAGTTGTGGGAGTTAACAATGAACATTTTGAGGCAAAGGCTTTTGCTGCAAAGTTGGATTCATTGGTTTTACTTGGTGCAATAACTGAACCTGAAATTTTGCGCATCGATGTTTACGAACCAGGAAGCGTGCATTACGGCGATCAGGCCCGTGTGATTGTTACTCGCGCAATAAATTAATTACTTATTTTTTTAAGCACAATCCTCTTTAAAAATCTAGCCCTTCAATGCACTTGCTAATCTATTTTCAAGTGCTGGAGTCAAAAACTTGATATAACTTTGCGAAAAATGCCATTGATCAAAGTAGGCAAGCTTTGAATTAATCACAATTGGGCACAATGAATCAGTACATGCCCATGCAACCGTGTCGATATAGGTTGCACCAACAGTTTTAGCTGCCTTAGCTTCTATAGCGTTGTATTTAGCATTATCTGCCTGCGTGCGACCGGCCGTGCAAAGGGAAAGGGTGACATTGGGTTTACTGGCACAATCAACGGGATCTTGAGTCAGGCTTGGGTTATTTCCCACAACAAAAACCTTCGGCGCCATCTTTGAAATACGAGACATTGCAACTGGGAACTCTTTTTCCCACATGAATGGTGTATCAAAATCAGATTTCGCTCCATCGACTACTGCAGGCTTCCATTGATCGGTAACTATTACTATCGCCGGATCTAGTGCGCTTATAAGTGGATAGACCTTTTGTTGCCATTGGGTGCACTCACTGAATGCTTTATTGAGTTGATAGCTCCAGATGGGAACTTCAACCAAAGGACAGGCTAGCTTTGCAAAGAGGCGAACTTTGTAACCATTCTTTTTGGCAATTACATCTAATGCGCTCATCCACATCGAAGCATGCGAGTCTCCATAGAGAACAATTAACTTCTTCGAACTCAAATCTCCTGCTTCACAGACAGGGGTATCCGTTGATGCAAAATCTACGGAGCATTCTTGATCTAACCAAGGACTCTTATCTTTTCTTGCCTGGAGTATTGTTGCCGTAACAGATTTTGGTACGACGCTTATATTTATTGCTTTCGTTACTTCAATTTTGATTTTCATATCTGCGCTCAGTAGTTGCCAAGTCTTCTTTTTACCTGATTGCTGGCATATAAAGCTCTGGTCTTTCTCGCTCACCGTTTTGTTAATAGTTGGACATGGACTGCCCAGTTTTGTCGCAGCCAGTGCCGTCGGAGTTGGCAAAAATAGGCAGACCAGCAAAGTTGCGGCAAGTAGACGTTTCATGTGGGCTCTTTTCTTATCCTTGATATCGTGTAAAAAGCGTGAGTGATGTTGCAGAGATGGCTAGAACACCTATCGCAACGCTCATCACTGGACGGTTAATAAGTGCATGTGAATATCGAATTGGGTTTTCGTAAAAATGATGAGTAATCACAGATAGAAGTGCGGTAATCCCTATAACAAGGGCTATTTCTTGCCAACCAAACTGAGCGTAATAACCCTTAGTGATTACCAGCACGGGCCAATGCCATAAGTAAATAATGTAGGAAAGATCGCCAATATAGGCAGCAGTTTTATTTTCTAGTAATGGAAAAGAAGTAATTCGTGCATTTCTAGTCAGAAGAATAAGTGTGGCTAAAACAATTGGAATCGTAGTCAATCGTGGCCACTGCATGCTTTGTGGGATCAAGAAGGCACTGGCGCATAAAACGAGAACAAGAAACGGTGCTAACAATCTGGGAAAGGAAATCGATTTAGAGGTAATAGCAAGCAAAGCTCCAGCTGCAAGTTCCCAGATTCTGGTGGAAGTTGAAAAGAATATGGGGGATTGGCTGACCATGCTCTGATAGAGCGCGGCAAAGAGAGACAGCCCAATGATGATTGACAGCAATACTTGCTTGGTTCGCAATGTGGTGGCACGTACAAATAGCAGAATAAATATCGTTGGCCATAAAAGATAGAACTGTTCCTCAATGGACAATGACCAAAAGTGCTGCAGAGGAGAAACTTGAGTACCAGCTGCAAAGTAATCAAGTGCGTTGGCCTGAAAATGAAAGTTACTCAAGAAAATAGTTGCCCAGCCGCCATCCAGTTTTGCGTTATTAGACACGACAGGGCCTAAGAACCTGTCGGCGGCCCAGATTGTGGCTAGCGTGACCAGCAATGCACTTGGCAGGATCCGGCGAATTCTTCTGGCGTAGAAATTAATAAGGAAGGATTTTTCAGAAGTTAGGTAATTCTTGAGCATCTGCTGAGTAATGACGAAGCCAGAAATCACAAAGAAGATATCAACGCCGATGAAGCCACCTTTAACAACACTGGGGAAAAGATGACCGGCGACGACTAGCAAGACCGCAAAGGCGCGCAGAACTTGGATATCTTTGCGCACTTGCGTTGCTGCCACTTTAATCCCCGCGAATTATTTCAGCGAAATTTGTAGCAGAAACATTGACCGAATTAGATTCAACAACGGCTTCACCATAGCTATCGCGTGAGGCTTTATCCCAAATAACACTGCAGTTATCTAATTCAAGATTTGAGACGTTAAAGATTTCAAATGCGTTGTGTTTGCGATGCAAAACCGATTCGATTCCATTAGGGCGTAAATCAATGCGAGGCTCCCATTTGGACTCCTTTTGCATGTGAACCTCTACGTTTCGATAAGTCACACCTTTAATGAGTTCTGGGTGGGCGGCATAATTTAAAATGCCGGCTTCGGTGTGGCAGGTGATATTTTCAAAAGTTATGTCACGAACAAAACCTTCCATGGTTCGTTCGATATTGCCATCGGTTCCTTTAGAAGGATCATCCCAAGAGAATGCAGTTACATGAAGTGCTTCGCCATGTCCCCACCACATATCACTGAAGGTTCGAGTGTGAACAAGTGAGTTTGAAAAGCGAACATTTGAAATTGTTCCACCTTCACGGGCTCGAACTGCAAAACCGCGATGAGAATCTTTAATGATGCAGTTGCTGACCAGAACATTTTTAATATCACCAACAGATTCGGTGCCCAAAGTTATAGCACCTGAAGTTGAGGTCATAATGCAGTTAGAGATCACAATATTTGCAACATCTCCGTATTGCGAAGTTTGAGAACAAGATTTTAAAGAAATACAGTCATCGGCAGTGACAAACTCGCAGTTGACTATGCGCACGTTTTGACAACGATCAATATCAACGCCATCAGCATTTGGAACCATGAGGTCGGTAAGGATTCGAATCCCATCGATTAAAAGCTCATTGCATCCAGTTGTGCGTACTGCCCAAAAAGCTGGGTCTTTAATAACTACATCTCTGATAGTTAAGTTTTTGCATTCAATCATAAAGACCGTAAATGGGCGCTCAAGGTATTGGTCTTTACCGCCAATAGGTCCGCGCATTTTATGTATGTAGCGACCACGTTCTGCAATAAATCCGTCAGCATTGCCATCGATAGTTCCATGGCCTGAAATACGGGCGTTGTGCGCCTTGTAGGCGCAGATGAAGGCACGTTGCGGTAGAACAAACTCATCGACAGTTCCACCGGTTAGAGACTTTATATTGTGTTGTGCCGTGTAATCGGCGTAGTCACTGCTTGCACGTAATGTTGCACCTGACTCAAGATGCAGATCAACGTTGGCCTTTATTTCAATGCTTCCTGACAGGTAAATGCCCCCTGACGGGACGACTACCTGACCACCACCGGCTTTGTGCACGGAATCAATAGCGCCATTGATGATGGCGGCATTGTTGAAAACGCCATCATTTTTTGCGCCAGCGCCATCAATTACTATTTTCATGCGCCACTAACGATTCTGTTGTGAGACCACAAAATAGCCTCAACTGATTGTGAAATCTTTGCTAAGTCTTCAGGTTTTCCTGAGACTGTAAATACATGGTTTTCACCTGGGAGCAGAGATACATTTTGAGAATCTATCTGCGTTCCTAGTGCAATAATTTCTGGAAGTATAGAAAGTTCGTGAATGTATGTTTTAGCCGTAACATCAACGAGTAGTTTTCCATCAACTATTTTTGCAAAGTACTCAAGATCGTGTTGAGGTGCCTCTGCTGCAGGATTGAGTGTTGTTCGGCGGGAAACTCGAACTTCTGGACACGTGGCCAAAATAAAACCTTCAAAACTTCCGCTGGCAATTTCTGGGAATATCTCTGTTGCAGGAGTCCTAAAAACACCGTAGCGATCTAACTCAACTTCAAGGAGATGAGTGTTAATGACTGCGCCAACATGGTTAATCAGAAATACTTCAACCCGTGGCTTCCATGGATCTGGATGATCATTGAGCAAAGTTATTTGAGCCCCTTGATCAACTCGCCCAATAATTAATGTGCGTGGGCGATATGCCGCTTTCATGGCATGCCAAGCAAGCTTTCTAAAACCAGTATGGTCTAGGACCGCCCAGCTAATTGCTGGCCACATGTCGTTGAACTGCCACAAAATTGAGCCAGAACAGCTTTCATACAGGCTTCTAAAGTGCTTTAAACCAATCTCTACAGCGCGCGCTTGATCAAGTGCTGCCGCAAAATACCAAGCATGTCCGGCGGTAGGGGGTTTAGCGAACTCGCGAGAAAGCCCTGCGGCAATCTTGGTCATGCCATCAAATGCGCGTTGATAGTAAGCAACCTCTGGAGTCGTTGAATCCAGATCAGAACTGCCAATTGCACGTGTGAGCATTGACCAAGAACCAGGGCCATTGAATCCAAATTCAGCAGCAAAAGATGGGCTGTACTGCTCATATCGTTCGTAGCCGGTTTCATTCCATACATCCCAAATATGGTTAGTACCAGAATCAAAATTGCGAACATCATCGCTGTGAGTTGAAAAAGGTGAACCAGGAATGTACGGACGAGAGTTATCAATACTCTTTAATGTGTTGGGAATAGTTTGACGGTAGAAGGTTTCGCCCCAAGGACGTCCTGCAAGGTCGGGTTGCCAGCCCCAATATTGAAAACCTTCTAGGCATTCGTTTCCACCACACCAGATAACCAAACTTGGATGAGAAGACAAACGGCGAACATTTTCTTCAACTTCAGCGGCTACCTCTTCAAACATTTCAGGTGTTTCTGGATAGGCCGCACATGCAAAGAGGAAATCCTGCCAAACAACAATTCCTTCTTCATCACAGAAATTGTAGAAATCCTCGGATTCATAAATTCCGCCACCCCATACGCGGATTCCATTGATGTTAACTTCAAGCATGTCCTTGATGCGCTGCTGGTAGCGCTCTTTTGTTACACGGGTAGGAAACGGATCATCTGGAATCCAGTTTGCCCCGCGAATCCAAAGACGTTCTCCATTTACCTTTATTGCAAAAAGATTCTTAGTATCACTAATTGCGGAGGAATCTAGTTCTACTTTTCTAAACCCTATTCGGCGAGAATGAGTTTCAAGAAGTTGTCCATTGGCATCAAGTAAATCAAACTCAACGGTATACAAAGGTTGTTCGCCTCGGCCCCTTGGGTGCCAGATTTTTGCTTGCGCAACTGTGATGGTTTCTTTAAAAGCTGAGCCATGAATATTCAGTTTTTCACTGATAAGTGGCGCGCCCCCGTCGGCACCAATTACGCGAACTACGGCTGAAAGGCCACGAAGGTCGCCCTTAACTGGTATATCCAAATCAAAAGAAGGAATGTTATTTTCAACTGTAGGTGTTACGGCTAAGTGATCGACATAGGCAACATCCCATGCATGAATCTGAATTGGTTTCCAGATTCCTGATGTGACCGTAATAGGACCCCAATCCCAGCCATAGCTACAGGCCATCTTTCGCTGATAGTTATAAGGCATGTCGTATGGGCGAGGATAAAGACCTAGCTCTGCAACATGCTCTTCGGCATCAGTAAGAGGTGCTTTAAAAGCAATGTCTAGTGCAACATCGCCTTTTGAAATCTCCTCTGAGATATCTAAGCGATATGAGCGATGCATATTTTTTGTTGTCATACGGACAGCACCGTTAATTGAAATTGTTGCAATGGTGTCTAAACCTTTGAACACTAAATCCTTATGTCCACCAGAACTATCTTTGGGTAAAACAGTCGAATAAACGCTATCGGTTTTCCAAATCCAAAATTGGTCCTGCTCTTTTCCGTTGATAGAAATATCGTCAATAAATCCTGCTTCAATCAAATCTGTGTGAATGCAACCGGGCACTGTTGCTTTAAAGGAAGTTGGTAGCTCTTTGCGAACAATCTTTGTAGGATCATTACGCCAAGCATTGTGTCCATCGGTTACTGGCTCGATATCCCATGCATCAAGGCGAGGGGTTAGTTTTAAGGTCCAGGTTGATTTAAGTTCACGCGTTATATTCATTGTTGACGTCCAAAATCATCCTCAACGCGTTCAATGTCATCCTCACCAAAGTAAGTGCCAGTTTGAACTTCTACGAAGATCACATCATCGTTACCGATATTGGCAATGCGGTGGAGTACACCAATTGCAAAATCAACGGTGGATCCAGATCCCAATGTGCGGTCTTGACCATCGATAGTGACCAATGCAGTTCCTTGAACAATAAACCAATGCTCTGCGCGTTTTTGGTGGCGTTGGTAAGACAGTCTCTTACCAGGGGAGACCCAAATGCATTTGACCTTATGTGTTGGTGATTCCTGTAGGACTTCATAGCGCCCCCAGGGGCGTTCAGATTTTTCGAGTTCCATAACGTTTCTCCTAATTCAAAACTGCAAGAGCTGCGCCTAGTACTCCGGCATCTCTTTGTAGTTCGGCTTTATGTAGATGGACATCTTTAAGGAACCCAATCGCCTTTGATTCGGTTTTAATGTGCTTCTGAAGGGGATTCCAGAAAATTTCGCCTGCTTGAGCAACGCCACCACCAATTACTACGTGGTTGATGTCAAGAGTTCCAACAAAATTAACAATTCCAATAGACAGTGCGCGTGTACCTTGCGATATTGCATCAATGGCAACTGCATTTCCTTCACGTGCTGATTGGGCTAAATCAATAAAACTATCTAAATTGGGATTCCAACCGTTTTCATGGGCAATTGCAACCATCTGCGGCCCACTTGCATAGGCTTCAACGCAACCACGGCGACCGCATGCGCACATCCGTCCTTCAAAATTTATGGAGTGATGGCCGATGTAGCATGAGTTTCCAGTTTCGCCTCTAAAAACTTTTCCATCAAGAATTAATCCGCCACCAATACCTGTTGAGACAACCATTCCCAACATATTTTTTAAACCCCGACCGGCACCAATTCTGTGTTCTGCATGGGCTAGGGCTAATGCATCTCCATGGAGTACAACTTTTTTATCGCCAGACATCTTTTTGAGGTGGTCAATGATTGGGAAATCACGCCAAATTGGAATGTTTACAGGGGATAAGGTTCCGTTAAGAATATTGAGTGGGCCAGCTGAAGCAACACCAATTCCAATGAGTGTGCCAGATTCGGATTTCAAAAACTCTTGTATGACTTTTTCAATGCTTGACCATAATTGTGCACCATTGTCGGCACGCGTAAGAACTTCCTGCTTTTGATGCACTGAAAAATCTTCACCAATAGTGGCTATAGCCACCTTCGTTGCGCCAACATCTACGGCAAGAGCAAATTTACTCATGAATCTGCGTTCCTTCGAAATCACTGTTGTTACTGCGCATAGAAACTTTCATAATTTGAGTAGAGAAGGATCTGTCGGTTGGATTTTCAAAGCGCTTAAGTAGTAGCTCGGCAGACATTCTTCCTAAACGTTGAGGATCGTGATCTAAAGTGGCTATGTTAAGCAAATTCGCCGTAGGAAATAAGTCAAAGCTGACAACCTTAACTTTAAGTTTTGAGGCGTTTACTGTTTGTCCAACCCCCATTGCAATCAAGTCATTTGTTGCGATGATTCCATCTACTTCAGGATTTTCTTTGAGCAGTTTCTTTGTAGCAAAGCCGGCTTGCTCAGATGTGTGAATATTGGCAATGATGTGTACATTTTTCTTGTCCAGTTTTCGACTCAGCATTGCTTGCTTAAAGGCTTCAATACGCTCTGAGGCCGTCCAGATGCTTGGCGTATCTGCAAGGATTGCAATCGATGTACAACCTTGCTCAAGCAAATGATCTAGGCATGCAGTAATTCCTCCACGGTTGTCTACTGTTACAGAGTCTGCATCCAGATATGGAGCTGGGCGGTCAACGAAAACAAATGAGAATCCACGTTTGCGTTCTTGATGAAGATGGCTGTAATCCTCACCCGAAGGAACAATAATTAATCCCCGTACACGGCGTTCTAACAAAGACTCAATCAAATTCTTTTCTCGCTCACCATCATCGCGTGCGGTTGCAATAATTAAATCCAGACCTTCATCACTTAATCGCTCTTCTGCTCCGGCAGCTAGACCTGCATAAAAAGGGTTGGCTAAGTCAGAGATGACCATTCCTACGAGATTACTAAGGGAACCAACTCGTAGTTCGCGGGCAATACGATTTGAGCGATAACCAACAAGGTTCGCTGCCTTTTTAACTTTATCGGCCGTATCCTCTGATACTTGCTCAGATCCATTCATTACCCGGCTGGCGGTTTTTATACTTACGCCAGAGATTGCAGCCACATCAGCCAACGTTGGATGAGCTAATGGATTAGCGACAATACTGTGGGGTTTCAACTCAGTCACCTTCATTACGGTAGCACCGCCTCAAGGCGAAATGCTAAGTCTCCAGTAAATTTAGGAACTTTTATCGTCACATTAAGAGCTTTAGAGGTAATCCGTTGCTCTGATACAACTGATCCTGTCATTGTCTTCATGAATGAAACTTTGTAATTTCCATTAGCTGCAACTGGCACAGTTAAATTTCCACCTTTAGAGACTGGGTCTGGAAATGTTGTTTGAACAGCTTTCTTGGTTTTTAATGCAGCTATCGCGGCGTCAAGTAATAACTGTGTTTTAGCCGAGCGATCAAAGTTATTGTGGCGAATCCAACCAATTGTTGTTGTTGGATTGGAAAGTGTCAGGCACGTAGTAAGTGGGATGCCACTAATTCGAGTTGGTTGCATAGTTGCTACATCAAGGTCTTTGGTTAATTTAGTTAAACCTGTTGTATGTGGCCATAGGCCAAGCGGGTCAACATAAATATCCCACCACCAGTAAGAAGCAGGACCTGCAAATCCAACAAATACCGCTGCCCATTGTGAATTGTGCAAATGTAGACCGGTCGGATCAGAAAATGGGTCTTCAGTTAAAGTTCCTGATCCCATTTCTCCGACGAGAATTGGTTTATTGGGAACCGCTGCACGTAGTGCATCTGCCTGAACCGTTAAAGATTTGATGGGATCACTGGGGTCATACACATGCGTTACTGCATAATCCAAATTATCCCAATTTTGCATGCTCGCAGCTGATGACCAAGACGAGGTAGTTAGAGTGTTGTATGGATCCCATTGATCTAAAACGGAATTAGATTTCTTAATCCATGCAGATAAATCGTTACTTGTTATAGGCGTGAAGTTAACTTCATTCCACCATTCCCAAGTAAATAAGGATGGATACGCTGAGTATCTAGCGATGATGTAGCGCAATCTGCGCTCCCAGAACTTCCAAGCAATTTCATTTGTTGCGAACTCACCAGGACCTGCCAGCGGGCCACCATTTGACGAGCTATATGGATTTGAATACCACTCTGGGTTTGTGGTCGTGCTAAAAGCACCGTGATTGAGTAGGACTAAATCAATTCCTATGTTGTATTTAGCCGCGATAGCAAATACTTGATCCAAGATCCAGGCTCGATCTAAGCGCTTGGAATAGTCACCAAGTCCGGTATCTGTCCATTCAATCCCCAGTGACCACGCTGCCATCCAGACACGAGCCACATTAACGCCAACCTTTGATGCTTTTGAAAACCATTGGTCATATTTTTCAAGCTCTTCAAAGCGATTTGCCCAAGCGATGTTATAGGCAATTGGCACAAATGGTTTTGAATCTCGCAAGAAGGATTTTCCGGAAGTTATAACCTTTGAAATAGTTGAATAATCTGTGGTGACTGAGTGGGTAATTGGACTCTGCTTAACTCCATTTATTTCAACTTGAATAGTGAGGGAATAAGTTCCTGGGGCTATAGATGAAAATGCGATTCGCCAGTACGGGTCACCAATTTTCTTGCTACTACGTTGTCCATTGATATTGATGATTGAAAACTCTTGGTACCAAAATCCCTCAGTAGTAATTGTTGTTCCATCGGGACGTGCAATTGAGGCCACAACGCGCATCTGAGATGGATCAAATGGATTGCTTACTTCAGGCAAACCCATTAACCCAACAACCACAGGCAAGTTTTTTGCACCCACCGAAATAGTGCTCACATTTAGAGCAGCTTGGGCTTGAAGCGGAACTGGGACAATTACAAAACTAAGGCAGAAGAAAGCCAACAGGGGAAGAGTGGATTTTTTAAGCATGTACTTGCATCATTTCAGCCCAGATAGGGCAATTCCACGAATGAAGTGTTTTTGAGTTGCAAAGTACAAAGCAATTGTTGGAATACTGGTTATGAGTGATGCGCCCATGATTACGCCTTGAGTGCCAATGTTTCCTGCACCAGAGTTTTTCAAATTGGCCAATGCAACTGGCAAAGTAGCCATGTCTTGGCTAGTTGTGATGATTAATGGCCAGAGGAAATTGTTCCATTCTCCGATTGCAGTAAAGATCATCATCGCTATAAGCGCTGGCTTAAGCAGCGGAAGAATAATCCTGAAATAGATCGTGAATTCCGTTGCACCATCAATGCGCGCAGCTTCAACTAATTCATCTGGAATAGAAGTTAGGTACTGAGTCAAGAAAAAGACTATGAAAGCCTTAGGTAATGCTGGCACTATGTAAGCCCAGAATGTATTAAGCCAGCCAAATTTATCCATTAGCAAGAAGCCCGGAATCAATCCAACTTGCCAAGGAATCATCATGGAACCGATGATGACTAGATAAATCCCTTTCTTACCTTTGAAACGGTGCTTGCTGACAACATAAGCTGCCAAAGAGCCGATAAAAAGTGTGAGACAAGTAATTGAAATATTGACGAAAAAGCTATTCATCATAAATCTAAAAAAGCCAAATTTAAGATCTGGATATCGTTGGAATAATCCCTGCATTACATCCTGCTGGAAACTTGTTGGATTAAATCGGGTGTCGTAATAGTTTCCCCAGATAAGTTTCTTAGGAAAGAGTGTAGGAGGAACTACTTGCAATTCTTTTACTGACTTCAAAGATGAAGTAATCATCCAGTAATAAGGAGCAATCATCACGACGGTCAAAAGGTAAATTGGAATTCGGCGAAGTTTTGAAGCCCGGGATTGGCGCTCGAATGGATTCTTGAATGAGCCACTACGCTCCATCAACTTGTCATTGCGCTTGATCTCAGCTTTTGAAAGAAGTGTGCTCACTTGAGGTCCTCCAATGAGCGAGTGAGCTTGAGATTAATCATGCTCACTATAAAGATGATTGCAAAGAGAACCCAGGCGATGGCCGATGCATATCCAAGTCGGAATTTATTAAACCCGGAGTCATATAGGTAAGGAACAATCATGAGAGCCATATCGCGAAGGCCACCGATTGAACCAACGCTTGTTGGGAACAGAAGGTACACACCTTCAAATATCTGAAACGCGCCAATGATCCCAGTAATTCCAACATAAACCATTACTGGACGTAGAAGAGGCAAAGTGATGTAGCGAAAACGTTGCTTTGGTCCAGCCCCATCAATTACTGCTGCTTCGTAGTACATCGCTGGAATTGAATTAAGTCCAGCAAGAAAAAGAATCATTCCAAAGCCAGCGCCACCCCACAAAGACATGAAAATGAGAATTGGAATAGCCATCCAAGTTGTCGCTAGCCATTCGATTGGGTGAACACCAAAAACGCTGAGCATTGCATTGAGCAGACCAACGCCATCACCACGAAATACCCAACCCCACACCAAGACCACAGCAATCCCAGATGTTACGGATGGAAGAAAAAATATAACTCTTAAAATTCGATTTGATTTTGTATCTTCTTGCAATGAAAGAGCAAGTGAAAGCGAAGCAATCATTCCTAAGATGACGGCGCCAACTACGTATATGGCCGTATTAGAAAGTGCCTTATGAAAGCGATCATCATGAAAAATCAATGTTGCGTAGTTACCAAAGCCAACACTTCCACAGGGACTTTGATCAGGATTACATATTGCGTTATAGCGCATGAAAGATAAGCGCAGACTTGCGAGTACTGGATAGACGCTAAAAACAATAAACAAAAGAACAAAAGGGGAGAGCATTAGATATGTTGATATTCCCACATCGCTGAATTTTCTAAATCCAGTTTTACGTGAGACATCACCTGTTGATTCTTTAACACTCTTTGGCATGTATAAACCTAACTTGTAAGTGGCAACGGATGGGACTTTCGCCCCATCCGTTGCCGTCCCTTGAATTAGCTCTTTAGAGCTTGGACTTCATTACAGCTGCAGCCTCATCTAGAGCAGCCTTTGCAGTTGCTGTTCCAAATAGGAAGCTCTGAAGCGCAGTAGTTACACCGGCTTGTGAATCTTCCCAACCATTACAGTTTGGAGGACCTTGAGCATCCTTTAGCTGGCTCTTGATTGTCTTCAATACATCTGCTGGATAAGCATCAATTGTGTCTGCGTTATCGATTACAGGTGAAAGGAAGATTGAGTTTTGTGCTGCACCAACAAGGTTCATCTGACGTACAACGCTACGGTCGTAGAGAGTCTTGATGAACTTAGCTGCTAGACGTTGCTGAGTACCTGATGCGTATCCCATGACTGAGATTCCGCGTCCACCGATAAATGCAACGCTCTTTGAGCCAGTAGCTGCAGGAACTGGAGCAGCTGCCCAGTTCTTATAATCCTTGTAGTAGGTGTAGTAGCTGCTTGCCTGGAAGTTTCCAGAGAAGCCGATTCCATACTTACCTTGCTTGATGTTGTCGTTCATGCTCCAGTCAGCAACACCAGGCTTTGGTGCACCGAAATCTGTGTACAACTTCTTGTACTGAGTTAGAGCTGCAACACCCTTTGAGTTGTTGATTGTTACGTTGCACTTAGCATCGTAGAGAGATCCACCCATTGAGTACAACCATGAGAAGAAGCCAAGCCAGTCAGCATTTCCCCATTCGTTGTAAACAGGTGTTGCTACACCAGCAGTCTTTAACTTGGCTGCTGCAGCATTGAAATCATCAATAGTTGCTGGAGCAGATGTAATTCCAGCATTCTTTAGAGTTGTCTTGTCATAGAACATCATCATCAATGTAAGGTCGAATGGAACTGCATACACCTTTGTTGACTTGTAACCAACGAGTGCCTTGTAAATCTGAGCAGGCACTTTTGGCTGAACATAGTTGGCAACTCCCAGTGCACGAAGATCTGCAAGCGCACCCTTGTTACCAGCTGAGATACCCCAAGAAAGTCCACCAGTGAAAACATCTGGACCCTTCTTTGCGGCAGCAGCGGCAAGAACCTTTGCATAGCCATCGCCCCAAGAAATTGCTTCAACCTTTACGGTCACACCTGGATTAGCATCTTCAAATGCCTTTCCAGCTGCCTTCATTACCGCAGCATCAGCATCGCCACCAGTTGCCCAGACGGTCAATGTTTGCTTAGCCGCAGCGTTTGCAGGCGTATTGAAAACTACTCCTGCGATCATGGTGATAGCTACTGCTATCGCTCCTAAACGCTTCACGTTAACTCCTTTACAGAAGCGCAAGCGGCTCTCGCTGCGCCTTGGGGGGTACATTTCTGGGAAATGACAGCGTTGTCAAGAATTGACATCGACACATTTAGATAACAATCGTAAAGTCTCTTAGGACATTTTCCTGTCTTGTTAAGACAATCAAGGCCAACACGGACTTAAACCCCATCACCCCAGGGTGATGATTTCTTACTTGACTGTGGAGTCGAGAGTAACTTCCTCATTGCCCGTAACGCTAAAGGTTAAATGCAATTTGTCACCTGCCTTTGTCGGACAGACGATGGCCCACTTGAAGGAAACGCTTGCGTCAACAGCCAGCATGGGATCGGCCGGTACACCATTTACCCCAGATGCACTTTCAAAAACATCAAAGCATGATTGGGCTTCATCAGAATCAAAAGCGCTCTGAATGATTGAAAACGAAGATAAATCAATATCTTTAGCGCCTTTATTAGTAATAGTGATATCCATTATTAGCGGACGTCCTTCAACCCCAAGGGCTGTCGGATCCTTAGCTTTGAATGCAGCTGGGTCTGAAACATTGAGCACAATTCCATCACCCAAATCAATGTCTGCCCCAAAGCCACCTTCTTTTTTGGATAAAGCATTTTCAGATGCCTTCTCGCTGATTGCAAGTGCTGACGTGTTGTCATTATCCATGGGTACTTTTGCCCCACCTGAAAAGTATGCGACAGCCACAACCGAGGCTAAGGCCAACGGAGTAATGATTTTCCAGCGCTGCATGATTGCTCCCTACTTTCTTAGGCGGAGATTTCCATTTAGTTCCATCGTTGTCAAGCCATGCGTGGGTAGGTTAGGCGCGGCTTTGCAACATGAGCTCTAATAATGCGCGATCTATATTCAAGCCTTCAAAGTTTTCATACACAGTTCCGGGTCTGCCATGGTTTGCAATTCCGAAATTGCCATCAAATTCCCACAACGAATATCCCCATTTAGATTCTCGATAGATATCAAAGAGATCTTTAAACCATGCCAGAGCAACGCAATTATCGGTGTACTTGTAACAACCAAACTCTCCAATGTGTACCGGTCTTCCCATCGCTTGGACTTCGCGCCATGGTGCATAAAACTCCCACAATGACTCGCGGTTCCAACGCGTGCCTTCGTAATCACAGGGATAAGTGGGGACCGGCATTCCTTTGCTTCCATCCCACCATTCAGCTTTGTAATGGCTAACCAACATTGGTTGATAACCGCGGCCGCTATGAACAACATTCAAATCGGCAAGTTCAGGCATTGCTAAATGCCCACCGGCTAAACCATTTATAACAACAGTTCTTTGCGAATCTATTGCATGAATAGCATGAGTAACAGAACGTATGACCTTCTGATGAATCTCACGTGTGAAGCCTCGTTGACCAACAGCAGGTGGTTCATTGACTAAATCAAAACTCAATAAATCCATGTGCTGGCCTTTATATCGCTCTGCCACGGCTTGCCACAAACGATGAAATGTTTTTTGAGGCGCTTCATCAGCCCATAGATTCGTTGACTCTTGCTCCCAACCATTGATGCAATAACCGGGAGCGCGATGAAGATTTAAACTTATGTGAATACCCCGTGAAACTGATTCATGAACATATGAATCGATGAGTTTGAGGAAACTCTCATGAATTGGGCCCTCGAGATCATCAATCCAAAATCGATAATCTGTTGGAAGACGAAGGAATTTAAACTCATATTTAGCCATGAAATCCAACATCCGGGTATCTGCAGGCAAAGCTGCAGGCATATGGCCCCGTGAATACGCCCACTGGGCGTTAAATCCATAACCTAAGTTTTCATCTGCATTAATCATGTGATTACTCTTTTCCTATTTGAATAAAAGATTGCGCATCATAAAGTCGACGATAAAGACCCTGCTGTGCAACAAGTTCGGCATGTGTTCCAGATTCGACAATACGACCCTCATTGAGCACCAAAATTTGATCGGCCTCTTTGACCGTTGATAATCGATGGGCGACGACAAAGGTTGTTCGCGCTTTCATCAGGCGCGACAAGGCATCTTGAATGAGTTTTTCAGATTCTGAATCAAGGGCCGACGTAGCCTCATCCAAAATCAAAATTCGAGGGTTACGAATGAGGGCACGAGCAATTGCAAGACGCTGCTTTTGGCCACCACTAAGTCGAGCTCCGCGTTCACCAACAAGTGTCTCTATGCCATCATCAAATGCCTGCACGAAATCCCAGGCATTAGCATCGCGCAATGCAGTTTCTATTTCATCGGCTCTAACATCGCTAAGACCGTAAGAGATATTTTCTGCGATAGTTCCGTCAAAGAGAACTGATTCCTGCGGAACTACAGAGAGAAACTTTCTAACTGTTCGCAAATCTAAGTCCTTGTAATCAAGCCCATCGATTTTGATTACACCTTGTGTTGGGCGCAAGAAACCAATGACTAAGTTAATCAGGGTTGACTTTCCTGACCCTGATGGGCCAACCAGGGCAATCATTTTGCCTGGGGCAGCAGATAATGAAATCTGCTCTAGAGATGGTTTGTGATTGGTTGGATAAGTAAAGCTGACATTGCTGAACTCAATAACACCATCGATAGCATCGACGCTCCTTTTCCCTTGGTTGATTTCAAGATCCGGAGATTCAAGTACTTCACCCAAGGAAGTGATGGAGGCAAAGCCTTTAGAGATCGCTGGGGCAAGACTTGCAAGCAAAATGATGGAGCCTATGAGCATTCCAAAATTAGAAGTCAACAAAACAACGTCTCCGGCAGATATTCCGAATTTATTGTTGAGTGCAAAATAGGCCGAGAGAATTAAACAAAACACGTTAGCTAATTGAAAGGTCACCCATGCCGCAGCGTTAAATCTGCCATTAATGCGATCTAGCTTTAAACCAGCCTCCTGCACTGTTGCAAAGGAGTCCTTCATCCGGCGAACTGCTCGACGCTCTAAGCCATGGGCACGTGTGACTGTTAGCAACGTAGTCATTTCGTTTACACGTGAAGACATTTTTTCGATTTGGCTTCGGAAATCTTCATTGTATTCATTCAATGATTTTCTTAAACGAATTATTGTGATTGATGCAATGGGGGCCACCAAAATAAAGAAGATTAAGAAATTGGGAACACGGATAGATGTAACAACAATTGCGCCAACCAAGCCGTTGAGAGCGGCTAAACCACCATCTGACATGTGGCGCAACATCTGTTCAATATTTTCAACATCTCGAACTACCTTGGTCTGTAAGGCCCCAGCATTAGTTTTTTGGTAGTAACCAATACTCAACTGCTGCATTCGAACTACTAAAGCAGAGCGCAATCTATTCTCTGTATCTCTTATCGCGATAGCTAAAAAGCGCACGTACAAAAGGTTTGTAGGAAAGTTTTGTGTAACAACAAGTACAAGAGCTGCAGAGTTAATTGCCAGATCCGTCGATGATTTGTGCTGGACAACAATGTCAATCAAGTTGGCAGTGATCACTGGAATTAACCAAGCAGGAGAGTGTTTGATTGAGAAAAATAGAATTGCTAAGGCTACATTTTTACGTTGCCCGCTAAGCAAATATCGCAAGGTTCTGATGGGGCTTTCGCCCTTGAATTGGTGGACGAGTTCACTTTCTTCAACTTGCATTCCAGAACCGTACCGATTCACAGCATGAAAAGTGACCAGGGATTGATAACGATTCCTTGTCCTGCAATGAGTATTTAGGACAGTGAAATAGGAGAGTTAACGAACAGAACGAAGAACGGCAGTAACTATTCCTAAAATTTCGCAGTTATCGCCGTTGATTGGTTCGAATGCATCATTAGCCGGAAGCAACCAGATGTGGCCATCTTTTTTGGAGAAGGTTTTTACTGTGGCTTCGCCATCAATCATTGCCGCAACGATTTCACCTTTATTGCAATCTTTTTGTGAACGGATAACTACGTAGTCACCATCGCAGATAGCTGCATCAATCATTGATTCGCCAACGACTTTGAGCATAAATAAATCGCCTTTACCAACAATTGATTCTGGCAAAGGAAAAGTTTCTTCAACTTCTTGTTCGGCAGTGATTGGTCCACCTGCTGCGATGCGACCAACCAGCGGAATCATTGTTGTTTTGCCAACTGGGGCGCCGTTAACTTCAGGTGTTAATTCAAGGGCGCGACCTTTGCTTTCATCACGGCGGATGAAACCTTTGTGCTCCAAGATCTCGAGCTGGTATTTGACGGAGGCGGTGGAGGTCAGGCCAACGGCCGCTCCGATCTCGCGCATGGTGGGGGCGTAGCCCTGCTCGGCCATGGCGGTTTCGATGACATGGAGGATTTCAGCTTGGCGTTCAGTCAGGCCCTGAGGAGTATGCGGGGTTTGTGTGCTCATACATACAGGGTGACACATCTGGGGCAAAAATTCAAACATATGTTCGAATTTTACTTGCCATTTGTCAGTTACGTGGTGTTTAATTGCCTTATTCGAACAGTTGTTCGAATACCTTTCCCCAAGGAGAACGACAATGAGTACAGTGACAATGACTAGTAATAACAGTGTATTACAAGGCTTTTCTAGCCCTTTTACATCTTCGACCAATCCGTCCGGTGCATCTTTAACTCGCCGTGGTCGACTAGCTCGCACTGTCTTTGTCGCATCTCTGACCGTGGTGCTCGTGGCTGGCTTTGCCGCCAAGTCAGGAGCTGGGGATCAAGTAGTAGCGCCAACTTCCTATGTAACCGTGGTTGTGCCGCAGGGAGCAACGTTGTGGTCAGTGGCCTCGGCCTATTCAACTGGTGATGTGCAGGCGATGGTGGAAGCGATCCGCGAGGCAAATAACCTGGCGGGCTATGACGTGATGGCTGGACAAAAGCTGCGCGTTCCAACGGCATAAACAGTAAGTAGGAGCGCGACACGCCGTAGATGTATCTTTCGGGCTACCCAGGCGGCAAACCCTCGAGAAATGCTTTATAGTTCCCACTATATGTAGGGGTCGAAGGCAGTAAAACTTCCATAAGTAGTGTTTTTAGGGTAGTTTTCCTCTTTCGCTAATACATCTAAAAGTTGGAATATCTAGGATTTCGAAGGGAGACACGCCGAGATGATTTGCCCATTTTGCAGATTCGAAGATTCACGCGTTGTTGACTCTCGTCCTATCGAAGATGGCACCCAGATTCGCCGTCGCCGCGAATGCCCACAGTGCAGCCAGCGTTTTTCAACTCAGGAAGTGGCCTTGCTCAACATCATTAAAAGAAGTGGAGCAACAGAACCATTTAGCCGCGAGAAAGTCCTTGTGGGTGTCCGCAAAGCCTGCCAAGGACGACCAGTAAATGAAGATGATCTAGTTTTGTTAGCCCAGCGTGTGGAGGAAACCCTGCGCTCCACTGGACAAGCAGAGATTGAAGCTCAAGAAGTTGGAATGGCGATTCTTGCGCCACTCCGAGAACTCGATGAGGTCGCTTACTTACGTTATGCCTCTGTGTACCGTAACTTTGCATCCCTTGAAGATTTCGAAGGCGAGATTGCGTTACTGCGAGCTCTACCTTCTAGCCATTCCCCGGCGACAACGAAAGATCTCAGTACAAGTAATTCCCCAATTACTGAAAAAAATAGCACCGCAATGCAACAAAGTTTTACAGCACAAGGAAACAAAACTTTAACGAATCAGAACAACTAAAGAAGACGGGGAACCACACATGTCAGAGACGGTCATCAACCGACCAGCGAAAATCAAGGCCCACAACACCGTAAAAGGTAAAGGTCTGACAATCGAACGTATCTACACCAACGAAGGCGTACACCCATACGACGAAGTTAAATGGGAACGCCGCGATGTAGTACAGCAAAACTGGAAAACCGGTGAGACTGTTTTTGAACAACGAGGTGTTGAGTATCCAGACACTTGGTCAGTAAACGCATCAACAATCGTTACAACAAAGTACTTCCGCGGCGCACTCGGTGCAGAAAATCGCGAATGGTCTTTGAAGCAAGTGATCGATCGCGTTGTGTTGACTTACACAAAGGCCGGTAAAGAACACGGTTACTTTGCAACTGAAAAAGATGCAGAAATTTTTGAACACGAACTAACACACATGCTGATGCACCAGATCTTCTCTTTCAACTCACCAGTGTGGTTCAACGTTGGAACTAACCAACCGCAGCAAGTTTCAGCATGTTTCATCTTGTCAGTTGATGACACTATGGACAGCATTCTTAACTGGTACCGCGAAGAAGGAATGATCTTCAAAGGTGGATCAGGAGCAGGACTTAACTTGTCTCGCATCCGTTCATCAAAGGAGCTTCTCAAGTCTGGCGGAACAGCATCTGGTCCAGTTTCATTTATGCGCGGCGCCGATGCCTCTGCAGGAACAATCAAATCTGGCGGAGCTACACGCCGTGCAGCAAAGATGGTCGTTCTAGATGTAGATCACCCAGATATCGAAGAGTTCATCGAAACTAAGGTCAACGAAGAAGACAAGATTCGCGCACTTCGCGATGCTGGCTTTGACATGGACCTAGGTGGAAAAGACATCATCTCTGTTCAGTACCAGAATGCAAACAACTCTGTCCGCCTATCGGACAAGTTCATGCAAGCAGTTGAAAAGGGAGAGCGTTTTGGATTGACAGCTCGTTCAACTGGTGAAGTTATTGACACTGTTGATGCACGCGAACTATTCACAAAGATTGCGCAAGCTGCATGGGCATGTGCTGATCCTGGTGTTCAGTTTGATGACACCATCAACGATTGGCACACAACTCCAGAGACAGGTCGCATTAACGCCTCAAACCCTTGCTCTGAGTACATGTCACTAGACAATTCTTCTTGCAACTTGGCTTCACTTAACTTGATGAAGTTCCTAAAATCTGACGGATCATTTGATGCAAAATCATTTGGTAAGGCTGCAGAATTAATCATCACAGCGATGGATATTTCAATCTGTTTCGCAGATTTCCCAACTGAAGCAATCGGTGACACAACAAAGGCATACCGTCAGCTTGGTATCGGTTATGCAAACCTTGGAGCACTTCTTATGGCTTCAGGTCTTGCCTACGATTCTGACGGCGGACGCGCTCTTGCTGGTGCAATTACTTCATTGATGTCAGGAATTACATACAAGCGTTCAGCAGAACTTGCGGCAATCGTTGGACCATATGCAGGCTTTGCACAAAACGCTAAGCCACATGCACGTGTTATGCGCAAGCATGCAGCTGCATCATCATCTGCAAAGTCTGAAACAACTTTGGATCGCGATGTATGGACAGAGGCCAACAAGGCTTGGGATGCATGTCTTTCAATAGGAGATAAGAACGGATGGCGCAACGCGCAGATCTCAGTACTTGCTCCAACAGGAACAATCGGTTTGATGATGGATTGCGATACAACTGGTATCGAACCTGACTTCTCATTGGTTAAGTTCAAAAAGCTTGTTGGCGGCGGATCTATGCAGATCGTTAACCAGACAGTTCCATTGGCATTACAAAAGCTTGGCTATGCCCAAGAGACAGTTGAAGCAATCGTTGAGTTCATTGCAGCTAATGGACACGTTATCGATGCCCCAGGACTCAAGCTTGAGCACTATGAAGTATTTGATTGTGCGTTAGGTCAGCGTTCAATTGCTCCAATGGGCCACGTTCGCATGATGGCTGCATGCCAGCCATTCCTGTCAGGTGCGATTTCAAAGACAGTTAACCTTCCTGAAGATGCAACTGTTGAAGAAGTTGAAGAAGTTCACATCGAAGCATGGAGAATGGGAATCAAAGCGCTCGCGGTTTATCGCGATAACTGCAAGGTTGGCCAACCTCTATCTGATGGCAAGGCTAAGAAGAAGGATGCAGTTGTTGAAGAAGAGATTTCTTCACCAGTTCGCAAGCGTCTTCCAAAGTCTCGTCCAGCAACAACAACATCATTTGCTGTTGGTGGCGCAGAGGGTTACATGACCGCTGGTGCATATGCTGATGGCGCACTTGGCGAAGTATTTTTAAAGCTTGGCAAGCAAGGATCAACACTTGCCGGTGTTATGGATGCGTTCTCAATTGCAGTATCAATTGGTCTGCAATACGGAGTCCCTCTAGAGACATTCGTTGAGAAGTTTACAAACTTGCGATTTGAACCAGCAGGTATGACAGATGATGCAGATATTCGCATGGCACAGTCCATGATGGATTACATCTTCCGTCGCCTGGCTCTTGACTACCTACCATTTGAACAACGTTCATCAATGGGTCTTTACACTGCAGCAGAACGCGCAGCAGCGTTAGATAATGGTGGCGAGTACGCACCAATTGCGGCGGCTGATATCCCGCTAGTCCCAAAAGCGATAGCCACAGTTGCGCCTGTGGCGGCTCCTGCGGTTGCAAGTAAGCCGGTTTCGGTAAAAATTGAAGCTGCAGCACCTGCAATGACAATCGGATCCTCATCTGATCTTCTTGAATCAATGGGAATCAAATCTGATGCACCACTATGTATGACATGTGGAGTAAAGATGCGTATGTCAGGTGCATGCTTTGTATGCGAAGGTTGTGGAAACACATCTGGTTGCAGCTAAGAGTTTAACCAACCCCGTTAAAAACCCCGCCAATTCGTTGGCGGGGTTTTTTACTTTAAATCAACTAAGCAACAAGAATTGATCGCTTGCTCAGGCCCATAAAGTAGCCATCTATAAGGGTTTTAGGGGCTATTTCAGGGGATGTGGCAGCACCTAGAGTGACAAAGAGTGGCGTGAAATGTTCAACCGTTGGATGGGCATAAGGCATACCTGGAGCAAGCTCTTTAAAGTTTGTAAGTGCATCAACATCACCGGCAGCTAAAGATTGCGCAGCCCATGCATCGAATTCGCTAGACCATGTTGGGGCGATTGCATCGCTTCTCCAATCGCGCAAGTAGCGCAAACCATGAGTCATAAAACCAGAGCCAATAACAAGGACGCCATTTTCGCGCAGAGGTTGCAAGCGCTTACCTAACTCCATCAACTTTGCAGGATCACTTGTTGGCATAGACATCTGCACAACTGGAATATCTGCATTGGGATACATCACTCGTAATGGAACCCAAGCTCCATGATCAAGGCCACGATCAGATTGATGCACGCTTTCGCCATCTGGCATCAGTGAAGCAATCAATTCACTGATATGGGTTGCATCAGGAGAGTTATAAGTCATTTCATAAAATTTTCGATCAAAGCCACTGAAGTCATAGACCAGGGGAGTGTGCGCCGCTGGATTGCTTAGCGTTATTGGTTCTGATTCCCAGTGCGCACTGACAATGACAATTGCTTTCGGTTTTTCAATGCCAGCTGCAATATCTCGCAGTTGTGACGTCCACAGCGCATCATCGAGCAACATAGGAGCGCCATGTCCTATATAGAGAGCAGGCATTGTAGGCATAAGGAGAGCATATAGTTATGTAGTTGAAAGTTCAACTACATCTGCAACCACTAAGGTTTCCTCATGAGCGATATGTCCACCAAAGTGCGTGAAGCACTCGATGTGGCAGTGGAAGCTATTGGTGGATCTGCGCGTGAAGGTCAGATTGAAATGGCCGAAGCGGTTGCTAACGCTTTAACGGATCGCCATCACTTAATGGTTCAAGCTGGTACAGGAACTGGAAAATCGCTTGCATATTTAATTCCAGGAATTGTTCATGGCCGCAAAGTATTAGTAGCAACGGCAACGATTGCTTTGCAGCGTCAGTTAGTAGATCGTGATTTGCCTGCAGTTGTCCCAGCACTTGAAAAACTATTGGGCCGCGAAGTTACCTACGCAATTTATAAAGGCGTCGGCAACTATGTTTGTTTACAAAAAATGAATAGCGAAGATGTAGACCCAGATGGTGAATTAGTGATGGAAGTTTCATCCCTAGAAAAAGATGCCAAGCGTTTAATTGCGTGGGCAAAAACGCCGGGAGTATCAGGGGATAGAGATGATGCCCCAGAAGTTGATAGGCGAGTGTGGGCAGCAAATAGTGTGTCAGGGCGTGAATGTGTTGGCGCAGATGTCTGTGCTTTTGGTTCCCAATGCTTCGCCGCCAATGCTAAGGGGCGTGCACAAACGGCCGATGTTGTCGTTACTAATCACACGTTATTAGCAATTGAAATCGTGGATTCACATCCAATTTTGCCTGAACGCGATTGCATTATTTTGGATGAAGCCCACGAGTTTATGGATCGAGCAACACAAGCTGTTACTGAAGAACTAACATCGGGACGTGTTTTGCGTGCGGCAGCTATGGCCCGTAAATACATGCCTGGCAAATTAGCCGACGCCCTACATAAAGCTGCTAATGGTTTTCATGAATCGATGGTTGATTACGGCGAATCTGTGCGCACTGAACTTGGTTCACAGGGCCGTTTAGAAGAGATCCCACAATCGCTGGAATCACCAATCCGCAAAGTGCGCGAGAGTGCCCAAGCAATTGTGCAGTCACTGAGCGCTGATGATGAAATTATTGATACCGATGCAATGGCAGAGCGAGCCCGGGTGAAAGGTGCGGTCAATGAAGTCTCAACAACGGCGGCCACATTATTAAAGCTGGGCAACGGTTTAGTGCTCTGGTATGAACCAACATTTTCAACACTTTATCTAGCGCCGTTGTCAGTCTCTGATGTTTTGCGCGAGAACATGCTCAAACAGACTCCAGTTATTGCAACGTCTGCAACTTTAACTGTCGGCAACTCTTTTAACTCACTAGCTAAAAGTATCGGTTTTATTGTCGGCGAAGATTTAAATGCCGAACTCAGTGAAGGCGAACTCGATCCAGGCAACGTCCAGATGCTAGATGTTGGCTCTCCTTTTGATTTTGCTAATCAAGGTGTTTTATATATGCCAAAACATTTACCCGAACCCGGCCGTGATGGTCCAAGCATCGAAGTTTTAACCGAGCTAGGTGAGTTAATTGACGCAGCGGGCGGGCGTACTTTGGCGCTGTTTTCTTCATGGCGCGGTGTAGAAGCGGCAGATCTGCACTTGCGTAAAGTTTTAGCTGAACTGCCAATCAAAATTATTACCCAAAAACGAGGCGATGCTGTTGGTCCACTTGTTTCGCGTTTTGCTAAGGATGAAACATCAGTATTGCTCGGCACCATGTCGTTATGGCAAGGCGTTGATGTTCCAGGTAACAGTTGTATCTTGGTCGCAATCGATCGGATTCCATTTCCGCGTCCAGATGAACCGGTAATGGCCGCCCGAGCTTCACAAGCCGATGCGGCTGGCGGAAGTGGGTTTATGCAAGTGTCGTTGCCACGGGCAGCGCTACTTTTGGCTCAAGGAACAGGACGTCTAATTCGATCCGTTGATGATCGAGGAGTCGTTGCGATTTTAGATTCACGCATTGTTACTAAGCGATATGGAAGTGTGTTGCTTAATTCCATGCCGCCTCTCTGGAGAACCTCAGAAAAGGAAGTAGTTCGAGATTCACTTCGGCGTCTTAGCCAATATATGACAGAATGATTAAATGCCTCGCATAGAAACACAAAACCTTGCCCAGCACCGTGATTGGCGCCGCAATCAATTAATTGAAGCAGCTGCGGCTATTGCGATGGAGTCAGGTGGAACTGCAGTAACAGTTTCTGCTGTTGCAGCGCGCGCAGGTATGTCACGCACATCTGTCTATGAATATTTTGCTAGTAGTGCTGATTTAGTGGCTGATTTAGTAATTGAAGAACTTCATAATTTTGCAGATGTATTAGTTAATGCAGTGGGTTCTAGCACGCATCCAGATCAATGTATCGAATCTTGGATTGAAGGCGCACTTCGCTATATCGCCGATGGACGACACTTATTAGCTAAAGCGCTAAATGCTACTTCGCTACCTCATGATCGTGCCGCACAGATAGGAAGTGCCCACCGTGCATTATTGGCACCGTTGACAACCGCACTTACTGCCGCCGGAGTTAAAGATGTTACGCAAGCCCTTGCCTACATTCAGGCCACAACAGATGTTGCGACTAAGCGTATTGAAGCTGGCCATGATGCAGAAGCAGAGATTAAAACCGCAACTGCATTCTGCATCAATGGCTTAGCAACGCTTTAAATTATTTAACTTTTATTGTAAAACGTTGGTTTAAGGGACTATACAAATCTGTAGCACCGCGGGCACTAGCCACAATTGTGCAGTTTCCTTTTTTAGAACTGACAACATTCTTTGCAACAGTGCAAGCACCTGTCACTTTATAAGTAACGCTTTCGCCAAAATTACTTTGCTTCGGCAGGTTGATTTTCTTGGTCGCAGAGGCACTTACTGCACTAATTGTCTGGGTGCCAAGGGTTAATTCCAAAGGAAAATGAGAGGTTACAGGACCTGCAGTTATATTTCCTGGTGATGTGATTGCAATGTCACAAAAACCACTTCCCTTAAGCACTGTGATTTTCATGCCCGTTAACGCGCATGCTAGAGCTAGAGATTGATAGGTAAGAGCTGCGCCAGCCTTTGATGTTGCTGCTAAAACTGCAGGAGCTCGGTAGGCCAACTTCATGGGAGTTTTGGAGCTCAGTGTTACACCGTTAATAGTTGCGGTGATCTCATCTGGCGCAAGGGTAGTTGGAGCTGGTGTGCCGGCTTTAAAAGTCAAAGCTATGAATTGATCTTCAGTGAGATTATTGGGGACGGTATGGTCATAGCGCAGAAAAATTCCACATTTAACAACTGTGCAATCAGCGCCAGTGAAAGTAGCTGTTGGCTTAAAAACAATATCAGCAGTTGGTTTAAAGTTGGCGTTAGGGTCGGTAGAAACCCAAAGTTGTACAGCAGCATTACATACGGTTGGACGCATGCCCGCTGCGCCTTCTACACATTGCATTACATAGAGTCCACCGCTAGTTGGAAAATTTGAAAGAGCGATATGAATTGAAGCAGGAGAATCTAGGTTTGTAAGCGGGCCTCCCATGAAACCTGTTTGCGCTGCTTGTGCCTGTGTCGGCACCATGATTGATGCAAAGAACGCAAAGATAACTGCGATTTTTTTCATGTGGGGCTCCTTATTTCTTGATAGTTATTGGGATAAAAAGATCTGAACTTCGGTCTTGACTACGCAGATGATCTGCACGTACCGTGATTGCGCATTTAATTTTGGTGCAGTCAAACTTTCCAATCATTCGACTAATCTGAATTTTTTCGCTGAATCGACCACCTGGTGCAAATTCTTTAGCTAAACCAATCCCATAAGGAGGGGGATTAGATGAGATCCAAAATGAAGCATCACTAATACCGGTTTTATTAATTCCACCACCGCATGGAGTGGGTGCAGTACCTTTTTTTGGAACTACACAAAAACCAAGATAAATTCCAACGGTTTCATCAAAATGGGCTCCAGTTACGGTTACCGTTTTTCCAGATTTAATTGAGGTCTGCGATGCGCTTAACGTTTGCCCCGCTGCGCCTTTAACTGTTGCAGCCTGAGCCCTGGGAGCGATAGCAAACAAGAGAAGGCCCATAACAGTAATCACCACAAGCTTTCTCATGCTCAAAACCTTAATGCTTGCACTTGTTTTCTATATCCGACAGTTTGGGCATATATGTCAGTCTTTTATTTGGCAGACTGCCCCAATGCGCAGATGGAGTTCTCTTGGTTTAGCTCTCGCGCTCGGATTAACTTCGTGCACCAATGCGCACAGTGCCAAGTCAGTGACAATTTCGCAAAATGATGTGAGCGCAATTTCTGTAAGTAATGCCGATTCATTCATAGTATCGCGGGTTGTTGTCTTAGCAAATGGTGTTGCAGAAATAATTGATGCCTTGGGTGGACATTCAATTCTTGTAGGTCGAGATATTTCTAGTACGGAAAAATCAATGGCCGATATTCCAATCGTTACTTCTGGTCACCAGATAATCTCAGAAAAGGTTGTAGCGCTAAAGCCTGACCTTGTAATCATTGATGCGTCATCGGGTCCTAAAGCTGCAATTGATCAGATTAAATCCGCAGGAATACGCGTTGTACAAACCCCCGAAAGTTGGACGCTTTCAGATATAGCACCCAAAGTCAGTGCAGTTGCTGCAGCAATTGGATCCCAAAACGCTGGTGCACAATTAATCACAGCGATGGAAAATTCTTTTGCAGATTCTAGAATTTCTACTCCAGCACGTGTTGCCTTTCTTTACCTTCGCGGTACGAGCTCGATCTATTTAATTGGTGGCCCAGGTTCTGGTGCTGATTCAATCATCGCAGCAATAGGTGCAACTGATGTTGGCGCGCAAAGCCTGCCTCACGCCTTTAATACTTTAACTGCAGAGGCGTTAGCGAAAGCTCAACCTGATGTAATTCTGGTTATGAGCAAGGGATTGGAATCGGTTGGGGGAGTAAAAGGATTAGTGAAGCTGCCTGGCGTTGCTCAAACTCCTGCAGGTAAAAATTCGCGCATTATTGATGTAGATGATTCGTTGCTCTTATCTTTTGGCCCACGCACACCTTCACTTGTTAGCGCATTGAGCAAAGCGCTTGTAGAAGTCATGAAAAAATGAAGCGCTATCTTCCTGCTTTCACTCTTCTCCTCTTAGTGGTTGCAACACTTGGCTCTCTAGCTATTGGAGCCACACACATAGATGCTTTTTGGAAGGAGCTATTTAATCCTGGCCATAATGCAATTCTGTGGCAAATTCGTTTTCCACGTGTGATTGCCGCGCTATTAGTTGGTGCAGCGTTGGCTGTGGCAGGTTTGATGGCGCAAGGTGCGTGCAACAACGCATTGGCTGAACCCAGCATTGTCGGTACCTCTGCCGGGGCCTCCCTTGCAACTGTAATTGCAATTTTATTTGGAATTGTGCAGGTGGGATCTTTAGGTGCAATTGCATTCGGAGTAGTAGGAGCCATTGCCGCAACGGCGCTTACTTTCAAGTTAGCTTCCGTGCGTTCTGGGCTTTCATCATTTGCTCTCATCATTGTCGGTATCGCTGTTACTGCCACTTTAAGCGCCATAGTTGGAATCTCAACCACCATGGTTACGCGCGCCGATGCCAGATCAATATCTTTTTGGAACTTTGGCTCGCTTTCACTTATTACAACAGATAATTTGTTAGGAATATTTATTACTGCTGTCATTGGTATTGCACTTGCTTATTCAATTGCTCCGGATTTAGATCGACTCTCACTTGGTGATGCAACGGCATTTCATTTAGGAGTAGATGTAGCAAAGGTGCGAAAACTAGCGCTGGTTGCACTTTCAATTGCTGCAGGTGGCGCTGTAAGTACGGTAGGAACAATCGCATTTCTTGGGTTAGCTGCTCCTCATATCGCTCGCTTTATTTATGGTCCGTCTCACAGATTTCTAGTAATTCAAAGTTCAATAATTGGGGCCTTACTTTTAGTAATTGCCGACACGCTTGCACGCACGATTGCCCAGCCAAATGAACTGCCAATTGGTTTGGTTACATCGTTGATTGGTGCACCAATCTTGATTGCTTTAGTTGCCTTACGAAATACGACATGGAAAACGCCATGATTACCATTAATGAAATTACTATTGAAATCTCTGGCCGCGAAATTATCTACGGATATTCTGAACAAATTCCGGCCGGTTCTATAACCGTAATTGTCGGCCCTAATGGCAGTGGAAAATCTACGTTGCTTGCAGCCATTGCCGGTTCAATTGTGCCGATCAAAGGCACGATTACTATTGATGATGTGCACCCTGCGCTTACATCGGCTATGCAGTTATCGAAAATTCGCGCAATGGCTGTGCAAAATCAGTTTTACTCTTTGGGCTTCACGGTCCGTCAAGTAATCGAGATGGCTGGACCCGCTGATGAAATCATGCAGGCGCTTGAACTTAGTGCTATCGCTGATCGCCATGTAACAACGTTATCTGGAGGAGAATCTGCTCGAGTTGCAATTGCGCAGGCAGTTGCGCAAAACACTCCAGTTTTACTTTTAGATGAACCATTGGCTGCTCAAGATATTCAGAGCCGCAGGCGAATTATTGATTTGCTACAAGGTTTAGCCGAAAAAGGTGTAACGGTTGTTGTTGTGGCTCACCAAGAGGAAAAAGATTTAGAGTGGGCCGACAAGATCATTAAGGATTTGTTGTAGCGCCGGCCAGGATTTTTCAAAGCTAGGGTGCAAAGTCAAGGTATCAACTTGATCAATGTGAACCCAACGAACCTCATGAGATTCATCATTGAGTTCATGGGCCACTAATAAATCTGTGGCATGGGCAATTACTGTGTCATAGCGCCACGTGCCGTGATCATCGCTAAAAGTTTGAATAGGAGTTAAATGAACTGGATCAATTCCAGTTTCTTCTTTAGCTTCGCGAATAGCAGCTTCAAGAACTGATTCATGACTATCGCGGGCACCTCCTGGAATTCCCCACGTGTCACCGTTATGGACCCACGGAGCGCGGTGTTGTAACAGGATTTGATCACCACGAAGTAACAGGATTCCAGCAGCGCCGTTGAGCCCCCAATGTTTATTCCCACAGGCACATTGGACCCAACCATCTCCATCGCGCGCGCTCATGAACTAAGAGTGTCACATGTATCCACAGTTAGCCCAGCGAGCAGGCGCTTAAGACATATGGCGCACTTATCGTCCTGACACATGAAGCGCTTAATTATCGCCATTCTTTTCCTAGCTTTATCCACTCCCAGTGCGGCCTTTGGAGATTGTTCAACTACGGCCTGTGTGGATGTGTTCACACAAAATAATCAGATAATCATTACGGCTAAAAAAGGTAATGGTGGTCTTGTAACAAAGAAGCCAGTCGCGGTTACGCCAAAGCCAACGCTGTGGTTTCCGCCCAAACCGAAGCCGGTGTCAACGGTTAAGCGCACATACAAAGCGCGAATCAGTGTGAAAAAAGTAGTGACAAAGAGCGTGAATTTAAGTGATCGATTGATCAAGATGGTGCCTACCGGAACTATTGCCTATCAACCAGAGTTTGAGCCGCTTGTGCATGTGCCAGTTATTTTCTGGTGTGATCTTCCTTCTTTATTTCAATCACGTGTGAACATTATTGGCGAAATAATTGATGTAGCACTTCGACCTGGTTTTGCTTGGCAGTGGGGCGATGGTGAAATTTTTCAGACTACCGAACCAGGGGCTCCTTACCCACATCAGAAAATAACCCACACGTACAAAGCGCCAGGCGTTTATTACATCACATTGATTGCAACTTGGAATGGAAATTTCAAGCATAACGGTGCAACACGTGCAATCACCGGCACTATCAAAATACCTTCATTTGCAGTTATCACCGTGGTTGCTGCTAATACCCGATTCACGAAATGAGAGATCAATGACCACCGATTATGAAGAACTACAAATAACTTCTCTACCTCTTGCAACAGATGCTGCATTTGTTACATTAGTTAATAGCTTTTATGTTGACCCAGAAAGTGCGGCGTTATCAAAGATGCAACAAGATGGCGCAACTGCGGTAATTGATTTGGCAGTTGAGTTTGAAAAGTTTGGGGTAGATAGCAATCCAGATTTAATCGCCAAAGTTCTTGGGCGCCTAAGTGACATACAAGTAAGAGATTTTGCACTTGGAACTCATAACTCCGAAAGCTTCGAAACGTACTGGTCAATGTGGCATTACTTATTGCAGATTGCACCAGCTGGTTATGTAGCACCGGTTGCAACTCTTTTTGCGACTTTGGCATACGAACGAGGTGATGTACCTCTTGCTTATAGGTGCCTGGATCGCGCTAGCGAAGTAGCGCCTACGTATTCTTTAACGATTTTGCTGCGCCGTGTTTTTGGTTCAGGCTGGCCCGCCGCCGCTTTTGCAGCAATGCGAGTAGAGCTGCACCCAAAAGTCACCGCTGGGATTTTTGAGTAGCCCTGAGCTTCTGTTAGTCTCTGCCACAGGTCACGAGTTCTAGTGTTTAGCCCCGGCTTACTAGACGGCAACCCTCCACCACGGTGGGGTGCTCCGGGTGAAGACCAGATCGACTAGCACAACGCAGTCGATAAGCGTGGAACACCTATTCCACAAGTTATGCCAGCGTTGGCATATCTTCGTTTAGGCGTTCCCATAACTGGGAGGAATAACTTACATGTCTAGTTTTTCACTTGAAGAAGCAGCTTTTGAAACCCGTCAGATACATGCCGGACAAGTTGCAGATCCTACAACTGGAGCACGTGCACTTCCTCTGTATCAAACCACTGCGTATCAATTCCGTGACACAAAGCATGCGGCAGATCTTTTTGGTTTGGCAGAGCTAGGCAATATCTATACCCGCATCATGAATCCAACGCAGGATGTCGTTGAAAAACGCATTGCATCTCTTGAAGGTGGCGTTGCTGCTCTTCTTCTTGCTTCAGGTTCTGCAGCTACAACTTTTGCAGTCTTAGCTGTTGCAACTGCCGGTGATCACATTGTTTCATCAAAGTATCTCTACGGTGGAACTTATAACTTGTTCCATTACACATTGCCTACTTTTGGTGTTGAGGTTACTTTTGTTGATAACCCTAATGATCCTGCTGAATGGGCAAAAGCAGTTCGTCCAAACACGAAGGCGTTTTTCGGTGAGACAATCTCAAATCCGAATAATGATATTTTGGATATCGAAGCAGTTGCAAAGGTTGCGCATGAAAATCATGTGCCATTAATTGTCGATAACACAGTTGCAACACCATATGTAATTAAGCCAATCGAATTCGGTGCAGATGTAGTTGTACACTCCGCAACCAAATTCTTAGCTGGTCACGGAAATGCAGTTGTCGGAGCAATCGTGGATTCAGGTAATTTTGACTATGCACGTTATCCAGAAAAGTTTAAAAGTTTTAACACCCCAGATCCTTCCTATCACGGGCTGGTATATGCCCAAGCACTAGGTGTTGGATCGGCATTTGGTGCCAACCTTTCATATCTCTTTAAAATTCGTTTGACTTTGTTGCGCGATATAGGTGCAGCAGTTAGCCCATTTAATGCTTGGTTGTTAGCTCAAGGTCTTGAAACTCTGACCCTGCGCATGAAGGCGCATTTAGATAACGCCAAGGCTGTTGCACTATGGCTTGAAAGCCACCCCCAAGTAGAGAAAGTCAATTACTCATCTCTACCCGGCAATTCATACAACGCACTTGCTACAAAGTATGCACCGAAGGGATCAGGCTCGGTTTTATCCTTTGAAATTAAGGGAGGAATTGAAGCTGGAAAGAAATTTGTTGAAGGCTTGAATCTGCACTCTCACGTTGCAAATATTGGTGATGTGCGATCTTTGGTTATTCACCCCGCATCTACTACTCACTCACAACTTTCTGCAGAAGAACTACTCAATGCCGGAGTTAACCCTGGATTAATCCGTTTGTCTGTGGGTCTTGAAGATATCGATGACATCAAAGCAGACCTTGCAGATGGTTTTGCTGCCGCCAAATAATGAGAGATGAAACCGTGAAGGTCACCGGGGCATGGCTTGAAAACCATGCACCCGGTGATCGGCGTTTCATAAAAATAGGTGATGTGGCCCTCGAGAGTGGAGAAATTCTGAGCGATGTAACTATCGCCTATCAGAGCTGGGGCGTTTTAAATGATAAAAAAGACAATGCGATTTTAGTAAACCATGCCATGACTGGTTGGTCAGATGTACCTGGTTGGTGGCCATCAATGGTAGGCCCGGGCATGCCATTTGATACTGATAAATATTTTGTTCTTTGTCCAAATGTAATCGGTGGATGCCAAGGAAGTACCGGGCCTTCATCAATTGCCCCAGATGGCAAGCGATATGGATCACGATTTCCATCACTGACTATTCGCGACATGGTTGATGCCGAAATTGAATTTAGTGATGCACTAGGAATTCAAAAATATGTGTTGGCCGTTGGTCCATCTCTTGGAGGAATGCGATCATTAGAGTGGGCAGTGCAGTTGCCACATCGAGTCGGCGCCATATGCACTATCGGTTCATCGGCCGTAGCAACGGGGGATCAAATTGGCACGTGGTCGATTGAACTTCGCGCGATTCGAACTGATCGCAACTTCAACAATGGTGATTACTACGACCAAGAGCGTGGACCTGTTGAGGGCATGGGGATTGCCCGGCGCATTGCTCACCTGACGTACCGGACAGAGGCTGAGATGGATATACGTTTTGGCCGTGAGCTTCAAGGTGATGACACCGGACGTTATGCAGTCGAGTCATATCTAGACCATCAAGCAGACAAGTTGTCCCGCCGCTTTGATGCAAACACCTATATAGCCCTCACCGAGGCCATGATTTCCCACGACATAGGTCGAGAACGGGGCGGAGTGGCTGCGGCGCTCAATTCAATTGCCATCCCAGTCGTTGCCGTATCAATTGATACCGATCGCCTCTTCCCCCAGCGTTTGCAGGCTGAGATCGCTGAGTTTGCGCCACAAGCTGCGCCACTTGTAACGATTTCCTCTCCATTTGGCCATGACGGCTTTCTTGTGGAGGTTGAATCAGTGGGAAATGTGATTAGGCAGGCCTTGAAACTGGCCGAATAGTTGGCAAAATAACGGTTTTGGATGTGCATTTACCCCTGTGGACAAATTATAATATAGCCATCGCATCAGCGCGCTCGCTGATAAAAACCAAAGGACAATTGTGGCTGTATTTAGTGCGCTCAAAAACAAGGTGACAAAGAAGGCCGTTGAAAAAAAGGCTACACCTGTAAAGAAATCGGCTGCAAAAAAGGCCGCACCTGCAAAAAAAGCAGCGGCTAAAAAGAGCGCACCTGTTAAAAAAGCTGTTGCAAAGAAAGCAGTAGCTAAGAAAGCCGCACCTGTTGCAAAAAAGGTTGCACCCGTAAAGATTGCGCTGAAAAAAGATTTAACAGCAAAAGACGTTCAGGCAATTGTTGATGCAAAGAACGCAGTTCTTCGCCAGCAAGAAGTTCTAGCAGAGCTTGAAAAGCGCGGCATTACTTCGATCCACCGAATTCCTAAAAAGATAGACAAGGATCTAGTAGATGAAGCTCGCGTATTAGCAACTTCTCTTCCAGTAATCGTTGAAAAGCTACGTAAGGCAGGGCTAGGTTCACCTTCACGTATTTTGAAGAAGAGTGAATATGCATTAATTGAACCAAAGCCAGAACCAGTTAAGCCATTAGAAGCACCAAAGATGGATGCCAAGTCTGGTAAAGCTGAAGTGGTCAAGATTGATGGCGAAGAAGTTGAATTAGAAGAAGTTGAATTAGAAGACGTAGAGACTTTAATTAAAGAAGCTGTCGATATTATCGATGGTGAAGAAGAGGACAAGAGTAATCAACCTCGAGTAGTTAATTTAACTGAAGAAGCATCCGGTAATGAAGAAAATGCCTTTACATTAAAGGCCTCCGAAGAAGATGATGCTCCGGCTCAGACAGTTATGACTGCTGGTGCAACTGCTGACCCAGTAAAGGATTACCTCAAGCAGATCGGCCGTGTTGCTCTATTGAACGCCGAACTTGAAGTAGAGCTTGCTACACGTGTGGAAGCAGGCCTTTTTGCTGAGGCAAAAATTAAAGAAGAAAAGAAGATGGAAAAGAAATTAAAGCGCGAACTTGAATGGCTAGTCGAAGATGGAAAGCGCGCAAAGAATCACTTGCTCGAAGCAAACCTTCGTCTGGTTGTTTCACTTGCTAAGCGTTATACCGGCCGCGGAATGCTTTTCCTCGACCTGATTCAAGAAGGTAACTTGGGTTTGATCCGCGCAGTTGAAAAATTCGACTACACAAAGGGCTACAAGTTCTCAACGTATGCAACATGGTGGATTCGCCAGGCAATTACCCGTGCGATGGCTGACCAGGCCCGCACAATTCGTATTCCAGTCCACATGGTTGAAGTTATTAATAAGTTGGCACGTGTTCAGCGCCAGATGTTGCAGGATCTTGGTCGTGAACCGACCCCAGAAGAGTTAGCTAAAGAACTCGATATGACTCCTGAAAAGGTTGTTGAAGTTCAAAAATATGGCCGTGAACCTATTTCCCTGCATACGCCATTGGGCGAGGAAGGCGATTCAGAGTTCGGTGATTTGATTGAAGACTCCGAGGCCGTAGTTCCAGCCGATGCGGTTTCATTTACATTGTTGCAAGAGCAGTTGCACTCAGTTCTAGATACGTTGTCAGAGCGTGAAGCAGGAGTAGTTGCAATGCGCTTTGGTCTAACCGATGGTCAGCCAAAGACATTAGATGAAATCGGAAAGGTGTACGGCGTTACTCGTGAACGTATTCGCCAGATTGAATCTAAGACAATGTCAAAGCTTCGTCACCCATCACGCAGCCAGGTTTTGCGCGACTACCTCGACTAAACCATGGATAACGCACGCATTTATATCAACCCAGTAAGTGGATCTATAAAGGTTATTGGGCCAGTTGATTTCGTCGATAGCGAAGGCAACATTCTTGAAACTAAAGAGAATGTGAAGTTTTGTGGGTGCGGTTTATCAAAAGATAAACCAAACTGCGATGGATCACACAGAGATAAAGTTAAAAAAGATTAGTTGGCAGGAGTCTCGACGAGTTTTTCACTCTCATCGATAATCTTAGCCGCTACTACTTTTAGCTTTTCGGCATATTCCTTGCCATGGTGGGCACAGAACATGAGTTCTCCGCCGTTGAGAAGAACTGCGCGCACATAAGCCTGCGCTCCGCATCGATCACAGCGGTCAAGGGCGTTAAGAGGTACTGATTCGAGCATCAATTGTTCTGACATATCTCTCTCCGTTCTTAGTGTCCTACTTGCTATGGAACATCAAACCATGTCTGGATATTCCCCGCTTGTTAAAAGTAATTTATTTTCTGCAATTCTCACTGTAATTATCGATATTTCCAGTATCTGAGATGGTTTCGGCGCGCTTGCAGGTGATACGGGGTGGTGGGCGATAACCTTTCGCCCCGTGGCCGAAAAAGATATTGCGACAAATGTGCAAGATAGCTATACCGCAAAAGATTTGGCTGTTCTTGAGGGTCTTGATGCAGTCCGTAAACGCCCAGGTATGTATATCGGCTCCACAGATTCACGTGGCCTCATGCACTGCTTATGGGAAATTATCGATAACTCTGTAGATGAAGCTTTGGCTGGACATTGCAAGAAAATTGAAATTAACCTCGAATCCGATGGTTCTGTTGAAGTCCATGATGATGGTCGCGGAATTCCGGTAGATAAAGAACCTAAAACTGGTTTAACTGGAGTTGAAGTCGTATTAACAAAATTACATGCCGGTGGAAAATTTGGTGGTGGTTCATACGCAGCATCTGGTGGTTTGCACGGTGTAGGTGCTTCAGTAGTGAACGCACTGGCTTCTCGTCTTGATGCCGAAGTTGATCGTGACGGAAAAATTTATTGGATGTCATTCCAACGCGGAGTTGCTGGAATTTTTGATGGCGACGGACCAAAAGCTACTTTTGAGCCAAAATCAGGATTGCGTGTCATTGGAAAGATTTCTAACAAAGTAACTGGCACCCGCATTAAGTGGTGGAGTGATCGCCAGATTTTTCTTAAAGAAGCTGAACTTGATTTAGAAGATATCTATGATCGTGCCCGCCAGACTTCTTATCTAGTTCCAGGTCTTACTTTGATTGTTAATGACAATCGCACCAAGACAAAGACGACAGAAACTTTCTTCCACAAAAGTGGAATCACTGAGTATTGTAATTTTCTACAGCCAGATGAGGCTGTTGGCGATGTAATACGTATCTATGGCACGGGTCATTACCAAGAAACAGTCCCAGTTTTGGATGACAAGGGACACATGGTCTCTACTGAAGTTGAGCGCGATATGGAAGTTGATATCGCCATGAAGTGGGGCAATGGTTTTGAAACCACACAGCGCTCATTCGTAAACATCATTGCAACGCCAAAAGGTGGAACCCACGTTTTGGGCTTTGAGCGCGCACTGGTCAAAGTCGTTAACGAAGCTTTGCGTTCTACTAAGACTCTTGCTAATAAAGAAATCGATGTAATTAAAGATGATGTTATTGAAGGCTTAACCGCCGTCGTGACAGTTCGAATGTCTGAACCACAGTTCGAGGGTCAGACCAAAGAAGTTTTGGGAACAGCTGCCGCAACTCGAATAGTTTCTGCCGTTGTTGCCGAAAAGATGAAAGAGTATTTCAATACTTCTAAGCGCATTGATAAAGCTAATGGCCGTGTAGTCCTTGAAAAGATAGCCGCAGCTTCTCGTACCCGCATCAGTGCCCGTGCCCACAAAGATTTGCAGCGCCGAAAGAACGCATTGGAATCATCGTCTCTTCCAACAAAATTATCAGATTGCCGATCAGAAGATGTCACTCGCACAGAACTCTTTATTGTTGAAGGTGATTCGGCGCTAGGCACAACCAAGGCAGCGCGTAACTCTGAGTTCCAGGCAATTCTGCCTATTCGAGGCAAGATTCTTAACGTTCAAAAAGCTTCGTTGTCCCAGATGCTTGAAGATAAAGAGTGCGGATCCATCATTCAGGTAATTGGTGCCGGCTCTGGAAAATCTTTTGATCTAGAGGAAGCGCGTTATGGCCGCATTATTTTGATGTCAGATGCTGATGTTGATGGTGCACATATCCGCTGCTTGCTACTTACTTTGATGTATCGCTATATGCGCCCGCTCATTGATGCTGGCCGCGTATTTGCTGCCATCCCACCTCTGCACCGTATTGAAGTTATGGGCGGGGGAGGCAAGAAGGGCGAATACATCTACACATATAGTGATGATGAGATGAAGAAAATTACTGCAGATTTGAAGAAGTCTGGAAAGCGTTGGAAAGAACCAATTCAGCGATACAAAGGTCTGGGCGAAATGGATGCAGATCAACTTCGCGAAACGACGATGGAACCAGATGCCCGCACATTGCGCCGCATCACTGTCTCAGATGCAACAGCTGCAGAAGCGATGTTTGAATTACTAATGGGAAGTGATGTTGCTCCTCGTAAAGAATTTATCGCTAACGCCGAAATCGATCGCGAACATATCGACGCTTAGTCGATTGAAACTAAGTCGAAGTACTCGTCTTTCCACAGATCTTCATCGCCATCTGGCAATAAAATAACCCGCTCTGGCTTAAGAGATTGAACTGCGCCTTCATCGTGAGAAACCATGATTACTGAGCCTTGATATTCAGAAAGTGCGCCAAGGATTTCTGCACGCGAAGCTGGGTCTAAGTTATTTGTTGGCTCATCAAGAAGTAATACGTTGGCAGCTGAAACTACAAGCACAGCTAAGGCCAAACGAGTTCGCTCTCCACCTGATAAAACCTTTACAGGTTTGTGCACATCATCGCCGATGAAAAGGAATGAACCCAAAGTATTTCGGGCTTCAGGTTCGCGTAAATCAGGGGTTGCCGACATCATGTTTTCAAGAACTGTGCGTTCAAAGTCGAGTGATTCATGTTCCTGGGCGTAGTAACCAATTTTTAAACCATGACCGTGTTCAACTTTTCCAGTATCAGATTCAAGTTCGCCGGCCAGAATTCTAAGTAACGTTGTCTTACCTGCACCGTTGAGGCCAAGGATTACAACGCGAGAACCTTTATCAATAACACATGAGACGTCGGTAAAGATTTCGAGAGATCCATAGGATTTTGAAAGCTCTTCCCCAGATAACGGCGTCTTGCCACATGGGGCAGGGGTAGGAAAACGCAGACGTGCGACTTTGTCGTTAACGCGAACATCTTCAAGACCACTGCGAAGTTTTTCAGCACGACGTAACATGCCTTGAGCTGCAGTTGCCTTTGATGCCTTTGCCCGCATCTTCTCGCCCTGTTTCTGCAAAATCTCTGCACGCTTTTCGGCGTTAGCGCGTTCTTTCTTACGGCGATGCTCATCTTGTTCACGCTGGAGCAGGTATGCCTTCCAGCCTAAGTTATAGACATCAATTACGTTGCGGTTGGCATCGAGGTAGAAAACTTTGTTTACAACGGTTTCGATCAAGTTCACATCGTGGGAAATAATCACAAGGCCGCCAGAGTATTTAGCTAAAAACTCGCGTAGCCACATGATCGAATCAGCATCTAAGTGGTTCGTTGGCTCATCCAGCAGTAGCGTTTCGGCGCCGCTAAAGAGAATGCGTGCAAGTTCAATACGGCGGCGCTGACCACCTGAAAGAGTTGAAAGTTCATGACCAAAGACGGCTTCGGTAACTCCAAGTGAGGTTGCAATCGCTTCGGCTTCAGCGGTTGCGGCATATCCACCTGCTGCACTGAACTCATGTTCAACACGGGTGTAACGCTCCATTGCTTTTTCTAGCGCCTCATCTTGGGCAGTTGCCATCTCTTCTTCAACTGCGCGCATGCGGTGAGTGATTTGATCTAAATCGCGGGCAGAGAGAATACGTTCAATAACTGTGCCTGGTTCATCACCAGTGCGGGGATCTTGCGGGAGGTAACCAATTTTTCCGGTGCGATTAACTGCGCCACCTGCTGGCATTGTTTCGCCAGCTAAAACTTTTGCGAGAGTTGATTTACCTGCACCATTGCGTCCGACAAAACCGATGCGGTCACCGCTATTAATACGCACAGTTACGCCTTTAACAAGTAGGCGAGCACCTGCTCGAAGTTCTAGCGCTTGGGTTGAAATCACGCCGTAGTTTAACGGCTAGAGGTTAGGCAGCGCCAATTCGAGTTTTTCGCGGCGTAGCAAATG
The DNA here is from genome assembly GCA_947450175.1 of Actinomycetota bacterium. Classification (GTDB taxonomy): domain Bacteria; phylum Actinomycetota; class Actinomycetes; order Nanopelagicales; family Nanopelagicaceae; genus Planktophila. Next base: position 17,289 of record CANFUR010000001.1, on the reverse strand, counting down.
ACTTACCAACGGCAGTTAATTCATCTGAAACCTGTGCTTTGATCGCATCTTCGCTCTTGAGCAGTTTAGTTAACTCAGCAATAGTGGCTTTAAGTTCCTTTTGCTCAGTTTCAAGTTCAAGTTTGCTCATCTTAGTTAAACGACGAAGTGGCATGTCCAAGATGTATGTTGTTTGCTCATCGTTTAACTTAAAGTCCTTCATCAACTTTTCCTTCGCAGATGCTGCATCATCACTGGCTCGAATGATTTTGATGACCTTATCGATATCGATAATTGCTTTGAGCAATCCATCAACCAGAGTTAAACGTCCTTCAGCTTTAGCTTTGCGGTATTCACTGCGACGGCGCACAACTTCGATGCGGTGCTCGATAAATACTTTCAGAAGTTCCTTTAATCCCAAAGTCTGTGGCTTGCCTTTAACCAGGGCCACGGCGTTAATTGAGAAAGCATCTTCCATCGGGGTTAGTGAATACAGCTGTTCTAGAACCGCTTCAGGCTCGAAACCGTTTTTAATTTCGATGACTACATTGGTGCCTGTCTGCCCATCGGTGAGATCGATAATGTCGCTAATGCCGGCAATTTTCTTAGATTTAACAAGGGCGGCAATACGCTCTACTACCTTTTCAGGTCCGATAGTGAAGGGAAGTTCTTTGATAACAATTCCCATTTTGCGTGAAGTAACTTTTTCAATTTCAACACTGGCGCGAACTTTAAATGACCCCTTGCCAGTGGCATATGCCTCGCGCACACCTTCAAGGCCGACGATTTCACCACCGGTTGGAAAATCTGGACCTGGAACAAATTTCATAAGCTGCTTAATAGTGGCGGTTGGGTTTTCAATTAAAAACTTTGTCGCCGCGATAACTTCGCCCAAGTTATGGGGAGCCATGTTGGTGGCCATACCTACTGCGATACCTGATCCTCCATTAACTAAAAGGTTGGGATATGCAGCAGGTAGAACTAAAGGTTCTGAGAGTTGTCCATCGTAGTTGGGACCAAAATCAACTGTGTCTTCATCAGCTTCAGCCACCATCGCCATAGCGGCGCTAGCAAGACGTGCTTCGGTATAACGCATCGCTGCAGGACCGGCATCGAGTGAGCCAAAGTTTCCGTGGCCATCGATTAGTGGCAAGCGCATTGAAAAAGATTGGGCCATACGAACAAGTGCGTCATAAATTGCACCATCTCCGTGAGGGTGCAATTTACCCATTACTTCACCAACAACACGTGCGCTCTTTACATGCCCACGTTCTGGGCGAAGACCCATATCTGCCATCTGATGCAAGATGCGACGGTGAACTGGCTTTAGACCATCACGTGCATCAGGCAGGGCACGTGAATAAATTACTGAGTATGCGTATTCAAGAAATGATTCAGAAACTTCTTTAGATACATCGATGTCTACGATCTTGCCTGGATATTCACCAGGCTTTGGACCGAGGGGTTTTTTACCTTTTGCCGCAGTTTTCGCGGGAGTCTTCGCAGTTGCCATTGGAGCATTCTGCCAAGAGAGTTGCTTAATCTAGGGGAGGGCGCGCCCCAACAGCTGCAACACACTTTGCAGCTAGTGCAGTTCCGGCAGAAAGCGCGGCTTCTAAATCATTTGTTTCCAGCCACTTTGGAATAAATCCAGCAGCAAATGAATCTCCAGCACCAGTTGTATCAACCACACTGGTAGTGACGGCAGACACTTTTGCAATTGTGCCGTTGTGAACAGCCATTGCACCGCGAGAACCTAACTTAATAACAACGAGTGGCGTGTAAGCAGTCAAATTCTTTTCTGCGCTTTCAACATCTGTTGCATCCCCAAGATAGAGAGCTTCTTCAGAGTTGAGCAAGATGCCATCCATCAAAGCGACCCAGGACAAAACTTCGTCGCGAGTAACAATCTTCATTGCGCCAGTTGTTGTGGGATCAAAATATATTGGCTTTCCTGCGGCTTTAATTTTCTTAATCATTGTTAGAACAGCATCACGGCTACGGAAATCTAGTAATGCATAACCACTCAAATAGACGCCGTCTACATCATCTAGTGGAGGTAGATCACTTAGCTCGAGGTCAGCGTTTGCGCCATTATCTGGAAACATTGTGCGCTCACCATTGGAATCAACCAAAATTACAACGACGCCAGTTGGGCGCCCAGAGTGCATTAAATTCATATGTTCTACGCCGTATTTATCTAAATCTGAAATAAGCGCGAATCCCACAGGATCATTTCCTACACGGGCTACCAACTGTGATTTTGAGTGTGTCCTAGTGATCCACGTTGCAACATTTGCCGCTTGCCCACCAGGGTGACTACTAATGCGACTTGCAGTGTCATTTCCATAGTTAATGGGCTCTTTGAGCTGCGAAATAACGTCAAGAGCTAAATCACCTATACATAGGATCTTTTTCATTTACAGCGCCACCGCAATATCTGCGGCAAGTGCGCAGTTTGATTTAATAATTTCAGTGTTAATTGCAAGTGATTCACCTTGGCTTGCAGTGTGGAAATGTTCTAGTAGATAAGGAGTTACATACTTGCCATCAATTCCATCGCGCACTGCATTAGCAAGGCCAGATGCCAGAATTTGATCATGGCGTGATTTATCCATCTGAACAGCAACTGGATTAGTAACAATCAAAGCGCGGTTGGCGGTATGCACGTCACTGCGTGCCTTGATAATTGATGCGATTTCTTCGGCCGAATCAACACGATGCTCAATTTTAAAGCCTGAATCAGTTAAGTAAAAACCAGGGAAGCGATTAGTTTTGTAGCCCACAATTGCAATGGCAAGAGTCTCGAGGCGCTCTAACGTGGCATGGACATCAAGAATTGATTTAACGCCGGCACATACAACAGTCATATCTAACTGGGACAGAGCAGTAAGGTCTGCAGATTCATCAAAGGATTCATTAGCTCCGCGGTGGACGCCACCTAAACCTCCAGTTGCAAAAACTTTTATGCCTGCCATTGCTGCAATATGTGCTGTGGCTGCAACAGTGGTTGCTGCACTTTTTCCTTGAGCAATAATGATGGCCAAATCACGGGAAGATGCTTTAGAAATATCATCCCGGTTTGCAATTGCATCGAGTTCGTCGGATTCAAGGCCAACATGCACTACGCCATCTAATAGAGCGATTGTGACCGGGACTGCTCCACGCTCTCGAATAATGCGTTCGCATTCTTGGGCAACAGCAAGATTTGACGGACGAGGCAATCCATGGCTGATAATCGTTGATTCGAGTGCAACTATCGGCTTACCTGCTGCAATTGCAGCCGAAACTTCGGCTGAGTATTTAATTGCACTCTTCATGGGTCAACCTTAGCCGATGTAATGAGAAGATATGAACGTGCATTTATCCCAGATAACTCCATCGATTTTTTCATCCTTGGGGCTAACAACTGCCGAGGACCACTTAAAGGTTGGTCCCTCACCCAGTGGGCGTGAGCTTTTATTTCTTATTGATGGTTTTGGTGCAGATATTATTGAAAAGTATGGCGATGCAATGCCAACGATTTCTAGACTGACAAATTTTGGAACCATTCAAACATCTTTTCCTTCTACAACTGCAACTTCTTTAGCAACATTAACAACCGGAACTTTGCCAGGAGTACACGGAATGTTGGGCTATACCGTACAAGTTCCCCGCAGTGGTGGCCGAATTCTTAATGCTCTCAAGTGGGATGAGCGAGTTGACCCTATGAATTGGCAACCTGTACCAACTTTATTTGAACGCGCAATAGCTGAAAATATTAATGTGACTCATGTTGCAGCAAAGCGATATGAAAACTCTGGATTTACTCGTGCTGTTTTTCGTGGGGCACAGTACAAAGGCGCAAACGTTTCTACAGATTTAATTGCCGAAACTAAGACGGCGCTGCAAAAAACGCCTTCATTTGTCTACTTATACGTCAATGACTTAGATGCAGCTGGTCATAGTGATGGAGTAGGTAGTGATAAGTGGTTAGCCGCGCTTTCAGTGATTGATCAGATGTTTTCTAACCTGATGAAAGAGATGCCAAAGGGAACCCGTATTTGGCTAACTTCAGATCATGGAATGGTAAATGTGGAAGAGAAGATAGTTATTGGCCAAGAAAATCCATTATTAGAAGGCATATCTGTTATCGCTGGAGAGCCTCGTGCCCGACACCTTTACTTATCACCCGAACAAGACAGTGCCAGTGCTCGCATAGAAGTTTGCCGAAGATGGCAAGAGTTTTTAGGAAATCGTGCGAACGTCCTAACGCGTGAAGGTGCCATAACAGTTAATTTATTTGGCGCAGACGTAACTGCTAATTCACTTGATCGTATGGGTGATGTTATTGCAATCGCCCAAGCCGGAGTTGTTTTATTAGATCCAGAACGCGCCGAAAAAGAAGGTGCAATGGTTGGCCATCATGGTGGAAATAGTGAGATTGAATCTCAAGTCGCTTTACTTACAACCTCACTTAGTTAAGTTTTGAAGTTTTATTCTTGATCTTCGTTTGGCTTAATGCCAAACATAATTTCATCCCAGCTTGGAACTTTTGCTCGTGCAACCACCCCATCGCGCGCTGCCTCGTCATCTGGAAGTTCACGAATGACTGCCAAGCGTGGAACTTCTGGAGCGGGAGTGAATTCTTCGCGCAGTGAAGGGTGATTTGAATCTGAATACACAAGACCAGGTGCAGGCATCTGACGTGCTGGCGGTTCATCGCCCATCATCCATCGCGCATTTTCATCCATAGAAGCAAGCGTGCGACGAGAAGTGTCAAAGTTCCATTGTGCAATTCCAACACCGCTTGAATTGGGGTAATGGAGTTCAACTGTCCAAGTTCCATCTTCATGTCGCCATGTGTTCCACGATAAATCTGAAAGATCAATATTGCGTGGAGCAAGTCGTGAAACTACAACACCCAATAGGTTAACTGGATCGCGACCGCCTTCTTTGCGGATTGGAACCTGCTGGGCTTGATCAATAATGTAGATACGTTCTTGCAAAATTGGACCAGAAAAACGTTCGACTTTTTCAATTGAAATATTATTTTCTCGGGCTAACTCTTCGGCAAGTTCACCTGCACGCAAACGTCGTTGAATTTCCTTAATTGAAATAGTTTCAGTTTCTTGTTCAGGAACTGCACTCAGACGAGGTTGATTTACTGTGGCACGTAATGTGTCACTTATGCGAAGAGTGAATTCGGTTCCATCATTATCATGTAGAGACAGATGGGTTCCGTCCTCGTTCTTGCCGTTTAACCTAAGCTCAGTCACGCTTCAGAGAGTAATGGATGAGCCCCTTATAAACACGAAAGAAGGGCAGTGTGGCTAATAATGCTGCACACATAAATCCCAGCGGCACCCAAAAAGCAGTTTGTGCGCCGTACGTATCGATTACCCAACCGCCAAGTGCGCTAGATAACGCACCGCCCAGTGGCATTCCGGCTACAACCCACGTAAATGATTCAGTGATCTGCTCACTCGGCACAACTTCCTGCACAACGCCATAGGCATTTACAACAAGAGGTGCGATTGCAAATCCATTAAAGAAGAGGGCGATAGCTAGCCAGAAAATTGAATGCACAAATATGAAAGGGATCGAAAGCACTGTAAGGGCGGTTAGGAATATTAGGAAACGCACGGTGTAAGAAACTTTCCATTTAACTAAACCATTTACTATCGCCATCACGGCGCTGCCACATGCCCATAGACCAAGCAGCAAACCTGATTGAGCTTTGTGACCTTGGCTTTGGGAAAAACCAACAACAACGATAGAGATTGCGCCAAAAAATCCACCGGTAAAGGTTGTAGCTAGAGCGATTGCCTGAACAATTGGAATTCCGATTACAGGGGGATGAGGATCTTTAGTACGTACGGGTGATGGAGGAGGTTCGGATACGCGTTGCATTGCAAACAATGGCATACCAATGGACATCAAAATCATTCCTGCAATTAATCCCGCTGCTGGTGCAATTGAGGTTGCACATGCAGTTGCCGTGATTGGCCCCACAATAAAGACAATCTCATCCATGAGGGCTTCGTAAGAGTAAGCCGTATTTACTACATGCTTATCCCGCTCAACTTCTGCAGTTGTTGATTTGTCTGGGCTCAATACATGCAACCAGCGTCGACGCACCAGTCCACCGACATTTACAGAAGTGAGTTCGGCAAAAATGATAGAGACAAACCATGTCCAAATAGGAGCGTGATTCATTACTAGTGCAATGAATATAGACAGCCCTGCAATCTTGAGCGGAATAACTCGAAGCAGCATTGTGCGTTGCCCGATTCGATCGGAAAGCCTGGACCAATACGGAGTAGAGATCGAGATAGTTATGGATGCAACGGCGCTCAGGGCTCCAGCCAGCGCGTAAGAATCACTAACAGCTACAACGATAAAAATAAGTGCTAATGAATCCATTGAAATTGGCATGCGCCCGATTAATGCTGGAATAGAAAATTTCATCGCTCCCGGCGTGCGAAATAAGGTTGTGTAGGCCGAGAACATGCTGCCCATCCTATGTCAGGGTTAGGATAAGCAGATGAGCATCAAAGATGAACTTCTTGCATTGGCGCAGCAAATCGCGCAACAGGCGGGAGAATTACTTGTCGATCGTCCTGCATCATGGGAATTGACTTCAAAGTCAACGGCTATCGATATTGCAACACAAATGGATGTGGCCAGTGAAAAACTTATTGTGAATGCAATCCTTGCCGCCCGCCCTGATGATGGAATTATCGGTGAAGAAGGTGCTGCACGTGAATCTAAATCGGGCTACACATGGGTGATAGATCCAGTTGATGGAACAGTTAATTATTTCTACGGCTTACCTGGTTGGAATATCAGCATTGCGGTCAAAGATGCACAAGGCGTTGTTGCCGGTGTTGTGCATGCACCAACTATTGGATCAACATGGCATGCAACACGCGGTGGCGGCGCTTTCCTTAACTCGATTGCAATCGCATGTAATGAACCTATTGAGTTAAACCGGGCCTTAATTTCAACAGGATTTGCTTACGATGTTTCTGAGCGTATTAATCAATTAGATCTGGTTAATACCTTGGTTCCCACAATTCGTGATATTCGACGAATGGGAGCAGCGGCAACAGATATTTGTTGTGTGGCAACGGGAATGGTCGATGGCTATATTGAAACTGGATTAAAGGAGTGGGATTTGGCCGCGGCATCCTTAATTGCCACAGAAGCTGGGGCTATTGTGAGCACGCATGTGTGGCGGGGAATGGAGTTAACGGTGGCAGGTGGAGCCCATCTACATGCTGAGCTTATGCGGGAGATTCCCGCCTGAGAAAAGCCGATTTACGCTCAAGGCCCCTTCTGTGGCAAGATACGCAGTCTGCACCTGCCAAAGCCGGTGCTTAATAGATGAAGATAAAAAAGGACGAATTCCATGAATATTCTTGACGCCGTAGATGCAGCTTCGCTGCGCAAAGACATCCCTCAGTTTCGTGCTGGCGATGAGCTCAAGATTCATGTTCGTGTTATCGAAGGTAGCAAGAGCCGTCTTCAGGTCTTCCAAGGAATTGTTATCCGCCGTCAAGGCGATGGCGTTCGTGAAACATTTACTGTTCGTAAAGTTTCTTACGGTGTTGGCGTAGAGCGTACGTTCCCAGTACACACTCCAGTTATTGAAAAAATTGAATTAGTAAAGAAAGGCGAAGTACGTCGCGCCAAGCTTTACTACCTACGCGATCTTCGCGGTAAGGCTGCAAAGATTCGTGAAAAGCGCGATGGCGTTGAAGGTTACGGTGATGGAATTCTTTCTACACCAGTAGCTGAACCAATTGCTCCTGTAGTTGCAGCAGCTCCGGTTGTTGAGGAAGTTGTTGAAGCCCCAGTTGCTGAAGTTGCAGTTGAAACTCCTGAAGCCGTCGTTGAAGCACCAGCTGCTGAAGCAACACCTGCTGCTGAATAATCAACTCAATGCGTCGTAAGGGTTCCCTCCTTCGGGAGCTCCCAATCCTTGTTGTAGTTGCACTTGTTGTCTCCCTGCTTATAAAGACTTTTCTCGTTCAGTTTTTCTATATTCCATCTGGATCTATGGAAAATACTTTGCAGGTCAAAGATCGCGTTGCAGTAAACAAAGTACCTTTTCTTTCTCGAAATATTTCACGCGGTGATGTTGTTGTTTTCCGCGATCCAGCTGGATGGTTGCCCGAGATTACTGATTCATCATCTAATAAATATATTGCCAAGTTGAAAACTGGTTTAGTGGCAGTAGGCGTATTACCTAATCCGGCTAAACAGTATTTAGTTAAACGTGTCATTGGTGTTGGTGGCGACCACGTTGTTTGCTGCGATAAAGCAGGTTTATTAACCGTTAATGGTAAGCCAATTACAGAGCCGTACATCTTTGCCGGCAACGTTCCTAGCGATATGAAATTTGATGTCACGGTGCCAAAGGGCAAGATTTGGGTTATGGGAGATCACCGCGGAGCAAGTGCGGATTCTAGATATCACCAAGAAGATATCAACAAAGGTTTTGTGCCACTATCCCGAGTAACTGGGCGCGTATTTGCTGTTATCTGGCCATATAAAAATATTACCTATGTTCCAAAAATTAACGTTCTGAAATAGTTTTCCATGAAAGTTATTGAGCAACTGCTCATCCAAGAAGGTATATCTCCTATTGCCGGGGTTGATGAAGCAGGGCGCGGGGCATGTGCCGGACCACTAGTAATAGCATCAGTAGTTCTTCACGATCCTTTTGCCACAGAACTTAGGCTAGTTCGCGACTCTAAAGAATTAACTGAAAATAAACGTGAAGAAATCTCTGAAATTATTCAATCGATTGCCGCAAGTGTCAGTGTAGTAATAGTTCCAGCATCTGAAGTTGATGCCAGGGGAGTGCATGCGGCAAATCTTGATGGGATGCGAAGAGCGGTTAATGGACTCAATGTAACTCCTGCATATGTTCTCACCGATGGTTATGCAATTGAAGGCTTAGGTTTTCCGAATTTAGCTGTGTGGAAAGGTGACCAAGTCGTTGTAACTATTAGCGCTGCATCAATCATTGCAAAAGTTACACGTGACCGAATTATGCGCGAAATGGATAAAGACTTTCCGGTCTATGGCTTTGCCGGACATAAGGGCTACATCACAGCAACACATACAAAGGCACTCAATGAACATGGCCCATGTGCACAACATCGACAATCCTTTTCAAATATAGCGGCGCTTATTCACAAGTAAAAAAGGTGGCCTGAGCAGAGTCGGACATGGAATTTATCGTCTGGCACATGCAAAGAAAAAGTAATCAACGAACAGGCGCTTTTGGCGAAGAAGAAGTTTCTAAGTATTTAATTAACCACAAAGCAGAAATCATTGAACGAAACTGGCGAATTCGCGAAGGCGAGATAGATATTATCGCGCTATATCCATCTGGAATTTTTGCATTTGTAGAAGTAAAAACCAGATCATCGGTTGCATTTGGACATCCATTCGAAGCAATAAATCGCGAAAAAGCAATGCGCATGCAACGTTTAGCCCTTGGATGGCTAGCAACACATGGTTGCTTAGGGTGTGACTACCAGATAGATGTTGCTGCAGTTTTAATTGCTGCCAATGGTTCACACAGCATTGAATATCGAGCCAGCGTTCTATGAGCCTTGCACATACAAAATCAGTTGCACTTCTTGGATTAGATGGCCATGTTGTCACGGTTGAAGTCGATATCGCAGATGGCCTTCCTATGTACTCACTGCTTGGACTACCTGATGCAGCGTTGTCAGAATCTCGCGATCGTGTCCGCGCAGCAATCGTCAATTGCGCTGAAGTGTGGCCCAATCGCAAAGTAACCGTTTCACTTTCGCCTGCCTGGCTGCCTAAGAGCGGCTCAAGTTTTGACTTAGCAATTTGCATTGCACTCTTATCGGCGCACGAAACAATTTCGCCTGATGCCATTTCAGACGTTGTATTTCTTGGCGAACTTTCACTAGATGGTCGAATTCGTTCGGTCCGGGGAGTTTTACCAGCCTTAATCGCTGCTCAAAAAGCTGGGATAAAAACTGTTGTAGTGCCACGCGCGAATTTTCAGGAAGCGCAACTTATGCAGGGTATTGAAATAATTGCAATGGAACATGTGAAGCAAGTATTGCGATGGCTTCGTACAGGGGAGCGCGAAATTGCCGATGAAATTGAATTCGCTTGGCAACCTACAGACGAGAACTTAGATTTCGCCGATGTTGCAGGGCAGCCTCAAGCTCGACTTGCAGCAGAAATAGCTGCATCAGGTGGACATCACCTTTTATTGATTGGTCCACCCGGTGCTGGCAAAACAATGATTGCCGAACGCATCCCAACAATTTTACCTGCCCTCACAATTGCTCAAGCTTTAGAAGTCACTGCAGTTCATTCAATCTCAGGTTCCTTTACCAATCGCTCCCCAACTTCTTTAACTGCGCCAATAATTTCGCCACACCACACAACAACGCGCGTTGCAATGGTTGGAGGAGGTGCGCATGTGATTAAACCTGGTGCCTGCTCACTTGCTCATAATGGTGTCTTATTTATTGATGAAGCTCCCGAATGTCCTTCAGGTGTTTTAGATTCATTGCGCCAACCACTTGAGGCCGGAACAATCACAATCGCAAGAAGTATTGGAAATTTAACCTTCCCAGCTCAGTTCCTATTAGTTCTTGCTGCAAATCCATGTCCGTGTGGAAAATTTACTGGACGTGGTCACAACTGCACATGTACTTCACTACAAGTGCGCAGATATCTCAACCGTCTTTCGGGTCCATTGATGGATCGAATTGATATGCGCGTCCATGTTGACCCAGTTGGACGTGTGGATATGGCTCGTACGGATCTTGGTGAATCAAGTGCTGATATTCGAGTTCGCGTCATTACCGCCCGCGCTATTGCACGTGCACGTTTTAGTGACTATTCCTGGGAACTTAATTCTCACATTCCATCCCGAGCCTTGCGCACGGTTTTTCAGCCACAGCGCCAAGCCATGAATTTTCTGCATGATGAGTTAGATAAGGAACACATCACTGCTCGCGGACTTCATAAAATTATTCGTGTTTCATGGACTTTGGCAGATTTAGCTGGACATTCAATACCCACATTAGAAGATGTTGAAAAAGCCCATAGCTTGCGCGGAGGAATTGAACTGTGAATGAGCTAGATGCCAGGGCGATACTTTTTAGTTCTATAGAAGGCGGTCATAGTTTTTGGTCCGCCGAAATTTATGGATCAACTGCACTGGAAATTTACGAAAAACTGAAAAACGGACACTACGACACAATTAAATACGCCCCGCTTATTAAGGAGATATCTTCAAAATCTGCCGATGAAGTATTAAGTTCAATCGCGATTTCGAATGCACGCTTGATAGTTCCGGGAGATACATTCTGGCCATCCAAAGTTGAAGATCTAGCAACACCCCCAATCGCATTAATAGCCAAAGGTAATCTGGATGCACTTGGCACAAATTCTTTAGCCATAGTCGGAACACGGAATCCGACTAATTACGGTGCACGTATAGCTGGTGATTTTGCAGCTGGTTTTGTCGATCGCCAATGGAGCATCGTTAGTGGTGGTGCATATGGCATAGATTCTTTTGCACACAAAGGAGCTTTGATTGCTGAAGGTTCAACGATTGCAGTTATTGCCTGCGGAATAGATATCAATTATCCGGCAGGTAATGCTCGATTATTTGAAGAGATATGTGAATCAGGTGCGCTATTAACTGAAGTTATGCCTGGCCATAGAGCATTGCCACATCGCTTCCTTACACGCAATCGCTTAATTGCTGCGATATCCCAAGCAACATTGGTTGTTGAAGCTGCATTTAGAAGTGGTTCACTACGAACAGCCAGAGATGCTGCCGAAATGATGCGACCAGTTATGGCGATCCCGGGTCCTATTAATTCACCAACGAGTGAAGGTTGCCATCGATTAATTGGTGAACGCGCTGCCGAAATTGTCACATCAGTTGCAGATGCAGTGGAGTTCATCGGTATAAATCAATGAGAGAATAAGCCTATGAGTGATTTCCGTTCGGGCTTTGTCGCCATTGTTGGCCGCCCAAACGTTGGAAAATCAACCCTCATCAATGCTTTAGTAGGTAGCAAAATTGCAATTACGTCACATCATCCCAACACCACTCGCAGCGCTATTCGAGGCATTGTTCACGGAGACAATTTCCAAGCCGTTCTCGTTGATACCCCAGGTGTTCATAAGCCAAAAACGTTATTAGGACATCGCCTTAATGCAGTTGTTGATCAATCGATGGATTCAGTAGATATTGTCATTCTCTGTATTCCAGCTGATGAAACATCTGGCGCGGGAGATATCTATATTGCCCAAGAAATAGCCAAACATCCTCGCGCTAAGAAGTTTGCTGTCATCACTAAAACAGATTTACTCTCTAAGGAAAAACTGGCCCTTCGTTTAACTGGAATTATGGAGTTAGCCCAAGGCTTTGTGTGGGATGAAATCATTCCGGTATCTGCGGCAATTCATGATCAGATTGATTTGCTTAACCAACTTATTGGGGCAGCTTTGCCAGCAGGGCCGGCTTATTACCCTGAAGGTACAACCAGTGATCAAGCAATCGAACAGTTGATATGTGAATTCATCCGCGAAGCTGCATTGCAAGATGTTCGCGAGGAGCTGCCACACTCTATCGTTGTAACAATTGATGAGTTTGGTGAGCGAGAAGAAAAAGGTTCACGGCCCTTTTATGATGTTCATGCAACTATTCATGTAGAGCGCGATACGCAGCGGGCGATTTTGCTTGGCCACCAAGGCGTGCGATTAAAGGAAATCGGAATTCGAGCACGAGCAGATATTGAACGCGCCCTTGTTGCCAAAATTTTCTTGGGACTTCATATTAAAGTTTCGAAGGAATGGCAACGTGATTCACGCATGCTCGACAAACTAGGCTTTGAAGAGCGCAGTTAAACTTTCTCTTTACGACTTGCTAGATAAGAACCCAGAATAACCATAGGTAGACCAACTTGAATTCCTAAAGTAATTGGCTCGCCTAAAATGATAATTCCGAGAACAACTGCAATTGCCGTATTTACATAAGTTGTCAGAGATCCTCGCGCCGGCCCAATTTCTATAATGACAATAAAGAAAAGCATGAAAGCTATAGCGGTACTAAACACACCCAACGCGACCAACGCTGCGATGGCTTTAGTTGAAACATGATTGCTTGGCCACATGGCAATTGCGATGGGAGTGTAGAAAAGACAGGTAAGCCCCATTGCCGTTCCGTTAATGGCAATTCCATCAACTCCTGGCAAGTTAGCTGTGATCATGAGAACGGCGTAGGCATACATGATTGCTGCAAGAATCACCATTGCAATAGCTTTCGGATTACTGCTTCCAGTAATTGATTCAATACCAACAAGCGCGACGATTCCAATAAATCCGACAACTAACCCAAAGATTCGCTTGGGTTGCCATACGGAATGATCCCCGCGCAGGGAAGAGAAAATAGTTGAAAAGATTGGAACTGTGGCAATTAAAAGCCCAGCAAGACCTGAGGAAATCTCCTTTTCAGCATTTGTAATTAGGATCCAGGGCCCCACCATTTCAAGGATTGCATATGGGATCACATAGCGGATGCCCTTGATGGCATCTTTGAAAGTATTTTTCTTGATTGCGATTGGAATCAGAATGAGAGCACCAATAAATGTACGGCCCGCAACGATTAGGGGAGGCGGTATGTCAGCAACTGCCACCTTCATTAGTAAGTAAGGAATTCCCCACAAGAAGCCAACAATGCCAAACTGAATCCAGGATTTACGAGTCATCTAAGCAATCACGCGCTTGTACAGTTCAATCGTTGCAGTAGCAACAGCATCCCAACCAAATTCCCTCATGATGCGTACTCTGCCAGCAATCCCATATTCCTTAAGTAGTTCTGGCTGTGACATTAAACGCGTAATGGATTCTGTCAGTGCACTTTCAAATAGTGCGGCATCACCCGTGTAATCAACAAGTTCACCGGTTTCTTTATCTGCGACAACTTCTGGAATTCCACCAACGCGCGAACCTAAAACTGCAGTTTCACAACCCATAGCTTCTAAATTAACAATTCCAAGAGGTTCATACACTGATGGGCAAACAAATAAGTCAGCCCCCGTTAACATCGCTGTTAATTCGGCATGAGGCAACATATCTTTAATCCACCAAACATTGCCACGAGATTTTTGTAGCTCTGTGATGAGGTCAGCAACTTCCTTGCCAATTCCTTCTTCATCTGGACTTCCAGCGGCAAGAACCAATCCAAATTCACTGGGGACATTTTTCCAAGCACGCAGTAAATGAGCTAGACCTTTTTGGCGAGTGATGCGACCAACGAAAATCGCAAATGGCCCACTGACGCCATATTTCTTGAGAACAGAAGGATCATCGTTTGGCGCAAATTTAGTTGCATCAACACCATTGCGAATAGTTACAACCTTTTTGGGATCAATTGCAGGGTATGCCTTTAATACATCTGCGCGCATTCCGTTGCTAACAGCAATGATTGCAGAAGCGGCTTCGTACGCTGTTTTTTCCGCCCATGAAGAAATTGCGTACCCGCCACCTAATTGTTCAGCTTTCCATGGCCGCAGCGGCTCAAGTGAATGTGCACTGACGATATGGGGGATTGAATATTGCAAAGATGCAATATGTCCTGCCATATTGGCATACCACGTATGCGAATGAACTAAATCTACGTTGGACAAATGCGTTGCAATTTCAAGATCTGTAGCAATGGCTTGAACAGCAGGATTAGCGGTTGAAAATTCTGCGGGTGTTGAGTATCCGAAAGCATCATCGCGTTTTCCACCGAAACAGTGGACGTCAACGTGTACATCTTTGATTGTGCGAAGGGCTTGGGTTAATTGCAGAACATGAACGCCTGCGCCTCCATAGATGGCCGGGGGCCATTCCTTGGTAACGATGCCAACTTTTAGCTCGCTCATATCATCCCCCTATCCGCTTCAAGAGGTACAGGCTATCGTTAGCACATGGCAAAACTTAAACTTCCCCTTGGAATTGTCCTTGCTGGAGGCGAAGGTAAGCGTTTAATGCCACTTACCGCAGATCGTGCAAAGCCAGCAGTTCCATTCGGTGGTTCTTATCGCCTCATAGATTTTGTTTTATCAAATCTTGTGAATGCAAGCATGTTAAAAATTGCAGTTTTGACCCAATACAAATCTCACTCTCTTGACCGCCATATAACAACAACGTGGCGCATGTCAGCTCTACTTGGCAACTACATCACTCCGGTTCCTGCCCAACAACGTTTAGGTCCACGTTGGTACACAGGTAGCGCTGACGCAATTTTGCAGAATTTTAATTTGATTCATGATGAAAATCCTGAACATGTTTTAGTCTTTGGTGCAGACCACGTTTATCGCATGGATCCAGGTCAGATGTTTGTTCAGCATGTCGAAACTGGTGCTGGAATTACCGTTGCCGCAATTCGTATGCCGCGTTCAGAGGCTCACGAATTTGGTGTAATCGAACTTGCTGAAGATGGAATCACAATTAAAGCTTTTCACGAAAAACCATCTGATCCACCAGCCATGCCTGGTCATCCTGATCTTTGTTTAGTATCAATGGGAAACTACATATTTAAGCGTGATGTAATGGAAGAAGCACTGATTATCGATTCTGAAGATATCGAATCCCGCCATGACTTAGGTGGCAACATCATTCCCTTCCTGACGAAAAATGGCGAAGCTAAGGTTTATGACTTTGCAAATAACGTTGTTCCTGGAGAAACCGAGCGTGATAAAGGTTACTGGCGAGATGTTGGTTCTATTGATTCTTACTATGACGCACATATGGATTTAGTTTCGGTGCATCCAATTTTCAATTTATACAATCGTGAATGGCCATTGCTTACGAATCCACCATCATTGCCACCGGCCAAGTTCAGCGAAAGTGGAGGAGCGCACGATTCAATCGTTGGCGCTGGTTCCATTATTTCAGGTGGAATATTGCATGGATCAGTAGTTTCTTATGACGTAACAGTCGGTCGCGGAGCAATTGTTGAAGGTTCAGTGTTAATGCCATCGGTTCGAATCGGTGATAAATCAATCGTACGAAATGCAATCCTGGATAAAAATGTTGTGGTTGAACCGGGCGCTCAGATTGGCGTTGATATTGAACGTGATCGCCAAAGATTCACAATTAGCCCTGGTGGAATTATCGTTGTTGGTAAAGGCGTGCGCGTAACTGCTTAAATCTTTACCAACCTGCTGTGTTATCACGCAAGGTTCGGTATTTTTCCATGACATGTGGAGTTGGAACAGATTGATGGTGCACAACATTTCCTAAATCCCATGTTGGCATTTCACCCAGTAACGCCCATGCAGCTTGCTTTGCAGCACCATCGGCAACATATTCTCCGGCCGGAGGAACAAGAACTTCACGGCCAAACAATGCGCTAGCAATTGCGGGTATCGCCAGATTTTTTGCCGCGCCGCCAATCAACAAGATGCGATTCACGTTTACGCCAAGAGCGGTAAGTGAATCAACTGCATCGGCTAATCCCGCCAGCATTCCTTCAATCATGGCACGTGCGATATCTGCAGGATTAGAGTTTGTTAGATTCATCCCAGAAAAAACTCCAGTTGCATCTGGGCGATTAGGAGTTCGCTCACCTTCAAAATACGGCAAAAGAGTTAAGCCATTAGCACCCGGTGTTGCAGAAAGTGCAAGGGCACCGATTTCATCATGAGTCTTACCCAAAATCCTTGTTGCTGCATCCATGATGCGCGCCGCATTTAATGTGCAAACTAGTGGCAAAAAGCGACCCGTTGCATCAGCGAAACCTGCAACCGCGCCACTGGCATCATGAGTCGGTGTCTCAGAAACAGCAAAAGCTGTGCCTGACGTTCCAAGTGAAACAATCACATCTCCAGGTTGTGCTTGCACACCAAGTGCTGCGCCAGCGTTATCTCCAGCTCCAGCAGCAATTGGAATCCCAGTTTTTGTGGTGCCACCAAATGCATTGGGTGAAATAATTTTTGGTAATCGCAGTTCTAAATCTTGGCGCAAAGCTAGGCGCAAAATATCCTCACGATAATGTGAAGTTGTGGGATCGAAATAACCCGTACCAGATGCATCGCTTCGATCAGTAAAAAGTGTGGAGAAATCTTTGCCACCTTGAAGTTGCCATGACAACCAATCATGGGGAAGGGCAACTGATGCAACTCGAGCCGAATTTGATGGCTCGTTATCTGCCATCCAACGAAGCTTTGATGCAGTAAATGATGCAACTAATACTGAACCAACTTTACGAGCGATTTCGGCATTACCGCCTTCTTCGCGATTTAAATCTTCGGC